>CAMIWE010000015.1 GCA_946402335.1 uncultured Lachnoclostridium sp.
TATGACTGAGGAGCGACCGTATCGTCGCGTCGCTTTCCGTTCCGTCCGCCGTAAGCAGCTTCCACTCAGAAAGATAGCGGTTGACCGGCTCGTCGATTCGGAGAAGGCCCTGCTCCTCCAGTTTCATCACCGTTATCGCAGTGATAAACTTCGAAATCGAACAGGCCGGAAAGGATGTGTCCCCATCCACAGGAATGGTATGCTCCGTATCGGCCAATCCATAGTATTTCAGAGTTTCTCTTCCGGCGGCGTCCCTGTAGGCACAGCTTACGCCCGGAAAGCGTTCAAGTATCTCCATGTTGTTTCCTTCTGAAAAGATATTTGCCTTTTCCTTTCCCTTGTCAGGTATTTGTGCGTTGTAGTCCTACCACAGTCTCGACGTGCGGCGTCTGCGGGAACATGTCGACGGGCTGGACTTTGACCACGCGGTAGCCGGCGTCCTGCAGGGCCTCGAGGTCAGCCGCCAGCGATGTCGGCTTACACGAGATGTATACCATTCCGTTTACACCGTAATCGATGATCTTCTGAAGCGCTTTCGGAACAACGCCCTCTCTGGGCGGGTCAAGGACAATAAAGTCCGGCTTGTCCGTAATGTCGTCCAGTTTCTTTAAAACATCGCCCGCGAGGAACTCGCAGTTTGTAAGACCGTTCCGCTTCGCATTTTCCTTCGCCGCGGTTACGGCCGCCTCCACGATTTCGATGCCGATCACCTTCTTCGCAACCGGCGCGAGAATCTGTCCGATGGTGCCCGTTCCGCTATACAGATCAAAGATGACCTTGTCCTTCGTTTCACCGACCATGTCGCGCACAACGGAGTACAGCACCTCCGCGCCAAGCGAATTGGTCTGGAAGAAGGAAAATGTGCTCACTTTAAACCGAAGCCCCAGCAGCTCCTCGTCAAACCAGTCGCGCCCGTACAGAATTTCCGTCCCGTCATCGCGGATTGCGTCTGCAACGGAGTCGTTCACCGTGTGCAGAATCCCGACGATACGGCCCTCAAGCGGAAGGTCTAACAAAGCGTCACAAATCTCGGAAATGTTTGATTCTACTTGTGTAGAAGTTATGATGTCGACGAGGATTTCACCGGTCTTCTCCGCTCTTCTTACAAGAAGATGGCGGTAGAATCCCTGCCCGGTAGTACGGTGGTAGAAATCAATGGCGGATTTGGCGGCTGCATCACGGACCGCAGCAATGATCTTCTGCACATCCGGGTGCACAATGGCGCAGTGCGACGCCGGAACGATATCGAACATGCTGTGCTTCTTGTGAAGCCCGAGCGTCATCGGTCCGTCCTTGTATTCATCCCCGAAGGAAAATTCCATCTTATTCCGGTATGCATACTCCCGGGGGCTCCCTAAAATCGGCAGGAACTCGCATTCCTTCGAGCGGATTACCGGCAGGAGCAGTTTGCGGATGTGGTCCTCCTTCAGTGCAAGCTGCTTTTCATACGGAAGCGTCTGCAGGGCACAACCTCCGCAGATTCCGAACTGCGGGCATGGCGGAACCGCCGTTTCCTCTTCGGAAGGCGTCAATACCTCTTTCAGTTCTCCTTCTGCTTTCTCGGCGCCGTTCCGCTTTAAACGAAACAGTACCTCCTGCCCCGGAAGAACACCCTTCACGCGGATCTTCTTTCCTTCTACGACAACCGTTCCTCTGTCCGGAAAATGTGTCTCCGTTACGGTTCCTTTGATCAAATCGCCTTTTTTCATAAATTCCCCTTATATTGAATATTCCGGAATACATTCTCTTTACGAATGTCCCGGGTTTCTAAGATATCCCTTTACTTTCGCTCTGTGAAGTGTTACAATGTGAATATGCCAAACAAATACCGACAGGAGGCACATTATGGGCAAAGATATTCATACTGCAGAAGTAAACCAGTTCTTCAAAGCCGTTCTCACCCTGAAGACCATTGATGAATGCTACGCCTTCTTTGAAGACGTCTGCACGATCAACGAGCTGCTTTCTATCTCCCAGCGCCTCGAAGTTGCACATATGCTCACCGAGAACAGGACTTATCTTGACATTGCCGAGAAGACCGGAGCGTCCACATCCACCATAAGCCGTGTAAACCGCTCTCTCGTCTATGGCAAAGACGGATATAAGATTGCATTTTCCAGGATGGACAAATCATAAGAACGGAATCAGACACAGGAAAAGCCCGTGACAAGTTCACGGGCTTTTTTCATTGATTACTTATCCGCCTTGTCGTTCTTTGCGCCGTCGGAATCGTTCTTTTTCTTCTCTTTCTTCTCCTTCTTATCGCCCTTCTCCGTCATCAGAAGGTCATCAATGATCTGCTCGATCATCTGTTTCTTCAGATATACGTCAAAGCTTAACATGGAAATGAAACTGAAGATGGAAAGGAACTCCTTCGCCTCGGGATCCTTCACGTCCTTGAATACGCCCTTCGAGCGGTCGAACTTCTTCATAACGTCTTTCGCAAGATCGTTGCCGACTACCGACTCCATCTCGAAGATTTTCTTATAGATCGTGGCCAGGTCGATTTCGCTGTCTTCCCCGAAGAACATGTCCTTCATCGGACCTACGATGTGCTGCACGTCGTTGATGCTCAGAAAGCTCTTCAGGTAATAGATGAACACGAGCAGGTACATATGGTCCTTGCTGTACTTCTTCTTAACCGGGCTCGGCAGAAGATTGTTCTTCGTGTAGTTGTTGATCATCGTCTTCGTGAGCAGCTTGTCGTTATCATAACGCTTGGACTGCTCCAGATGCTCGTCCAGAAATTTCGTTACCTGATCCATGTACAGGTCAATATTCGGAATATCGTTTGGTCCGATATAATTCGTTTCCTGAATGTTTTCTTCCAGCTTTCTGAGATAGTACTTCCACTGTCTGTCCACAGCCGTTCTCCTCGAAAAATGTTTCCTGTTTATCCGATGCCGCAGGGCATCCGCGCGCCATATTCCGACCCCGTCTCGCATCCGGTAAGGATGCACACATATGTTGATGCCGGTAAAGGATATTATATAGTATTAAAAACCATGTGTCAATAAAAAAGGGCTCTCTTCAGGCGGGATTTCTTTGCGGAAAATGCCCCCATTCTTCTGTTGCGTTCTTCCCTCTTCTGTGATAAACTGAACATACATTCGATTCATCCGACAGCAGAAAGGTTTCAGAATTCATGGATTATACAAGCAGTCTAAATCCGGAACAGCGCATGGCCGTAGAGCATCTGTATGGTCCGTTGCTGATCCTTGCGGGAGCAGGCTCCGGCAAGACCCGCGTGATTACGCACCGGATTGCTTATCTGATCAATCATTATGATGTCAGCCCGTATCACATCTTAGCCATTACCTTTACCAATAAAGCCGCGAAAGAAATGCGCGACCGTGTCAACGACATCGTGGAATACGGTGCCGAGGACATCTGGGTAAGTACGTTTCACTCCGCCTGTGTGAGAATGCTCAGGCGTTTTTGTGATGCGATCGGTTACGAGAAGAACTTCTCGGTATACGATACGGACGACCAGAAGAGCCTCATGAAAACCATTCTGAAAGCCTTGAACATCGATCCGAAGAAGTATCGCGAATCCTTCTTTTTGAATCGTATTTCCGCTGCCAAGAACGAACTGATCGATCCCGATCATTACGGTGAGCAGTACGGCCGTGACTCCGAGTCCGCGCTTGTTGTCTCCGTCTACCGCGAGTATCAGAAGCGCCTTCTCGAGCAGAATGCGATGGATTTCGACGATCTGCTGTTCAATACGGTGGAACTGTTCCGTACCTCCGAGACCGCTCTCACCTATTACCGAAACCGGTTCCGCTTCATCATGGTCGACGAGTACCAGGATACGAACACGGCGCAGTTCGAACTGATCCGTCTGCTGGCCCACTACGTCAATGACGAAGGAAAAGTGGAATGCAACCTCTGTGTTGTCGGCGACGACGACCAGTCCATTTACGGATTCCGCGGTGCCAACATCCGCAACATCCTGAGCTTTGAGAACCAGTATCCGGATGCCGTCGTCATCAAACTGGAGCAGAATTACCGCTCCACGGAGACCATTCTGGACGCGGCCAACGAAGTTATCAAAAATAATTACCATACCAATACCAAAACGCTCTGGACCAAACTCGGCAAAGGCACGCCGATCATCTATACCGTTTATCCCGACGCCATGGCCGAGGCCTCCGGCGTTGCCGAAGAGATCCGCCGGCAGATTGATGCCGGCGAAGCCACCTATAAGGATTTTGCGGTCCTCTACCGGACCAATGCACAGTCCCGTGCCTTTGAGATCCAGCTTGCGCAGCACCGCATCCCCTGCCGGGTTGTGGGCGGCGTAAACTTCTATCAGCGGCGCGAGATCAAGGATATCCTTGCTTACTTAAGAACCATTGACAACGGGCGTGACGCCATTGCCGTACGCCGTATTCTGAACGTACCGAAGCGCGGCATCGGCGATACGACCATGAATGCGATACAATCCTTTACGGACGCAAACGACTGCAGCTTCTATGACGCCCTGACCTATGCGGACCACATCCCGACGATCAAGCCCGCTGCCGCCAAGAAGATTGCCCCGTTTGTCGAGCTGATCGAATCCTACCGCAGAAGGGCTTCCGAAAAGAACTGCTCTCTCAAAAACCTTGTAACCGACCTTCTCGCGGACATCGACTATGAAGCCGAGCTGAAACGCGAGGAAGAGGAAACCTTTGACGACCGTAAGGGCAACATCGACGAATTTATCAACTCCGTCGCACAGTATGAAATCACTTCCGAAGAGCCTCCGACACTCGGCGGATTCCTTTCCGAGGTGGCACTTGTCACCGATCTTGATTCCGTGGAGGAAGACCCGGATTACGTCGTTCTCATGACGATACACAGCGCCAAAGGACTCGAATTCGACCAGGTATTTCTCGCCGGAATGGAGGAGAATCTGTTCCCGAGCAGCTTAAGCATCGACGAGCCGGACGGAAGCGGCATTGAAGAGGAACGCCGTCTCTGTTATGTCGGCATTACCCGTGCGAGAAAGCGTCTGTTCCTCTCCCGTGCAAGGGAGCGTATGCTTCGCGGCGAATACGCGATCAATAAGGAGTCCCGCTTTATCGAGGAACTGAAGCGTCAGGCACGGCATCTGATCACCGAGCGGAACGCCGGCGGCGCCGGAAGCTTCTTCTCGAACAGTTCCCAGAAGAACTACGGATACGGAAACGGCTCCGGGCGCTCAAGCGGAAGCCTCTCGGATTTTGTCAGCGGAAACTCCGGCAGCTACGGCTCCTCGAAAGGATCCTGCGGACGTTCCGAGGGCTACGGCTCTTCGAAGGGTTACGGACGTTCCGAGGGCTACGGCTCTTCAAAGGGTTCCTACGGACGCTCTGAAGGTTACGGTTCTTCGAAGGGATATGGGAGCAGCAGCTCTTATGACTCCTATGACATTCCGTTCGGCGGAAGTCCGAAATCGTCCTCGCAGTCTTCCAAATCTTATGTGAATCCTTACCTTACGCCTTCGGTTCCCGCAGCCAGGAATTTCGGAAGCGGCGATGCTTCCTCCCTCGGCTATCAGGTGGGCGATCAGGTAAAGCATGCCCGCTTCGGCATCGGTACCGTTAAGGAAATCGTAAAGGGCGGAAAGGATTTCGAAGTAAAAGTGGAATTCCCTTCCGGCGTCAAAAAGATGCTTGCTTCCTTCGCGAAGCTGGAACGCGTTTAACGGCTTTCGCTTTTGCGAATCCGTTCCCGGTTCCGTCCCGAAACCGGCCCTTACACAGACTGCCCGGTTTTGGTGCAGGTATCACAGATTGTTCATGAAAAGCACCTTTTCATTTGCCGTCGGTTATGCTATAATATCAGTCAGAAAAATCAATAAAGGAGGGGTTTATTATGTGTAAATGTTGTGATTGTGAAGAGAAAAACTGCAGCAGCTGCAAAGTCATCTACTGGGTTCTCGCAATTATCGGAATCATTGCCGTAATCGCCGGTATCGCTTATGCGATCTACCGCTTCTGCGCTCCGGATTATCTGGAAGATTTCGACGATGAAGATTTTGATGAAGAGGATGAAGGCGAGTCTGCCGAAATCAAGATTGAGCCTTCCGAGGAAGCTCCTGTTGAGGAATAATACTTCACGATAACGAAACAGCCGTTGCGATTGCAGCGGCTGTTTTTTGTTGCCCGGAACATGAAACCAATGCCTCTGTGCCGGACTTTCCCCTTCGAAAAAAATACAGAAAAAGGAACATGCCCCGGGGCTTACGCTCCGGGGCACATGGATAAAGAGAAGTGCTTATATTATAAAGGAGTGATCATGACTTTTTCTTGGTCGGCCTTGCATCGAGGGTCGCCGTCAAAGTCTTCTCCTCGTATACGCCGTTGCTGGTGCGGTAGATTACGATCTGAACTTCCGTTCCTGCCTTTGTGTAACTTAAGAACTCCTGCAGGTCGGACATGCCGTAAATGATAACCTTGTCCATGCGGACAATGATATCGCCGGGGATAATGCCTGCCTTCTCGGCTGCAGAACCCTTCTTTACGGTATTTACATACAGTCCCTTCGGAATGTTGAAACGCTCGGAGGAAAGATCATCGATATCCGTTCCGCGTTCGATTCCGAGGTAACCCATTTCTTCGGTCGTCAGTTCCTCACGGTTGCTGAGCTCCGTAATGAGACTCAGAATATTGCTGATCGGAATGGCAAATCCCATGCCCTCCACATCTTTGTCCGCGTATTTGGCGGAATTGATGCCGATGACTTCGCCGTTCTTATTCAGAAGCGCGCCGCCGCTGTTGCCGGGGTTGATTGCCGCATCCGTCTGGATCAATGTGTAGGTGCTCTTGTCAATCGTAATGTTGCGTTCCTTCGCGCTGATATAGCCGACGGTTACGGACTGGCCATAGCCGAGAGCATTTCCGACAGCAATGGCAATTTCACCGACTTTGATGTTGTCGGAATTACCGAGTCTTGCAACACGGATTGCTTCAATCGTGCTGTCGGAAAGGTCTTCGAACTTGACAGAGATAACAGCCAGATCCGAGGAGGAAGCCGAGCCCTTAACTGTTGCATCAGCCGTTGTTCCGTCCACGAACTGTACCGAAAGCCGTTCCGCTCCGTCTACAACATGGAGATTGGTTACCATCAAAACTTCCTTTTCATTCTGTCCGATGATGATTCCGGAACCGGAGCCGGCGAGGACTTCCTGGTCACCGGATATATCGTAGAAGAAATAGGAGTAAGTCTGCTTCATATAATTGTTGATTGCCACGATTGCCGGCATAGCGCTTTCCGCTACTGCCGAAACATCTACGGCGCTGACTGCGGTCTCTCCGATTTCGGTGGACGCGGAAAGGGTGATTCCTTTCTTGGGCGTCTTTACCTCAAGCTCCGAAATTCCTGCGTCAGGTGTTACCGGAACACCGGCTTTCTTATTCTCAACATGCTTCTCTACCGCCTTGATTCCCCAAAGGGTACCGCCGGCAACGAGTCCGAAGAGCACTGCCCCGCCGACCAGAAGCATGAATTTTGCAAAGGGCGATTTCGTTTTTTTCTCCTGTACAGGCTGCTGAGCCATCCTCAGGCGCTGAATATAGGCGTCGTATTCCTGCAATCCGCTCTGCTCCATATAAACCGGCTGTTGCGGATATACCGGCTGCGAATCGTTCCGTACAGGTGCCTGATACATATCGGACTGTACCACCGGATTGCCCTGTTCTTCGGTTTTCAATTCCGTTCCTCTATATTCTTCTTCCATAATGACTTCCTAACCGCAGGTCTGAATTTCATACGCTTTGCCTGCTTTACACTGCATACTTTAACTTACAATTATGTACTTTTTGTGATGAAACAAAGATGGTTTTTTGAAAAATGCATCGCTTAGTTCACAAATACAACTTTCGACATTTTCATACCAAAAATGGACATTGTGATTATCCCTCGCATTTGTTACAGTGATGGCGACAAGATAAATCATGCAACGATATCGGGAGCATCGGCTCCCCCCGCTCGCCTATCGGAGGAAAGTATGGATAAGAAGAAATACCCGAAGTCACGTCTCGGCTGGCTCTGGGAGAATATGTCGGGCAAGCGCATCCTTTTCATCGCGGCCCTGTTCGGTACCGCTTTGTACAACGTTCTGCAGCTTGTTGTTCCGCATTACTCAAGACAGCTGATCAACCTTTTTTCGGAAGCAGAGAAAGAACATCTTCCTCTTGCAGACAAATCCGACACCATCTACCATTTGATCTTTTTAATGGTTGCACTGACGCTGTTCCGCGTCGTGGTCGTATATCTTGACTGTATGGCTTACGAACGTGTGTCCCAGGGGGCACTGTTCCGGATCCGTAATTATTTATATGATAAGATTCAGCGCCAGGATATGAAGTTTTACAGCACCTACCGTACCGGCGACCTGATGACCCGCGTGACCGGCGACCTGGATGCCGTACGGCACAACATCGCATGGGTTATCCGCTGCATCGTCGAGTCCCTGACGTTATTTCTCTCGGCAAGCGTATACTTCTTCCTGATCAATGTGAAGCTTGCGCTCTGCATCGTTTCGATTGCGCCGCTGATCTTCTTCATCGTGTTCCGCTTCCGTAAGAAAGTCGGACCGATGCATAAGGCCCTTCGTGAGAAGCTTGCGGGCATGAACACCGATGCCCAGGAGAACATCTCCGGTAACCGCGTCGTTAAGGCATTTGCCCGCGAAGAATACGAGAAAGAGAAGTTCGACGCTTCCAATAAGGATTACCGCGATACCAATATGAAGACGCAGATGGTATGGCTTAAGTTCTTCCCGTTTGTGGAACTGATTGCCAACGCCCTGCCGGTCATCCTTCTTTTAGTGGGCGGCGTGTTCATTATAAACGGCGAGATCACGATGGGTGACTATACCGCGTTCTCCCTTCTGATCTGGGCCATCGCGAACCCGATGCGCATGATGGGCAACATCATGAACGAATTCCAGCGGTTCAGCGCGGCTTCCGATAAGATTATGGAAATCTACTATTCCGAGCCCGAAATCGTGAATCATCCCGACGCGATTCCGCATCCCGGACGCTTTGAAGGAAAAGTGGAATTTGACCTCGTAAGCTTCCAGTATGAAGACGGCAAGCTGCCGGTTCTTAAAGACATCTCCTTCGTCGCGGAACCCGGCGAAACCGTTGCCATCATCGGTGAAACGGGCTGCGGCAAGACCTCGCTGATCCAGATGATCCCGCGGTTCTACGAGCCCAATTCCGGAAAGGTTCTCGTGGACGGAGTACCGGTTGAAAACTACAATATGACCGACCTTCGTAAGAATATCGGTCTTGCCACACAGGACGTATTGCTGTATTCGGATTCGATTGAAGGCAACATTTCCTACGGTGCCACCGCACTGACCGCGGAGGAAGTGGAGAAATACGCCCGCTACTCTGCCGCTTCCGACTTTATCCACCGCATGCCGGAGGGCTACGACACGATTGTCGGCGAACGCGGCGTCGGTCTTTCGGGCGGCCAGAAGCAGCGTATCTCCCTTGCAAGAGCGCTTGCGATCAAGCCTTCCATTCTGATCCTCGACGACACTACTTCGGCTGTTGATATGGAAACCGAGAAGCAGATCCAGCACAGCCTTCGTAACCTGGACTTCCCCTGCACGAAGATCATCATCGCGCAGCGTATTTCCACGACCAAATTTGCCGACAAGATTCTCGTCTTAAAGGACGGCAGGATCATTGAGTCCGGCAATCACAAAGACCTCGTTGCGGCAGGCGGCTACTATTCCGACCTTGTGAAGCTCCAGCTCGGCGATTCCATGGTCAGTGCATCGTAAGGGGGTGAGACGAAATGGCTGAAAAGAATACCTATAAACAGGACGAACGTCTCGACGAACCCTTTAACATAAGACACCTTCTGCTCGCTTCGGCATACATTAAGAAATACCTTCCGAAGATGATCCTTGCGCTGATCATAAGCGCCCTCGGAGCGGCAGTCGGGCTGCTTGCCCCGATCTTCACACAGAAAGCGATCGATGAGGCAATCCCGAAGGCGGACAAGCCTTACCTGTTCCTGCTCGGCGGAATGCTCGTACTCGTATTTTTCATAAGCGTGATCTTCGCTCTCATCCGTTCGAAGCTGATGATCCGCGTATCCCAGAGCATCATTTACGATATCCGTAAAGACCTGTTCGCACACCTGCAGAAGTTGCCGTTCCAGTACTACGACGACCGGCCGCACGGCAAGATCCTGATCCGCGTCGTGAACTATGTAAACTCCGTTTCGGATATGCTCTCGAACGGCCTCATCAACGTCATCCTCGAGATGATCAACCTGATCCTGATCATCATCTTCATGCTGATCGTGGATGTGCAGATGACACTCGTCGTGATGTGCGGTGTTCCGTTCCTCGCGGCCTTCCTGTTCTGGATCAAGAACCGCCAGCGCCGTGCATGGCAGCGCGTATCCAACAAGAACTCGAACCTGAACGCCTACCTGCAGGAGAACATCGTCGGCGCCCGCATTACGCAGATTTTCGCACGGGAAGACGAAAATGCGAAGATCTTCAGCGGACTTGCGGATGACTGCCGCCACACCTGGATGCACGCCGTACGCTGCAACAACCTGGTATGGCCCGGCATCGATGCGATTTCCGTATGTATCCGCGCGGCGATCTTCATCTCCGGCATGATCCTGTTCGGTCAGGGCAGCAAATCAATCGGTACCATTCTCGCGATCTCGAGTTATTCCTCGCGGTTTTGGCAGCCGATCATGAATATGGGCAATATCTTCAACAACTTCTTAAACAACATGGCTTATCTCGAGCGAATCTTCGAAACCCTCGGCGAGCCGGTTACGGTTGACGATAAGAAGGGAGCAGCCGAAATGCAGCCCATCAAGGGCGCGGTTTCGTTCCGCGACGTATGCTTCTCCTATGAGCCCGGAAAGGAAATTCTTCATAAGGTTTCCTTTGACGTTAAGCCAGGCATGAGTGTCGCTCTCGTGGGTCCCACCGGTGCCGGCAAGAGTACGATTGTGAACCTGATCTCCCGCTTCTATAACGTGGATTCGGGACAGGTGCTGATAGACGGTCAGGATATTTCCGAAGTAACCCTCGCTTCGTTAAGAAGCCAGATGGGCATCATGATGCAGGACAGTTTCATCTTCTCCGGAACGATCAAGGACAACATCCTTTACGGCAAGCTTGATGCCACCGATGAAGAGATTCAAAAAGCCGCGAAGCTTGTATGCGCGGACTCCTTCATTAACGGCATGCAGGACGGCTATGACACCGAGGTTAAGGAGCGCGGTTCGCTCTTAAGCCAGGGCCAGAAACAGCTGATCTCATTTGCCCGCACCGTCCTTTCCGATCCTGCCATCCTGATTCTGGATGAGGCAACATCCAGCATTGACGTTCAAACGGAAAAGGCACTCCAGCAGGGACTGAATTCCATGCTGAAGGGCCGGACCTCCTTTATCATTGCGCACCGGCTCTCCACAATCCGTGGTTGCGACCTCATCATGTACATTGATGACGGTGGCATCACGGAAGCCGGTACACATGACGAGCTTATGGCGAAGAAAGGCGATTACTATCACCTCTACACTTCCCAGCTGGAAGACATCGCCTGAGCCGTTTCCCGGGAACACGGGAACCTTACCGGAATCCGGAGTCGCTGCACCCCGGATGGTTATTATACCGGCATCGCGGCGTCGCGTCACTTTCATCCCCCTTTATTAACGCGCGGCGTCGCTTCCCCCCAAAATCTTCATCCATTCCTATACGGGGATTTTCCCCGAAACAACAGAATACCCGCCGGACGAAAGTCCGACGGGCGTTTTATTCTGTATTCTGATTTCGTTTCTTATCGCACGATCTTAAATCCGACGAAACGTCCTACCATTGCACGGAGACGGAATACCGCGGTATCGCCTTCCGTGTACAGCGGCTTGATGGAGAAATCCTTCATTCCGCGGAACGGTGCGATAAGCATCTTCAGTTCCTTCGCGCCGCGAATGCGTACCGTAATATCGGCATCCCTGTTCGCGCTTGTTACGTAGGAGTAGAGGACAAATGTGTCGTTGTCATACGGGAACATGCTCAGATTCGACGGTCCCTCGAGCGTGATTCCGTTCACCTCAAATTCCGCACGCAGACGGTTGAGAACAGCCTCCGGCAGCTTCATTAGATCGGGGAACGAATCGGGTACGACGAGCGTCATCATCGATCCTTCGCCGTAGGTATCGCGGGCAAGCAGCGTGTAGCTCTCTTCGTTCTTTCTGCCTTTTACGACACCGCCCCAGGTAGCATTGTTCCGAAACTCGAGAACCGGGAACGTTACACTGTTCGCGGTTACGGATTCGGTCCAGCCGCGACGGCCGGTCTGCTCGTTCAGGAACTCATTGACGCTGACAACGCGGCCGCGGTAACGGATCGAGGTAAAGCGCTCGATTCCCTCGCCGAGCAGTTCCGTAACAAATCCGGACGTAACGATAGCTTTTCCGCCGGAAGCGATATAGTCTTCCATCTTCGTAAGGATCTCGGGGTCGTAAGCGGATGCAACAGTAAGAAGCATCGTAGGCGCATCATCCTCGAACACGGGAGTCGTGCGAACCGGGAAGCCGCACATGCCGAGGAAATCCTGTACGTTGTCTTCGCCCTGGGAAGCATTCGGAATGTAGCACGGGATACCGATCGGATTTCCGAGGTGATCCATCAATTCATCAAGCTTCTCAAGCTGGCAGCCAAGCGCCGGGATCAACGGACTTCCGACAAGCGCCTGGAAGCAGAACATCATAAGTTCCTTCGGCTTTGCAAAGCAGGTCAGATAGGCCTGCTCGAGATAATAATCCATCACCTGGCACTCGAAAGGATCGAACCATCCGCCGCCGTTTCCGCCCGGAAGCATCTTATCCATATAGGTCATTAACGAATAGGAAAGATACCGCGGCAGATGCTGGTCCGTATGGAACGGATCACGCGTCTCGGTACCGGTATAAATACCGTCGAACAGGTCCTTCTGGGACTCCGGATCGTATCCGGTTTCCTGATAGGACTCCATCCAGTTCGGATACTTGATGATGACCTGACAGTTCGGATTCACTGCCTTGGCCGCATCGATCATATACTCTTTCGAGATCTTCTGAAGAAGCGCCACGCGGTACTCCTGCCAGCTGCCGTCTTCAATCCCGTTCTCCTCGTTGAACCGGTCACGTTCCTTGCGGCATGCGTCACACGTACAGTTCGTAAAGAAGAAGTCGTCGATCATAAACTTGTCAAACACCTTAGCGGTCAGCTGAACCGCCTTCTTAAGGGTTGCAAGCATCTTCTTGTCGTTATAGCAGAACGTGTCGAACAGTCTCTGCTTCGGCGTCGCACCCTTCGGTGTTGTAATCGCCGTCGTGATTCCGCCTTCGACGCGGATGCCCGCCTCCTCAAAGGTCTCCTTCACCATGCGGACCTGCGCCTCCGTAGCGAAATCGCCGTCACGGAATGCCTCCACATATACCTTGTCAATCTTCATGTACCGCCCGAACCAGGCGATATCCTTTTCGAGCTGCTCCTTCTTAACCTTGGCCGTTCCGCCGGCTACAAAGTAGGTCGTCAGTTCGAAGTTTCTGTAATTACCCATGCCAATACTCTCCTTTTCCGAATGCTTCCGGTCGGTCTGCGGGCAAAGTACGGAACCGTCCCGAATAAAATACGGAGCCGTGAAGGCTCCGCTCTTTTAATATTACGCCTTCTGCCTCATTGTAAGGGAAGGTTTCTTTGGTTGCAATGGTATTTTCCGTCAGAAAGGGCTGTTTTTAAGGACTATCCTTTCCAATCCGGGATATTTTTCCGCCTTTTTATCCGGCCGGTTCGCGGGAGGATACCCTGCTCACTTTAAAATTCCGCACATTTGCCTGCGTCCCGTTCGCGAATCTTCGCCCGGGAAATCTTGCCCGACGCCGTCCGCGGCAGGTCTTCGACAAATTCGACGATCCGCGGGTATTTATAGATTGCCCCGTACTTCTTCACCAGCTCCTGCAAATCTTTCTTAAGGGCATTGTCACCGGTGTAACCGTCTTTCAATACAACACTTGCCTTAACAACCGTTCCGCGGGTTTTCGAAGGGAATCCGGTCACGGCGCATTCCTTCACCGCAGGGTTTCGCATCAGCAGGTCTTCGACTTCGGAAGGGCCGATCCGGTAGCCGCTTGATTTGATCACGTCATCGGTACGGCCGATGTAATAATAGTACCCGTCCGCATCGCGCCTTGCACGGTCTCCGGTATGGTACACGCCGCCGCGCCACACTTCTTCATACAGTTTCGGATCCCCGAGATAACCGCTCAGAATTCCGGTCGGACGCCTGCCGTTTACGGGCGCGATCGTAATCTCACCTTCCTCACCCGCGGGAACCGGGTTTCCGTCCTCGTCGCGCAGTTCGATCGTATACTGCGGAGAGGCTTTTCCGAGTGCGCCTGCCGGTGCCGTCTCGCCGATCGGCGTATAGATTAAAAGAACGGTTTCGGTCTGCCCGAATCCGTCGCGAACCGAAACGCCGGTTGCCTCACGGAATTTCTTCGCCACCTCGTAAGGCATCGGCTCGCCCGCCGTCGCCGCATGCTTAAGATGCGAAAGGTCATACTGCGAAAGGTTCTCAAGCACAAAATACTTATAGATTGTCGGCGGGGCACAGAACGTGCTCACCTTCTGCTCCGAAAGCAGTCTTAACATTTCTCCCGCGTAAAAGCGGTCGTAGTCAAATACCATGATCGCGCCGCCCAAAAACCACTGGCCGTATAATTTGCCCCAGGCGGTCTTCGCCCAGCCGGTGTCGGCGACCGCAAGATGCAGGCCGCCTTCTTCGACACCGTGCCAGCGCTTTGCAGTAAAGATGTGCGCGATCGGGTAGGAAAAATCATGAATCACTGCTTTAGGCGCGCCGTTCGTGCCCGAGGTAAAATAGTATAACATCGCGTCCGTCACACGGGTTTCCACGCGATTAAAGGCGTCTGAGGCCTGTTCCGTCAGTTCGTTGAAACGAAGGAACGCCCCGTAAGGTTCGCCTGCCACCAGCGGAAGGATATCCGTCCCGCGAAGAGCCTCTTCGACCTTTTCACAGATGCCCTCGGAGTTCACGCAGATAACCGCCTTCGCGCCCGCCGTATGCGTCCGCTCCGCGATGTCCTCCGCACTGACCATGTGGGATGTCGGAACGGCAATCGCGCCGAGCTTATGAATGGCAAGAATCGCGATCCAGAATTCATAGCGTCTTTTCAGAAGCAGAAATACCGGCATTCCCCGGCCGATACCGAGCGCGGAAAGCGCGTTGGCCGCTTTGTCGGAAAGGCGCTTCATTTCGGCAAATGTGAACTGCCTGAGCTGCCCCATCGTACTCCGGTGGACAAGCGCAATCCCGTCCGGCCGCTCCACGGCGTAACGGTCCAGCACGTCATAAGCGAAATTAAAGTTGTCCGGGCAGCAGGTCGTAACGGCCGTTACGGTTCCGTCCGGCGCCACTGTCTCCCGGTAATACTCTTCATAGATATGAGCCATATCGTCCTTTCCCCTCAGTATCCGATTCTTCGGAATCTGCGGTAGCGAGCCTCTAAAAGCGCTTCGTCGCTCATGGCCGAAAGAACCGCAAGTTCTCCGGCAAGTTCCCCCGCCAGCTGCGCGGGATCGTCTTTTTTACAGATGCGGTCGATCAGCCCGAGCTTTTGCAGTTTCGGCGCCGTGAGGCATAACATCTCGGCCGCCTCCGCCGCGCGGGTTGTATCCTTCCACAGGATATTTGCACAGCTCTCCGGCGACACAACGCTGTAGTAGGCGTCTTCGATCATCCAGATCCGGTCAGAATGACTGAGCGCCAGGGCGCCTCCGCTTCCGCCTTCCCCTAATACAACGCTGACGATCGGCGTCTTCAGTTTGGACATTTCAAAAAGGCAGTCCGCGATTGCCCGTCCCTGCCCGTGTTCCTCGGCATCAATTCCGCAAAATGCGCCCGCCGTATCCACGAGACACACAACCGGACGGCGGAACTTTTCCGCCTGCTTCATAAGCCGCAACGCCTTCCGGTAGCCTTCCGGATGGGCACTTCCGAAGTTGTGTTTGATTCGCTCTTCGGTCGTCTTTCCTTTTTCGATTCCGATCACGCTCACCGGCATTTTGTTAAGCGTTCCGATGCCTGCCACGACTGCCTCGTCGTCACCGTACAGCCGGTCGCCGTGCAGCTCGAAAAAGTCCGGAATCATGCTTCGTATGTAATCCCACGCCGTGAGCCGTCCGTCGCCGCGTGCGCCACGTACAATCTCATAATCTTCCATCGCTGCCATCCTTCCGTGCCGCAGGCTCATGAAGCCCCAAAAGATTTCCGATTACCGTTCTCTGCCGGTCTCTCGGAACAATCGCGTCGATAAAGCCGCAGGCAAGCACCCGCTCCGCCCGCTGGAAGTCCTTCGGAAGCGCCTGGTTCAGACTTTTCTCGATGACCCTCGGTCCGGCAAATCCGACGCGCGCCCCGGGTTCGGCAAGGGTGATGTCCCCCTGCATCGCAAAGCTTGCATCCACGCCGCCCGTCGTCGGGTCCGTAAGAAGCACAATATATAAGTTTCCGGCATCTCCGTGCCGTGCAGCCGCCGCCGAAACCTTCGACATCTGCATCAGGGAAATCATGCCTTCCTGCATTCTCGCGCCGCCCGAAACGGTCACGCCCACAACCGGCATGTGATGCTCGGTGGCATACTCGAAAAGCCGTGTGATCTTCTCGCCGACAACCGCGCCCATGGACCCCATCATGAAGTAGGAATCCATCGCGAAGATGCATGCCGCATGCCCTTCGATCGTCGCGGTCCCGCAGATGACCGCTTCCTTCTCGCGGCTCTTCTCACGGGCCGCGGCAAGCTTATCATCGTATTCCGCAAACCCTAAAACGTTACGGCTCACAAGGTCGCGGTCCAATTCCACAAAACTTCTTTTATCGGTTAACATCAGAATCCGCCGTCTTGCGCGCATCGTGTAATACCGTCCGCAAGAAGGGCATACGAAGAACTCCCGGCGCACGCGGGCCACAGGCGTTCTTCGCCCGCATCCCTTGCAGACGATATGTCTGCTCCGCGGCAGGAGTCCGTTCGTTTCGGGTTCGTTGTTCGCCTTCAGAAACAGTTTCCTTAGATCCATCGTGTCACAAAACCTTCTTCACGATTCCGGTATCATACCGGCCGTTTAAAAAGTTCTCGTCCTCCATGAATTTCATATGCATTTCCCGGTTGTTGGAAACGCCCACCAGGATAAATTCCGACAAAGCGCACTTCATCTTGCGGATTGCCGCGTCGCGTGTGTCCGCGCTTACAACCAGCTTCCCGAGCAGGGAATCGTAGTAGGGCGTAATCTCGCAGTCCTGGTAAAGTGCCGTGTCAAAGCGCACGTTCATCCCTCCCGGGATGTGGAGCATTGTAACCTTTCCCGTTGCCGGCAGGCAGTCCTTTCCGTGCTCGGCGCAGATCCTGCATTCGATCGCGTGGCCGTGCATTTCGATATCGCTTTGCGAAAACGGAAGCGCGATTCCGGCTGCCGTACGGATCTGCCACTGCACGATGTCGATTCCGCATACCATTTCGGTCACGGAGTGTTCGACCTGCAGTCTGGTATTCATCTCAAGGAAGGAAAATGTATCGCCGTGCACGAGAAACTCCACCGTTCCGACCGTCACGTAATGTACGGCCCCGGCGAGCTGTCTTGCCGCCTTATGCAGCCGTTCGCGGAGCGAGTCGGTCAATACCGGCGCCGGACACTCTTCGATCAGCTTCTGGTTTTTGCGCTGCACCGAGCAGTCGCGGTCGCCGAGCACCAGCACGTGCCCCTCCCGGTCCGCCAAGATCTGCACCTCGACGTGTTTCA
Organism: uncultured Lachnoclostridium sp.; assembly: GCA_946402335.1. Taxonomy (GTDB): domain Bacteria; phylum Bacillota; class Clostridia; order Lachnospirales; family Lachnospiraceae; genus ISDg. The sequence goes on from CAMIWE010000015.1 coordinate 17,822, forward strand.
CATTTTCCAGATACTTTTCAAGGAATATGCCGTCGTCGCCGAACGCAGCTGCGGCTTCCTTCTGAACCTGGGGGTATGCCCCAATTATTTCACTTTTCTCACGGATGATGCGGATTCCGCGTCCGCCTCCGCCCGAGCGTGCCTTTAAGATGACTGGATAACCGATACGGTCTGCTTCGGCCTCCGCCTCTTCCACGCTTTTTAGGATCTCGCTTCCCGGCGCCACCGGAAGTCCCGCATCTTTTGCGATGTTTCTTGCCGTTTCCTTCTGTCCCATCGCCTCCATTACGGCGGCTCCGGGGCCGATCAGCACAATGCCCGACGCTTCACACAGGCGGGCAAATTCGGGATTTTCCGCGAGCATTCCGTATCCGGGATGGATAGCGTCCGCCCCGGTCTTTTGCGCAAGCGTAAGTAACGAATGCATATTCAGGTAACTGTCCGACGCCGCAGGTCCGCCGATGCAGTAACTCTCATCGGCCATGACCACATGAAGAGCATCGGCATCTGCAGCGGAATAAACCGCCACAGTGTCGATTCCCATTTCTTTGCAGGCGCGAATCACCCGAACCGCTACTTCGCCGCGATTCGCTATCAGGATTTTCGAAAACATCCGTACCTCCCACCGGAGCCTACTGCTCCTTTCGAACAATCACACAGGAGAAATCCCCGTTCATGCAAACCTTTCCGTCAACGCTCAGTTCCCCGTGGAGCGAGTACATCGGCGGAAGCGAACGGACCAGCTTCGTGTCGATCCGTATCAAATCGCCCGGTTTGATCATGTTTCGGAATTTCACCTTGTCGAGTCCGGCGTAGACCGGCAGTGCACCCTCTTCCCGCATTTTGTCCGCGAACAGGATGCACGCCGATTGCGCCATCATCTCACACTGTATTACCCCCGGCACGATCGGATTGCCCGGAAAATGTCCCTGTAAAAAGAACTCATCCCCGCGCACCCGGTACCAGCCGGTTGCCGTCCCGTCATCGTTTAATACTGCCTCGTCCACTAAAAGCATCGGCTCCCGGTGCGGCAGTATCGTCTTAATTTCATCCCGGTTCATCGCTTCTCCCCCTACATAAGGACGACCAGATCCTGGTCAAATTCCACCAGAGCCCCGTCCTTCGGTAAAATCGCGCGGATCACGCCGTCCCGCGGCGCCGCCACTTCGTTCATCATCTTCATCGCTTCGATCGTGCAGATCGCTTCCCCCTTCTTTACACGGTCCCCGACTGCGTGAACCGTCCCCCCTGCGCTAGGGTGGAATATCCCGAGAAGCGGTGCCTTCACCGTATCGCCTGCGGGTACCGCCTTTGTTTCCGCAGGTTTCTCTGCCGGAACTTCCTCCTTAACCGGCTTGGCAACTACCGTCTCAGCCGGCTTTGCGGCTATATCGGGGGCAGCCGCAGCTGCCCCCGGAAATCCCCCCACAAAAACCGGCGCCGCTGCCGGTTTCGTATCTTTCTTTAAACGGAGTCTGCACCCGTCCTCTTCCACGTAAAGTTCGGTAAGTCCCAGGCGTTCAAACAAATCCGCGTATTCTTCAATCGGTTTCATAATCCTATCCTTTCCCTACGAGCCGTCACATTTTCCGAAACGCCAGGCAGGCATTGTGTCCGCCGAATCCGAGCGACGTGCTGATAGCCGCCACCGGGTCCGCCATTTGGGCCTTGTTCGGCGTGTAATCAAGGTCGCATTCCTCATCCGCTTCACGGTAATTAATCGTCGGCGGAATGATGCCCGTCTTAAGCGCAAGAATCGAAGCAATCGCCTCTACCGCGCCGGTTGCGCCGAGCATATGCCCGGTCATCGATTTGGTCGAACTGATGTGGAGCTTCTTCGCATCCTCGCCGAAAACGCTCTTAAGCGCCTTTGTTTCCATGGCGTCGTTCAGGTGTGTTCCGGTTCCGTGCGCGTTCACGTAAAGGCTTGCCGCATCGGTGATTCCCGCCTCCGTAACCGCATTTTTAATCGCCCGGATCGCGCCGTCGCCCTCGGGATCGGGCGCCGTAATATGGTAGGCGTCACAGGTATTTCCGTAACCCGTGATCTCCGCATAAATCTTCGCGCCGCGCTTTACGGCGTGCTCATATTCCTCAAGCACCAGAATGCCCGCGCCCTCGCCCATGACGAAGCCGCCTCTTCGCTTGTCAAACGGAAGGCTGCCCTCGTTCGGGTCCTCCGCAAGGCTTAACGCCTGGCAGTTTACGAAGCCGGCCATCGAAAGTTCGTTGATGGATGCCTCGCTGCCGCCCGCAATGATTGCGTCGGCATAACCGTGCCGGATTGCACGGTAGGCTTCTCCGATGGTGTGGGACGAAGTCGCACATGCCGTGATCACCGGAAGCGTCGGCCCCTTTGCGCCAAATCGGATCGCTACCGACCCTGCTGCCATGTTGCCGATCATCATCGGAACGAAGAACGGCGATACCATGTCAGGTCCTTTGTCCGTGAGTCTTCCGAGCTCGCGGATCGTCGTATTGATGCCGCCGATACCGGAGCCGATATAGACTCCAAGACGAGTGCGGTCGAGGTCTTCGGTGAGGATGCCGCTTTCCTGGACCGCCTGCCTGGATGCAGCCATTGCATATTGAATGAACAGATCCGACCGGCGGATCTCCTGCATCGTCTCATAATAATCCTTCGGATTGAAATCCTTCACTTCCGCGTCCAGATTTACCTTAAGCCTTGATGCATCGAAGCGGGTGATCTTATCAATCCCGCATACGCCGTTTACAAGGCTGTTCCAGAAGGATTCCACCGTATTTCCGACGGGAGTGATCACTCCCATTCCCGTTACCACTACTCGATTCATAAAAACCTCCGTCCGTGCAGGTTTGCTGCACTTCTTTGCTCATTGTCCGTTCCCCACGCAAACCGTCTTAGATGTACATTCCGCCGTCCACTTTAATCACTTCGCCGGTAATATACCCCGCGCAGTCGCCTGCTAAAAACAGGGCAAGATTCGCCACGTCCTCGGGCTGTCCGAGCCGTCCGATCGGCAGCTGCTTCGTCAGCTCGGCCGTCATCTCTTCGCTTAACGCGGCCGTCATATCCGTCGCGATATATCCGGGAGCGATTGCGTTGCAGCGGATGTTTCTGCGTCCGTATTCCTTTGCGACCGATTTGGTAAATCCAATCACGCCCGCCTTTGAGGCCGCGTAATTGGTCTGCCCTTTATTGCCCATCATGCCGACCACCGAACTCAGATTGATGATGACACCGCTCCGCTTTTTGACAAATGTGCGGATCAATGCCTGCGTCATGAAGATTGTTCCCTTTAAGTTAATGTCGATCACGTCGTCGATATCCACCGTGTCGAGGCTCGGGAGCAGGTTGTCCCGCGTAATCCCCGCGTTGTTCACAAGAATATCCACCGTTCCGAAATCGGCAAGCACTTTCGTAACCGTCTCGGAAACCTGTGCCGCATCGCTTACATCACATACGTAAAATCCGACTTCCGCCCCAATTTTTTGAAGCTCCGAAACGGCTGCCTCCGCTCTCTCCCCGCCGTGTGCAGCAAGCAAAACCAACTTCGCGCCGTGCTCCGCGAACTTCTTCGCGATGGCCAGGCCGATGCCCCGCGTTCCGCCGGTAATCAGGGCCGTTTTTCCGCTGAGTGTCATATCGTCCTCCATTTGTTCTACTTTTGTAGAATCGTATTAATACTTGCTTTCAGGCTTTCCATATCCGAAACCTGCAGGATTGTTGCTCCGGGTACGGTCCGTTTGACAAAACCCGAAAGCGTCTTTCCGGGACCGCACTCGATGAAGGTATCAACACCGGCCTCCGCCATATTTTTGAGCGTATCCTCAAACAATACGCTGTTTCGGATCTGCTCCGCCACAAGGTCCAGGATTGCACCCCTCTCACAGGGATAAGGCTTTGCGGTACGGTTCGCATAAAGCGGAATCGAAGGGGCCTGCACCGTAAACTGCTCCGCATCGTTTCGGAGTCCCTCTGCCGCCTCCTTCATATAGGGCGTATGGAACGGTCCGCCGACAGCAAGCTCCACAAACCGGGTGCTCCGCACCGTCAGTTCCTCCTTCAGGCGGTTGATCTTTGAAACCTCGCCCGATACGACAACCTGTCCCGGGCAGTTATAGTTGACCGGATACACCCCGAGTTCCGCGCAAAGGGTTCTGAGTTCGTCCGGATCCATGCGGAGCACGGCGATCATGCTTCCCTCCTGCGCCTCCGCCGCCTTCTGCATGCGGATACCGCGGCGCACAACCAGCTTAAACGCGTCAGAATCGCCCAGAATGCCCGAAACGGCCAGTCCCGCGATTTCCCCAAGGCTGAACCCTGCAACTGCGTCTGCGTCGATTCCGTGCGCCCTCAGGGCCGTTGCAGCGGCAAGGTCCGCAAGAAACAGGCACGGCTGCGTATTGTCCGTACGCTTCAGTTCCTCTGCCGTTCCTTCAAACATCTGCCGGAGGGTTCCCGGGCGGATTGCCTCTGCCGCGTCAAACAGTGCCCTGATTTGGGGTTCATTCTCGTATAAGTCTTTCGCCATTCCGGGATACTGGCTTCCCTGTCCGGCTAGTAAAAATGCTGTCTTTCCCATTGGATAATCGTTCCTTTCTGCCAAGGCGCGTGCCTTATTTGCCGACAGGCCCGCTTTCGCGTGCCGTCGCGGCGTTTCGTTGATCCGCTGCCTCAGGCCTTTGCAAATCTTTGAAGCAGTGCATCCGCCTCCGCACAGATTCCGTGCACGATTTCCTCGCAGGTGTTCTCGCTCTTCACAAGCCCGGCGATCTGTCCGCACATGCACGAACCGGTCTGCACGTCGCCCTCCCGGGCAGCTCTTCGAAGTGCTCCCGCTCCCATGGCCTGCAGCTCGTCCGGCGTCGTATTCGGATCGGCTTCCTTCTTCTGGAACTCTCTCGTCATGCGGTTCTTCAGCGCCCGGACCGGATGGCCGAGAGTCTTTCCGGTCACGATCGTATCGTGGTCGTTGGCCGCAAGAACTTTATTTTTGTAATTCTGATGAATCGTGCATTCCTTTGCCGTCAGGAAGCGGGTTCCCATCTGCACGCCTTCGGCGCCCAGCAGAAATGCTGCCGCCATGCCGCGCCCGTCCGCGATTCCGCCGGCTGCGATCACCGGAATGCTCACCGCGTCAACGACCTGCGGAACCAGCGCCATCGTCGTTGTCTCACCGACGTGTCCGCCCGACTCACAGCCTTCCGCAACAACCGCGCAGGCTCCCATCCGCTCCGCCATAACGGCAAGCGCAACGCCGGCAACGACACAGATAACCTTCACGCCGGCTTCCTTTAACTGATCCATGTATTTCGCCGGGTTGCCGGCTCCCGTCGTTACGATCGCAACGTGTTCCTCGCATACAACCTGTACCGCCTCGTCAATGAACGGGCTCATGAGCATCAGGTTTACGCCAAATGGCCTGTCCGTCAGCGTCTTCGCCTTTTTGATCTGTTCCCGCAGTTGTTCGCCGTTTGAATTCATCGCGGCGATCAGTCCGAGCCCGCCGGCATTCGAAACCGCTGCAGCAAGCTCTGCATCGGCAACCCAGGCCATACCGCCCTGAATTACCGGGTATTCTATTCCAAGCATCTTGCAAATGCTGTTATTCTCTCTAATCATGTTTCTCTCCGTTTTACAAAAACAGGGCGCCGGGGCGCCCTGCCGCATCCGTCTTACTGCTGCGTCGCGATCAGTTCCGCAAGTTTCTCGATCGTCGTGATTTCCTGGGTAAGCTCGATCTTGCAATCGAATTCTTCCTGTACCTGCATCACGAGTTCCATAATGTCGAGGGAGTCAAGGCCGATCTCGGTGAATTTGTCCGAAGCGGAAAGCTCGCTCTCGTCCTTATCGAGATACTCGGCAATGATATGGATGATGGTAGCGGTAATGTCCTTCATTTTGAAAACCTCCTGCAAAGTTCCCGCGTTTTGCGGGTTGTATTTTTCAAATCCGACGCTATAATAATGTTGGGGGCTACCCCCAGGTCAAGTCATTTTTATTTCAATTTTCGTTGAAAGGAGAACGCCATGCCAAGCCACAAAGCAGACGCTTCCGGTTCCGAATATTCGCTGTCCGTCGGACAGTTCGCAAAACTGTGCCGTACCTCCCGCGACACGCTCCGCTTCTATTACGAGCAGGAGATTCTGATGCCCCGCGTGGACCCCGACAACGGCTACCACTACTATTCGGCTTCGCAGATCAGCTCCTTCTTTTTTATCACGACGATGCGCCAGGCGGGCTGTTCGGTCAAGGAAGTCTACAACCTGATTCACAACCTTTCCCAGACGGACATCGTCGATCTTTTGAACACGAAGATTCACGACATGCAGCGCGAGATGATCAACCTGAATAAAAAAATCAATTCCCTCCATCTCGGCAGCTGGATGATCGAGCAATACGGCAACCACCGGTTCGGCGTTCCTTTTCTGTCAACGATTCCGCCCATCAGCGTGACCACGACGCCGGTCCACCGCCAGGACGGTTCCTTCCACGCGGCCGATATCGCCCAGGACATTTCCTCCCACATGGCGAAGGCTTACGAGGATGACAGCCTTATGACATTTCCCTCAGGCGCGACGATTGCCTATGAGGATTTTGCAAACGGCCACTACATCTACAACAACGTTATTACGCTCTCCCTGATGCCGGCCGACAACCGAAACTCCTTCCCCCTGCCGTCAAGGCGCGCGGTCCTGTGCGGCCACAGCCACCACGAGCAGGATATTGACAAGAGCTACCGGAAGGTTCTCAACTACCTAAAAAGGAACAAGCTGAAAGCCTGTTCCGATCTGTATTCGGTCAGTCTCATCAACCTATATGACAACGAGACCAACCACCGCTATTACAAATATCTTTTAATCTGTGTGGAATAAAAAATCCCGCAGCGGACCGTGGAGCCCGTTGCGGGATAATTGTTTACGCTTTTAACCGCCTTCTGCTTTCCGAATAACCGTAGAACAGAAGCAGCAATCCGTACCCCATGAAATTGAGAAGCGGTACGAGATGATAGTTTGTGGCTCCGGCATCATCTAAGACGATTCCGCCGATGTCCATCACAAACAGGGATACGCCAAATGCGACCCACAGGCAGGCTTTCCAGCCCTTCCAATAATACACAAGAATCGCTATGAGCATCACGATTGCAAGATACGTCGGATAGATTGCCTGGCTCGCCTTCGCATCGGGAATCCGGAAGAACTCGTCATGGTCATGTACGATCAGCGTGATCAATACGCCGAACCCTGCCGAGCAGATGGAGTAAAACAACACATAAACCGTTCTCCTCGTCATAACAAGGACGGCATACCCGAGGATGGACACAATACAGAATGCGATTCCGAAACGGGTATATGACAGCCTGTAATTCGATACATGTTCCTCATGCCTTAATACCTCGATTGCCATCCAGTTTCCAAGGATTCCGATAATGGCAAGGACGGTTCCGATGATCAAGGCAACCCTTCCGTCCTTGACCTTCTTCTTAGGCATAATCGACAGGTCATCGGAAACCGGAATACCTGCTGCCATACCCGGATACGTCTGCTCCGCCGCCATGCCCGGATAACTCTGCTCCGCTGCCTGCGCGACCGCAGTTGCCTGTGCGGTCGTTGTTGCGCGCATCAGCGCCGGATTCATCTCGGTTGCGGTTCCCGCCTGGTAATGCTTTACGGCGATTTCCGGATACAGATCCGCAAGCCTCTCAATCTGCGGGCCCTGCGTCTCGTTCTTATGTTGTCTTCTTGCATTCCCGATCGCGTCGGTGCCTTTGTTGATCAATGAGCGAAGGGCAAATTTCAGCAAGAGAATGCCAAGCACGATTCCGACTGCTATCGCGATTATCAAAATATCCGTATCACCCACGGTTTTAAACCTCCCGCTACTTCATTCTTCCCGCATTGCCTAAGCCATGCGGACGTCTCTTTCCACTGCCGGTCTCTACGGACGGTACTCAATAGAACCGCCGGTAAATGTCCGGTATGTGTACTGCTGGCACACATAATTCTTTCCGCCATACGGGTTTAAGAAGATCGCATACTCTCCTCTTACATCACCGGCGTTGTCCCAGGTGTATTCCATCGGCACATAGCTGTCCGAATAGTAGATGTCGTCGTATTTGCCGAAATCCTGAATCGCATGCGTCAGCAGATCCTCCGGAATCTGATAGTCCAAAATCTCCACCTCGTAACGGATGCCCACCAGCCGGTTATTCTCAAAGAACAGCGAATAACTCAGCCCGTTAGTATACTCCACACCGTTATAAGTAAGCGGAACCGAGGACCATTCCCAATCCATCAGTGGCGGAATCGCACCGTAGAAATACTCATTACACTCTTCATAGGTCCGCCCGAACAAGGTCGAATCCACATGCATGATGCCGTCCTTCATGACAAATGCGTCGCCCGTATCCGTGCTGAGCGGAATCGGGGTCGGTGTCGGGCTCGGCGTTGGTCTCGGTGTCGCCGTCGCCGCCGGAGTGTGTGTCGGGGCCTGGGTTGCCGTCGGTTTGGGCGTCGCCTTGCGCGTCGGAGTCGGCGTATCGGTCGCCGTGTTCTTCACATAATCGTCGCTCTTTTTATAGATATCCTTCCGGGATTCCTTATATTCCTCGGCCGGTTTCATAATCCAGAAATACGCTGCAATCAGAATACCGATTGCAAGCACTGCCTCGATGAGCAGAACAAGCAGATTGGGCTTCTTTCGGTTCACCGTCATTTCATCGGCTGAAGAGCTCGGCGGAACCGGCGTCTGGTAGTTCCGACTCATGGAGTCGTATGCCGGGGCCGGATAGCCCTGATTCACGGGCTCATATACCGGCTGCGAAACAGGTGCTGCAGACTCTTCTTCAATCCGCGCTCCGCACACATGACAGAACGCGCTGTTATCTTTCAATTTTGCGCCGCATTTGCTGCAAAACATATTACAATCCTCCGAAAACCGCCCCGATTACAGGAGCGACGATTTGGTCTTAAGACCGGTCATATAAACACGCTCAACAACCGCGTTAAAATCAAGTGTCAGGAATGCCTTTTCCACCGCCGTAAGTGCGATGTTCGAAGCCATTCTCGCGGACAGCTCTATGGAGCCGTTCCGCTCCTTCCAGTTGTTCACTTTGAACAGGAACAGATGAATCCCGTCTCCGCCTTCACCGATGGACGAAAGCGTCGCCGTCATCGTGTTCTGCGCATTGCGGAATATGAGCCGGTCATTGGCCGCATCCTGCGTCATATACACGCCCTCCGCCTGCAGCGTATTCCGGTCAAGCGCCGTCAGGAAAGTCGCCAGGTCCGGCACGACCGTCTTGAAGGTATTCGACTGCGTATAGAAGTCATAATTGCGCTTCTTCGCTATGCCCTGCTCGAACTTTTTATTGTTCTTGCGGCCGATGATAATGCCGATGGCAACCGCAATCGCAATTATACCGATCGTAATCACATAAGGTAACGCGTCACCCATAGAAAACCTCCTTAACATTCCGCGCGTAATGCGATTCAACCCGCACGGAACCAACCACAAAAATTATAACTCTATCCAGCCGGTAAATCAATAAAAGACACTGGGAAAAATGTATTGCTTCCGATGAAGGATGCGCTGCTGACAGGGCTCCCGTTTACGACGGAAAATCTATGCTGATAGTCCTCCCATTTGCAACTGTAATAGTCCTCCGTTTGCAACTGTAATAGTCCTCCGTTTGCGGCGGGATAGTCCCCGCCGCAAACGTTTTTTTACTTATCCACATAAAAAACCGGAGACAGCCGTTTTCGGGTTGTCTCCGGAGAGTGTATGGCATTCAATTTCATTTCTTCTGTTTTGAGTACCACACTTTTTTCGCGGCCTTACTCTTCAATGGTACTAAACTGGATATATTATAATTTGAGTACCACAATCTTCCAGTTATTCTGGTACTCATTTCAATGAATTCCGGTTTGAGTACCATGATTTTCACATTACAACCATCTTGGATGGTACTAAACAAGTTAAACCACAATTTGAGTACCATTGAATTCCATCCGGAGTGGTACTCAACTTAATAAATTCCAACTTGAGTACCACATTTCTTTCACTTTCCCATTTTTCAAATGGTACTAAACAAGATAAACCATGATTTGAGTACCACAAACTTCCAGTCAATTGGTACCAAACTCTATAAATCAATTCTTGAGTACCATAATCCGTCCATTGCTATCACTTGAGTACCATAATTTTCACATTGCAGCTTTCCCGGATGGCGAACAGCAAGATAACCCTTGAAAAAATCACATCTATTTCTTCGCTTTTGGGTTGGTGCTTCCGCCGGTTCCGCCTGCGGCGTCCTTTTCGGGATTGTCCTTCTTCTCCTTTTCCGCAACAAGCGGTTCCTTTTTGTGTTCATGAAGTTGCTCATTAATCTTCATGACCGACCAGTTTTCACGGTTAATGTTGTATATGATAATTGCGTCATACGGGTCTCTCGGATAGAGGATTCCGCATCCGGCAATCTCTAACGCCCGCTGTGTTTCCGAAAGAGTCATATGGCATGCAATACAGATTGCGATCAGTCTCTTCTTGTCGGGGTTCTTCCTATTCCCATTGAAAAACTGATAGGCATAAGACGGGTTCACGGTGCTTTGGCGGATTACTTCGCTCAATACCTGTCCCTTTGCAGAGAGTGTCTCGTTCAGGTAACTCGACAATACCATCTCCCGCGAGCTCTTTAAATTCTCCAGATACTCCCTAAGTTCCCTTTCCTTCCCGGCTTTTCCGAGAATGTCGCTGAGTTCTTTGGTTGTCTTTTCAAATTTCATCGGTATCGGAGTCTCCTTTCCGCAAAATCCGTTATTACGGTTTTTTCGTGTAATCTGAAAAATAAGAGCCATAATAGCGCGAATATAAATAGAATGCAAAACCTTTAATTCTATCTATTTTTAATCAAATCTATCGGTTTTTTATCGGAAATAACCCATATCGATCCCCATACCATGAATATGCATAATCCCCCAAAAAGCGCGGAACAACCCACTTCCCAAAAAGAATTGAAAAACCAAAAATTATGTTCTACAAAATAATAGTCTTGAAATCTGGAATTCAAAAGTCGTATTGCAATCATGCTTTCTATCATTGCTAAAAGCGCGGTAGCAAAGCACAGACAAATTGTTTCAATCAAAAAAGTTCTTATTACATCCGCGTTTGACATACCTAATGCCCGAAAAACACCAATCTTTTCCCTATTCTCACGAATGTCAACCGCATAAAAGAAGGCACAAAGAAGAATAAGCAAAAAGCCACCACAAATAATAACTATTTTTGCCGTCCCAGTATAAAACTCATTGTTCCTCTCATATTCTTCATATATAATCGCAATGTCGTTATCAAAAAAACGAACACCTGAAGTCAACAGCTTTGAAAAAGCCTTTGCCTTACTTTTTTTGCTATTCACGATCAACCAAAAAGAGTCAGGAAAGTACTTATCATAATAATCTCTTCTCAACTGTTGGAATACGCCCCCACTAACTGCGATAACAGGTTCATCCATATCCATAACCCCAACAATCTTCACATCGGACAGATATTCGCTAACATTCAAAGTCCCTGAAAAAGCAGTTTTTTGTTCTGTTGCATAAATATTGGGAAAATGAAACTCTTCCAATGTCAAGTCACTAATATCTCCGCTAAAGTATAACCCGTTCTTAACAAGATAATCTCTTGAAACAACTACTTCACTGTCTGACGAGGGAAACCGTCCGCAACAAAGTGAAATCTTAGGGTTATCAGCTGATATAAATTTATTCTTTACAAAAAGATTGAAAGAAAGTGTTTGCATTTCACTGATTTCACTTTCCGGAATAAGGATATAATCTAGCCGCATCAACCTCTCAAGAAAAGAATCTGATACTATTGCCGAATTGCTTGCGCCATGAACACTTTCCCTTCCTTTATAAGTAGTATGTTTATTCCCTACAATCCCGCAAATCTTCATAGGAAACCCCATAACAGAAATGGATGATTCCAATACATTCTCTGGAAGGGATAGGACTTCGACTAGTTCTTCATTAATAACTATCTCATCTTCAGTTTGTGGTCTTCTTCCTTTTTTCAGTACTATTTCGTCTTCTGAAGAAAAGATTATACTTGCCTCAGTTCTCAATCCCCCATATTCTACTGGAACGCCCTCAAATGCAGGAGCAACACTATCAACACCAAATTCTTGAATCAATATGTTTTTCAGTTCAGACCGATTCAACGACGAAAAAGAAGCCTCCACTCCTAAAGAATCAACGAATTCTTTAACCTCAAAAGGTTGAAGAAACCTTATCTCATATTCTTTAGTACAAACATCAATGGCTTTTCCACAATCGTTCCAAAGATAATACCCAGCGATTTTTATTCCCGTCAACACTGTTGATAATATAATGCATAAAAGAATGCCTCGAAGCAATCTTCTTTTTATCATTCTTCCCGCAAGAAACAAGCAGAAATTAACAGGTGAACGTTTTATTGCACTCTCCCTTCGCGATAATAGATCAGTTCTCCCCTCTGAAATTAATCGATCCGCAATAATCCTTCCACCTTGTATTTCAATAATACGATCCGAATACTTTTCAGCTATTCTTCTATCATGTGTTACCAAAACAACCAGGCACGATTCAGCACATTTTTTCAGCAATCGCATTATCAATTCGGCACTATTTGAATCCAAATTTCCCGTCGGTTCATCCGCCAGTATTATTCTGGGATTCTTTACCATTGCCCTTGCAATTGATACCCTTTGTTGTTGCCCCCCGGATAATTCATCAACTGTCCTATCTTTTTGTTCTTTCAGACCAACGAATTCTAAAATCTCATCGACTTTTTTCTTTTTTTCAAACTCAGCGTTCTGTATTCTCAAGGGAAGTTCTACATTTTCATATACTGACAGTTCTTTGAGAAGATAGTAATCTTGAAAAATGAATCCAACATCTCGATTTCGATAATGTTCACACTGAGTTTCCGTGAAGTCCGTCAGATATACTTTTTCTCCCTGATATTCTGTCTCTACTATCCCTGATGTTGGTTTATCTAATGTTCCTAAGATATTCAGCAAAGTGGTTTTGCCGCATCCGCTTTCCCCAACAATGGATATCATTCCTTTATTTGGTAGTTCAAGCGATAAGCTATCTATTGCACAGACTTTTTTCCCTTTCTTAGTCCGATACTCTTTTGTAACTTCCCGCAGAATAAACATTTTCTAAATCCTCCGATTTTTCAATAGCCCCAAAAGAGTGTGCAACATGTATCCATTGCTCCATAAACTTCCTCAGATAGATTCATCCCGCGACCAACTATTTCATCTAATTGGCCTCCGCTTACCAATTTCCACTCACCATTATAATGAACTACAATGACATCCGTACAATAATCAGGATTAATTCCGCATTTTGTTCCATCATTTTTCGATTGGTCAAACACTTCCCCTATGTAAGCTAAGTTTTTCCTCCCCATATAAAAAAGTATATATCGCGAATCCGTAGACAAAATCTCAAAAATCAGGTCGATATCATCTTTTGTAACTCCCGTTTCCGAAGAATAATCATTGATTACTATCATAGCTTTTGAACAGTTCTCCTCTTTTTTGATACTGTCTCTGCTAATAGTTCCCGGAAAGCGTACATTGATTGCATATTCCAATTCTGAATACTCCCCAAACCAAATCACATCCGTCGGATATCTCTTAGTCAATAGGTATGCCCCCCGCTCTTTATATGGCATACTCCTTATATCCTCAGACTGTGGGTCTGCTTTTTTCATCCAGAGGGCAATCACAATTCCTAAAGTTCCAAGTATAATTATCCACAATCCACATACAATAGCTTTCTTCATGAATAACTTCCTTTCTCTAGTTGCCTTATATCAATAGTTTCCAGATATCGGCACGCTGGCACTTCCGGAAAAAGTGGCTAGTTCTTTCGTAAAACTGTTTTCTTTCATAATCGTAAAATATGCTTTAAAAACTGTTTTGGTACTAAAAGCCTGATCAGTCACGAACCAGTATCCTGCGCGTACAATTGTAGGTTCATATATGGTCTTTTTTCGTGCAGCAGTAACAACATTCTGCGAACTATACTTTTTATAATCAAATCGTTTCTGAAATACTCCATTCCACGTATTATCTAGACTGGAATTTGATGGAATGACAAAATTATCTTTATAGTTTACCAAAGTTCCTTTAATTTCCGTTCCACCAAAAGACAATGATTTTTTTAAAAAGTTAAGAGAAAAGGTAATGCGGACTTGATCACTTCCCCCCGCATCAGGAAATTGAGTAGAAGGATAGGTGGCTTTTATTACGCCTTTATTACTCGTCACAAAAGGAAGACTTGAATCGATAATATACGCATCCTCACTACCTACTTTTGTATACCTGATTGCCCCATTTGACGACTTATTTCTCATATCATAGTACTTACTTATATATCCTTTTGCTATCACATTTGTCTCGGGGAACATCAATAAAGTACTATCGTTGGTCACAAAATAAGTGTTCTCATATTTTGCTTCAAACAACTGACCATTACTAGGATTTTCATATACATTTTTGTATAATCCCTGTTTGTGAACTGATTTTTGAATTACAACATTATAATATGCCGTACCAATCAAGGTGTTTGCCGGAATACAGTATTGAATAAAACCATCTAATCCGATTGAACTTGGTGATGTCAGGGCAATTTCTTTTGTAGTAATAACTCTTACTCTGTGGGAAACATCGCCCACATTCTTCATTTGTACATTCACCTCATTTTGTCTAGCCTTTGCATTGTTTTCTGTCATAGCTACGAAACTTATCACTAAAACGATAAAAGAAACAAGAATAAACCCTAATTTTTTCATGCTTTAACCTCCACTATGTTTTCCTCTGATTTCTCACAAAGAAATTTAACTATTTTAATATTATAACATGGCGTGATGGCAAAAGCAAGAATAATCCAACGATGTATCTTTTTCACTCTTCTACCATTAAAAAGTTCTCAAAAACTTGTTTCGACTGGGCAAAAAAGTTTAACAATTTCGTGTTCTTCCTAATGCAAAACCCCCATGCCAAATCGTATAAGGCATGGGAGTCTGTGTTATTATTCATCAACTCTATGTTTTTTTACCGGGTCAAAGATCTCCTTCAATTCCTTACGGAGTTTTTTCAACTTATTTTACCTTTGCGCGGCATACCTGCGCATCGTATCCGAACGCTTCGCCGTAACATACGCCGGCGATTGTAACTTTGACGGTCTTCTTCGGGGAACCGAGAGCATCCGGATTAGCATCGTTCTTTACCTTTTCGAAATCCGCTTCGTTTTCGAAGTAGACCTCGATTCCGTCGAGCAGGCTATCCAGGGATTTGTCCTGATCTTCCGGAACGATGATGATGTAGTCGGAAGTGTCGGCGATATAGCTTACTTTTCCGGTAAATTCGACCGTCTTGCCCCAGTACTGAGCATCGGCGCTGACCTTGTTGTCCTTATACGCCTGCATGAGCGTTTTGATCGGAACAGTCATTGCCGAATTGTAGTCCGGATTGACCGCGAAGGAGCTGTCAATGATTGCCTTCTCGAGTTCGATGCCACCGAAAATCTTACCGTTACAAATACCTGAAACCGTAATCACGGAATCCTTGGTAACCGAAGTGAGGTCTCCTTTGTCGGCAGGCTTTACATGAATCGAAAACAGCGTCGACAGGGAGGCAAATGTATCGATCCGGATATAATCCTCTTCGATTGCACCGACCTTGCCGGTAATTGCAACAACGGTATCCTTGTACTTGGATTCGCCCTTTTCCTCGCCTTCGTAAAACTCCTTAATGATCTCATCGGCCGTGAGCTTTGCGGACGGCTTCTTCACATCCAGACCGGAACGCTTGATTGCTTTTACGATGAAGAAGAGAACGATAATTGCCAGTACCCAGAACCAGAACCTCTTATAAATCGGCTTCTTGTTCTTGGCACCGCAGGACGGACACTTTTTCGCTTTCTTCGCCATCTTGGCGCCGCAGGTCTTGCAGAGAATCATGCCCTTCGGCAGAGTTTCCTGCTCTTCATTTACAACATTTTTCTCTTTATTCTCTTCCATAAGGATCCCTCCTTGTTTGTTTTGATGATTTCATTCTATCGCAACCAAAGAAGGGATTTTTATGCTGTCAGCATCATCTTTCACGGCTTTTCTGCCTGACAGATTATGTTGCATATTGTGCCTTAAATCAGACTCTTTTCCGCCATCCGTGTGTGCTATGGAAAATGCCCGCCTCTTCAGATTCTATCAATCCGGGCATTCCCATACAAAAAAGTCCGAGGCGTATTGCCCCGGACTTTTCCGAATCAATTTTGAACGATAATCGAACCGAATTCCTGATTCTCCATTAATATGCCGGAATCTTCACCGGTGTGGTGGAAATATTATATGTGGAATTGGCCGGATAATCATTGTCATAATAGTTTCTCGTGATCAAATGTCCCGTTACAGCTGCGGTAGTCGCTGCAGTTGTTGACAACGGAATGTCGACCGTACAGGATGCCGTTTCTGTAGACGTATGACCGTCTTTCCAGGTTCCGAACGTAACGATTCTTGTAATGCCGTATGACTTTCCGTTTACATACAGATCAAAGACGTAGGAATAAGGATCCGTATATCCTTTGTGCGAAAAACTATAGGTAAATTTCACTCTTACCGAGGATGCGCTTCTGCTGACAACCTCTGCCTTGATGGTAAGGATTTCCTCCAGTCCGGAAACCGTAGACTGATCTACCGAATACAACGTCTGTGCTCCGGATACAGGAGTCGGTTTATACTCAAAGGTAATCGTTTTAGCCGTCGTGGAATCCCACTTAACGCTTTGCGACGAAGGTGTATTATAACCCGTTTTTGCGGGAGCACTGATCGTATTGGTCGTACCATAACGATACTTCACAGTTGCCGTTCCCAGTGCCGTTCCGTTTGTCGATTTATATACAACATTGTAGGTATACTCGTTTCCTAAAACCTTCGCAAAAATATCGCTCGCTGTTACATTTCCGGATACCGTGATGGATTCTTTTCCCTTGGAGGAAATGGAATAACCCGTCGTAGCAGCATAGGTTACCGCCAACACATCTCCCTTGTATACCGTTGCACCGCTTGAAAGTGCGCCGGTAGATGCTCCGGCCTTCGAAGAGGTTCTCTTCACGGTGATCGTATACCCGGTTCCTGTTGACCATGTCACCTTATAAGCGGGAATTACCGTGTAAGTAAACGTGATCGTTTTTGCGGAAGTGGAATCCCATGCAACATTCTGTGCGGCAGGAGTTTCATATCCGAGTTTGGCAGGAGCCGTAATCTTATTGGTTGTTCCGAAACGATACTTTACGGTTGTTGATCCAAGGCTTGTTCCGTCCGAAGACTTATATACAACGTTATAAGTGTACTCGTTTCCTAATGCTGTTGCATAAATATCTGACGACGTAACATTTCCGGATACGGTCACGGATTCTTTGCCTTTTGCGGAAATGGAATAACCGGTCGATGCCGTATAGGTTATTGCCAATACATCTCCCTTGTATACCGTTGCTCCGCTTGAAAGTGCACCGGTAGATGCTCCGGCCTTCGAAGAGGTTCTCTTCACGGCAATAGAATAACCGGTTCCGGTCGACCATGTCACTTTATAAGAAGCAATTACCGTGTATGTAAACGTGATCGTTTTTGCGGTCGTGGAATCCCATGCAACGTTCTGTGCGGCAGGCGTTTCATATCCAACCTTCGCAGGGGCCGTTATCTTATTCGTTGTACCAAAACGGTATGTAGCCGTGGTGGATCCTAAACTTGTTCCGTCCGAGGACTTATAAACGATATTGTATGTGTATTCGTTGGCCTGCGCCTTAGCAAATACAGATGCGGTTGTTACATCCCCGGCAACTTCAATCAACTCGACACCCTTTGCCGTTATTGAGTAACCGGTTGCCGGTGTATAGGTAACCTTCAATACATCGCCTTCATATACGGTATCTCCGCTGTGAATGGTTCCGAGCGCGGCACCCTTCTTCGAAGAAGTACGTTTAATCGAAATGGTATATCCGGTAGCACTTTCCACCCAGTTCGTAGAGAACGGAGCGTATTTGTCTTCTTCCGAGATTACTTCATTTTCGTAATTGATATAGGTCTTTGACGCGAAATAATACTCGTACAGGGCCACGCACAAATCCTTAAGCTTCTTATTCTGTCCATTCAACAAACTATTCTTGACATAAGACATAGGATTAAACTTCACGACACCGTTTCCAACGGCAAATGAAAGATCCTCATTCAGCCTTGCAGGATTCGCAACCTTCTTTTCAAGATAGAAGCCTCCTTCTCCGGGCTTTTCCTTCAAGCCGTATTCCGATGCCTGAACGCCATCATCAACAGTGAAGTACAGCCGGCAGATCAAAGAAGATTCCAGAATCAGGCTGCACCCTACAACATGAATACCTTCCGGCAAGTCTGTCAAAGAAGTGATCACCGGTGAAACCGAATCAAGATCCGAAAGAACACTCTCTGCGGAACGCAGATTGCATTGCTCCACATCCTTTGACAGCGAACTCGTATTGTAATTGAAATACAATTGCGAATAGGTGCTGTATGTAAGAACTGCCTCCGCCAGCTTTCTGGCCGTCTCCGGATAAGCATCTGATTTTGTCAGTGCTTCACAATACTCTTTCACGGACCATTTTGCGGTTGCAGCAGTTTCAAAGTCATCCAGTGATCCACCGTTGTATTTACCGTCACCGACAATAATTCTTGTCGTAATATCATCGGAAAGATTCTTCGGCGCAATCAACGCTTCGGTAATGTAGTATACCTGCCCGGATACTTCGGTTCCGTCTCCGATTTTAATCTCGCTGAAAGCTTCCGAACCATCTGCAAAAGAAACTACAGCGTATACGTTTCTGTCAAAAAGATCGTCTTCAATATCAAAGCAGAATCTCAGATTAATCTTATCTGACAGGTCAACAAAGTAACCTTTGCAGGAAGCCTTCTTTTCATAGACAGCATACAGTGTCGTATCGGCCTCAAACGAAACCGCATCGCCCGGATGATACTTAACGACAGTATCGGATTTGCCGGTTGCCCAACCGGTGAATACCATATCCGTTTTCTTGGGCTTCTGAGCGGTAATCGTTATTGTTTCGCCGCAAAGCTGTTTCTGTGCTTCCGGTACTCCGGTTCCTCCGTTTGCATCATAGGAAATCAGGAACGAACTGCGAACCCATACTGCATAAAGCGTTATATCAGTATTGTCCGTATAATATCCGCCTGCGGCGTATGATGCTTCACTTGCATTAGCAGCAGTTGCCCAGCCAAGGAAGCGGAATCCTTCTTTCGAAGGCTCCGTTGTACTGAGTTGTAACTTCACTCCGTATTTCTTCGTCTGCGGCGACGGTGCTCCGGTTCCTCCGTTTGCGTCGAACTGAACCGTATATTTCTTCTCTGACCAAACCGCGTAAAGAGTTACAGCAGAATTTGCCGTATACTTTCCGCCTGCGGCATACTGTGCAGTTGTGGCCGTACTTGACGTTGCCCACCCCAAGAAATCATATCCGGTTTTAGAGGGGATAGTTGTGCTGAGCGTCAGCGCCTCTCCGTACTTTTTAGTCTGTGCCGGCGGAGCTCCCGTACCTCCGTTCGCGTCGTATTTGACGGCAAATGTCTTCTTCGACCATACCGCATAAAGCGTTGCGGCAGCATTCGCCGTATACTTTCCGCCTGCGGCATACTGTGCTGTGGTGGCCGTGCTGGATGTTGCCCATCCGAGGAAATCAAAACCTTCTTTAGAAGGCTCTGTAGTACTGAGTGTCAGAGTCTCCCCGTATGTTTTCGTCTGTGCAGCCGGCGCTCCCGTGCCTCCGTTTGCATCATATTGAATTTGATATTTTTTCTTACTCCATACCGCATACAGCGTCGTGTCGGCGTTGGTCGTAAACTTTCCGCCCGCCTTATACTGTGCGGTAGTCGCATTACTGGATGTTGCCCATCCCAGGAAATCAAATCCGGTTTTTGAAGGCGTCGAAGTCGAAAGTACCAGATCTATTCCGCGTATTTTCGTCTGACTGACCGGGCCACCTTCGCCGCCGTTTGCGTTAAATGTAACCGTGTAATCCCATCTTGCATATAGCGTGGCATTTGACGTCGGTTTATACGTTCCGGAAAGAGCACTTCCTGAAAAATCCGACTTCGTATACCAGCCGCTGAATTTGGCACCGGACATAACCGGTGTAGGCAAGTAGATTGTCTTTCCTTCCTGCGTCAGCTCGCTATAGGTCGTCACGCTTCCGTTATTTACGGAAAATGTCGTCCTGTAGTAAGTTTTCGTGCTTACCGTATCCGATAAACGGCCATAACTGTCTTTCGCCGCGATGTAATATTTTCCGGGTTCCGTAATGTCTTTCGTGATTAACTCATTGGTAGTAGGTGTTGACAATTTCGTATAGGGATTGTCTGTAACATTACTTTTGGTTCCATAATAATACCCGACTATGGTAGCATCCTCTCCATAGTATTCCATGGCGGCATTAATAAACATATTTTCATCGTTTTCATACAAGTTAATTGTAGGTTTCAGGCTGGTAGTAAGAAGCTTCCATTTCTGTTTATCGCTTCCGTTAAACTTATCAACCTCTACATTTACTGCGTCTGCATTCTTGCCATCATGGACGGTAAGGTATCCGCCCAACATATCTCTGATATAATAATATCCGTCACTGGTTTTTTCAAAGAACCATTGCTGACCCGCAGATCCATCGCCATGAAACTGAACTACATTTGCGGGACGACTTGTAGAATTGCTCTGTGTGGTGACAAATTTGCCCGAAGCCACTAACGCTATATAGTTGGCGTTATAAGGCAACGATGTATTGTTTCCGATTGCAAAATACTGAGCTCCGTTGCCTAATGGCGAATAGATCTGAACATTTCTTCCATCGGAAGAATCCGTATGCCCATTGGATACATCCAGGACCTTCCCACCGATTTTCGAAGTAATCACATAATTGCCTGAATATATAATTGTTTTAGCTATTCCCGACGCGGGTGCCAGGCGCCATTTCTGTGCGTCCGCTCTTGTACATGCTTCCGCTCTTACATAGTCGGAACTTCCTACCGTGAGGTAGTTTCCCCATTGGTTTTTAATGTAATACCAATCTCCTCCCGCCGACTCGAAATACCAGTTCTGTCCCTGGTTACCCGTTCCGGTCAATTCCCATTGCTGGATATTGGTCGGTTCTGCCAGGTTCCCTTCCGAATCCAAAACCTTTCCTGAGCAGTATGTTTTAAGAAAATATCCCTGTTTCGCAGAATTATACTTAATGTCAAATACCTGCGCAGTGATTCCTGTAGGCGCATGAACAGAAGCCCTGCTTCCGTTGGCCTGATTGTTCGGATCAATCTGCAAAACCTTACCACCGATAGCGGAATAAATGTAATACTTTCCTTCCGGGATGCTGGCAATTTCATATGTGTTAGGAACTACCGTAAAAACGTGGACTTCACGAATCTCATAGTTCCAATCTCTGGTGCCTGCAGCATTCTTATAAGGATTTCCGTTGCTATCCTTTCCGCCCCATGATTCAAATACTCTAATTCTTCCTGCTTCTTTAGTTGCCTCATTATTTACCAAAACATAATGAGAATTACCTGTCTTTCGCAAAATTACATACTTGCCTGCATTAACATATCCTTTAACCGCTTCAACGGTGTTAGTTCCTTCCTCATAAATCAACGTTCTTCCGTGCTGACTCGCATAAGTCACTGCGGCCGTACGGTTTTGGGCATACATTCCGGAATCAATCTGGTTGTTCCTTTTCTCCCATTCCCAATATATATCAGGGTTAAAAACCGAAGGATCATTAACCTCAATTCCCGTGTAAACCAATAGTCTTGCCTTTGCGACTACATAGCATCCCCAGTCGCGCATGTCTTCCGAATAGGATTGGTTCTGCGACCACCATCCCCAGCCGTTAGACCAATCTCCCGTTGCGTAATACTCTCCGTTTTGCCCGGTTCCTCCGGCAATTACCGTACTCGCAGAACTGGTTACAATACCGCTGATGAAAACAGCAATTATCAACCAATACACGAATACTATGGCTTTGCTTTTCTTCATGGCTTTTCTTCTCCCTGCGTTTAATTTTTCGAAAATTCCCTCATTTTGGGAACATATTTGTATCGTATCAAATAAGGCTATACATGTCAATTAAGCTCCTCCCCTTTTTTCATTCAAATCCAACAAAAAATGCGATCTTGAACTTAATCAAAATCGCATTTTCCGAATTCTTATGCTGTCGGCACACATATGCCATCAGCATATTCTGTAATCTTTAATCAAACAAGGCGGTATCACAGTTTCATTCCCGCCGGCGCGAAGCCCCCGCGCCTTTATTTTGCAATATTGATTCCCGCTGTGGCGGCGACCGCCATCACGCCCAGAATGACTGCGCCGAAAATCAGCAGACAGCCGAAAAGCCATACGCCGGCGGACACAATCCTGCGGATTCCGTCATTCTTGATTTTGGTAAGGAGCGGCATACGATTGCGGATTCCGAGATAGTCAAACCCGAACGCCACCGTCCAAACAAAAAGCAACGCCCAGAGGATGCTCTCCGCAATGCGGTACACAAGCGGATCGTCGGTTCCGATGATATAGTAAACCGTCATGTATCCGCCGATGAAATACCCGAGAACCGCGATAATCTTCTTCCAGGTCAGGCCGGTCCGGAACCCGGGAAGAGTATAGGAAGATCGCCCGGTCGAATCGGCAAGAAGATTGGCCGGCATATGAAGCGACCCCCGCAATTCCGAAACGCTCTGCACACGGGCGTCCGGATCCAGGTTCGTACAGTGCTTGATCAACTCCCGGCAAGGTCCCGTCGCAAGACGGTTCTGCGGAAGCTCGCCGGTCAGCATTTCATTTAGGATTACGCCAAGTGCGTATACGTCGGTCCGCTCATCCGATGCGGCAAATCCGAATTGCTCCGGCGCAGCATACCCGGGCGTCCCGAGAAGGATTGTGTCCTTATTTGCAATGTGGGCGAATTTGGCGGCGTCAAGGTCGATGATCACCGGCCGGTTGTTCCTCGTCAGGATGATATTTTCCGGCTTCAGATCGCGGCATACGACCGGCTGCGTCGCGTGGTGCAGGACATCCAGCGTATCGCACAAAAGGGCGATGATGCGCTTGGCCGTTGATTCCGGAAGAGGCCCCTGCTCGTCCATAACCTGACGGAGCGTCTTCCCGCTGATGTATTCCTCAATGACAATGACGAAATCATCATCGTCGTAGCAGCCGTAAATCATCGGAATCCCCGGAAAAATCTGCTGTTTCAGATACCGGTACAACGCGCCGTTGTAGCGCGAAAGACGCTTTTTCACAAACACCTGCCCGGACTCGATATGGCGCACGAGCGTGACTTTTCCGCCGTCGCCGATCGGTTCCAGGTCGCGATAGAATGACAGTTCACATTTATCCTGTGGGCTCATTGAACTATCCCCCTTTATTCAGTAAAGTAAATAGGGATTTTGCGCACCGGCTTGATTTTCAAAATTTTCGCCGATGCCTGTGCCGTTCCGTTTTCCGTATAAAACCGGGCCCGGCAGGCTTTTCCAAACCGGACATCCGATATCATTTTCAGTTTATCACAGTCTCTGACCGCGGTCAAATGAAAGGAGGTAATCATGACAATAAAAACAACCGATGATCTGCATTGTTTTTTGAACCGGGTTCATACTCCGGAAGAATTGAATGAATACCTCGCCGCCATCCGCAGTGAGGCCGCCACGCTTACCCTCAGCAACTACTTAAACGAGATTATGCACGACAAATGCCTGCTCCTTCGGAACGTCGTCGCGGAAAGCAACCTTGAGCAGCATTATGCCTACCAGATCATCAACGGCAACAAGCAGAACCCGTCGCGCATCAAAGTGCTGGCGCTCTGCATTGCCTGCCATATGACCCTTTCGGAAACCCAGCATGCCCTCGGGATTTCCCAGAACGGAATCCTCTACCCGCGCAGTTCCTTCGACGCAATCATCATTTATAACCTGAATATAGGCAACTGGTCCGTCGTCAACATCAACGAGCAGCTGCACGCCGAAGGACTCTCGCTGATTGAATAGAATCATAATTAACATCTGTATGCCCGCTCCGACACAACGTCGGGGCGGGTTTTTATTTGTGATGTTTTGGGCAGGCGGGGCGTAAAATGGGTTGATGGGCAAGTTGAATACCACTATCTCACTTCTGACTAGTACTCAATTTGATATCTGATGGTTTTAGTACCACAGTTTCAACGGCGCCACAATTATCATTGGTACTAAACCGGATAATTAGGCATTTGAGTACCACTTCATCACCTCTGGTGTGGCACTCAATTTCATTTTTTCAAGTTTGAGTACCACACTTTTTTCACTGCTATCCTCTTCAATGATACTAAACTGAATATATTATAATTTGAGTACCACAATCTTCCAGTTATTCTGGTACTCATTTCAATGAATTCCGGTTTGAGTACCATGATTTTCACATTACAACCATCTTGGATGGTACTAAACAAGTTAAACCACAATTTGAGTACCATTGAATTCCATCCGGAGTGGTACTCAACTTAATAAATTCCAACTTGAGTACCACACTTCTTTCACTTTCCCATTTTTCGAATGGTACTAAACAAGATAAACCATGATTTGAGTACCAAAGACTTCCCGTCAAGTGATACCAAACTCTATAAATCAATTATTGAGTACCATGATTAGTCCATTGCCCCCCATCTATCAACCCCACTCAATCCTCCAAAAAGAAAAAAGAGTACCACGGCTCCCAAACGCCGTGGTACTCAATGCAAGAATCAATAAAACTCTAACCTCAGTGAATAAACTTCACACTCAGCAGATGTCCGCTGCCGCCGCCGACCTTGGTGAGGTACAGGGCGGATACGCCGTCCGGGATCGGGCAGGCTGCACGGTACTTCTCCCAGATGTCGGAGGAGTCGACTTTGACGGTGCCGATAACGGGGCCGCCCAGTTCGGTACGAACTTCGAAGCTGTCGTGGATGTATCCGCGAACGGTCAGTTCGATTTCCTTCACACCCTTGAAGTTGATGTATTTGAAACCGATGGTCGTGCCGCCGCCGATATTCGCGATATAAGATGGACCTCTGTCCCCGTCCCTACCGTCCATCGTGATGCGCGGCTGGTTGCCGATTCCGACAAGCCAGTGCATCGGCTCTTTGATGTCAGGTGCGAACAGGTTGCAGGCGATGTGTGCCGGAATCTCGTCGGTATCGCGAAGCGGTCCGCCGTTCAGGCCGCAGGAAGTGATTTCCACCTGCTTGATCGAACCGTCGGCCGCGAACTTCACTTCCTCGGCACAGCCCTGACGGGAGTACCAGGTTGCGTTGGTCTGGCGATGGTAGAAGATGTAACGTTTGCCGGCAATCTCAATCAAGCTTCCGTGGTTGTTTGCGCCATATGCCGCAGGCGTCTCCGCATCCTTATAGGTATCGATGTGGAAGTCGCTGTTACTTACGATCACGCCGCCGTAGGTGAACGGTCCTTCCGGACTGTCGGAGGTTGCGTAGCAAAGCTCATGCATCACTTCGCTGGAGTAGATGAAATAGTATTTGCCGTCGAACTTGCGGATCGAGCTTGCCTCGAAGAATGCATGGCCTTCAAAGCCGGTGCCTTCGCTGTAGCAGGAGCCCGGAACAACAATGCGGGGATCCTTAACAATCGTCAGCATATCCGGTCCAAGAACGGTCAGCTGGGAACCGTGACGGCTCTTGTCTCCTCTTCCGCAGAAGCCGGTGAACAGGTACGTCGTATCGCCCTCGGTCAGCACGCCCGGATCGAACTGCGGCTCGTCGCCTTCGCGCTCGCCGAGCTTCGTGCCGTCTGCGTAGTGAACATAACCGTAGAATTCGTATCGGCCTGCAGGCGTATCGCAAACCGCTACCGAAACGATGCCGACCTTGTCAAGCACATAGTAGAGGTAGTAACGTCCGTCGGGACCTACCGTTACGTCGGGCGCGTACAGAACCATGTTGCCTCTGGAGTTAACCGGATCCTGCGTCTTTTCGTAAGTAACGCCCTCATAGCGCCAGTCGCCGAGGTTGTTAACCGGTGCGGACCAGCATACGTAATCGCCCTGGCAGAATACATAGCCGTTGAACT
>CAMIWE010000016.1 GCA_946402335.1 uncultured Lachnoclostridium sp.
CCGATGATACTCCCATGATAAAGGATATCCGATTTCATATGTTTCCCCCTCTGTAAAATATCCTTTTTCTGTTCCGTTATGCTTTCAATTCATCCGGCATAAAATGATAAGATATGCTCCAAGGAGTCTCCCCCCTGTCATATGCTTTTTTAGCATTCCAAAACTTTCAAATCCGATCGCTCGTACTTGTTATGACCTTGAATACTCTTTTTGTACTTCCAACACTTGATGGCATCACTAAGCGAAGCTCCCTTATTATCTTGAAAGAAATCGCGGATATACGTATTGTATTCAAACTGCTTTTCTATTTCCTTCGGTTTTCCCTTGGCAGCAACCTTCAACTCTTTATAAACCTTGATTGCATCTGCATATGTCTTTCCGGCATTTTCCTTCAGCCATTTCTGAAAAGCTACATTGAAGGAGAAACCATCACCGATTTCTTTCTTGAAAAATGCCCGATGAAGTTCTGAACACACAAAGCCCGATTCAATAATACTGTCTTTCGTGATACCCGAAACCTTTTGCTTCGTGGTTTGTTTCAGGTTCGCCGGCATGATAACACCGGTATCCAGAAAGCATGCTATGCGCTCGTTCAATTCCTGCTTCCCGCCGGACGTCGGCAGCCCGTTTGCCCGGCAGAATTGTACCAGTTCTTCCTTGAGCCGGTAGTAAGAAAGAAACTCCGCGGACCGCAACGCTATTGTTATTCCGACCACACCGTATTCCTTCTGTTTCTCTTTCGGATAATACAGCTCCATATCATCCGGCGATGCCGAATCAATATCCTGCTCCGTATAGCCGCATTGCAGCAACGGAAGCGTTTTGTACAATTCTTCAAAGGAATCAAAAACATACAGATCAAGCACTTTCACTGCAAGTGTCTCGCCATTTTCCGTATTGGTGAACAATATCTCATCTCCGATCCGGATTTTCCTGCGTTTCTCATCGTACAATCGGAGTTCTATCGTCTTTACACCGCTTTTGATCATACTAAACGGTTCCGGTTGCAATTGCATCTGATGCGTCATATGTCTTTCCTTTACCTAACCTGCAGAATCTTTTGCTTTTCTTTTCCTTTTCTATAACAAATTGATGTCGTTCTATCTCTCTGCCCAGTCTTTGAACACCCGCAGAATCTTTTCTAACTTGGATGTGTCTCCACCGCCTATGAATTTCCCGTTCTTAACCTCACATACCATCCAATCGTCATCATCGTCAAGATTCTCTATCTTTTCAAAGGCCTTCCCCTCAAGCTCAGTCTCATAAATGTCGATTCGAACACCCCACCCCGGATTATCCAGCGTATCAATCCGAATCGCATATGTATGCTCCCAACTCCCGTTGCATTGAGAGCGAAACCATTCCTGCAACCATTGTAATATATCCATAGTATTTTCCTCTTCTGTTTTTTCTGTTAACTTAAACATCAAAAGATACGTAAATCGGAGTGGCAACAGCCGCCAATCTGATCCATTAACACGAGTATCTTAATCCTTTGTTACGTTTTACTTTTGTCATTTGTGCACTAAAAGCATTTCGTTCGCAGTCCTTAAGAATACACATTTTCACCGGTTCAGCCCAAGGAAATCCCTAAATAGCAGATTACTTACAGTAAGATACTTCTCTTTCCCGAATTCTTCCAAAAACACGGGGTTGGGGTATTCCTCCATAATCTCCGATTCGCTCAAACGAGTGTATCCTTTTTCATTTAAGTAGCGAACAATGATATCATCAAGAATATACTGCTTCTTGTTAAATCCCTCGTCCCTAAAGTCCCCAAAATCCGGATCTATCCTATCCTCATCAGGATTATTCATAGAGTACTCATGCCAAAAATAAAAGAAATTTCCGATTTTGCTTATAATCAAAACGGATTCATATTGAATTGTAATGATTTCAATTGTTTTTGTATTAACAGAAATGTGTATTTCTTCCTTTGGTTCATTCAAGGACGGGTATATTTCAACGCTATCAACTAATTGCGAAATCTTTTCAATCAGTTCGTCTAAAAAACTTATCTTTGAATTACAGCACCGAACGAACCACTCCTTATTTCCATCATTGCAAACTTTTTCTATTATTTTTCTGACTTCGTCTCTCATCACACACCCCTATGCTGTCTTTTATCCTATTATCCTTTTCCTATTTTGTAACATGGCCCTGACAGTTATCTGCCTTTTAATAAACCTTCCAATCCGGATGACACCATCCGGTCACAAAATCCATCAGATCACGAATCTTATTTTCCTGCTTTTCTGTCTCCATTCCGCTCCTGATTTCCTCTAACAACTCATACATGCGGTCTTGGCTCATCCCGAGTGCCTTGTATTTATATGCAACTTCCGCCAAATCAAAGTCATCGATACAATTCAAATCCGATTCTATGATGTCCTTACGAAAGCATTCATCCTTATGCGAGGCCAAATATTCATATTTCTCCATGAAATCCTGCGCAGCTTCTCTGTTCTCCGGATTGTCCGAGTCTTTCCCAATCCGAATTACCTCCTGCATCAGTTCAGAAGCGGAAAGATCAACCAGCTCCAGGAAGCGCCGGTAATCCCAATCGTCGGTAAAATCAATGCACTCCTTTGCTTCCGGAAGAATATGCTCAAGCCGCCATATCCGGTCGATTTTCAGTATCCCCTCTCTTCCCCGCTTAATCAAAACAAAATTCGTACAGCAACAGGCCAGCTGTATCAAAAGCCTTAAAACACTAATTGCATGCGGATAGGGATACTTATGCAGCCATCGCATTTTATCAAACGAAAATTCCTCGTCTATCTTCCTCAGATCTTTCCAGATCCACTCGTCATATTCATCCATCATTGCCAAGATTTATCTCCTTAAATGGACATTTATAATACTTTTGTTCTTCCGTAACAAACCATTTGAATAATTATAACACATGGAAGCTCACCTTGTCACTTGTATATTGCGGGCTCATTATGCGCCCGGCGGAACAACTGAAAAACGAGAAGAAATCGCGATGAAATCTTCTCGTCTCGTGTTTGATTTTTTAGTTGTCTGATCGTGTCCGTCACATTTGCCGTGCCTTCATTACAGGCTCTATTCTCCTTGCGACATACACGGCAAGTGCCATCTTCGCCAGATCCGGAGCGATAAATGGAAATACGCACCACCCAAGAACCGTAAGCAGCCCGACGCTTCCGTTATTCTTCATATAGACATGCATGAACCATGCCGTTCCGAACGCATAGCATACAACCAGTCCGAGGACAAGCGCAGCCACTTTAACAACGATTTTCTTCCCAAAGAATTTCGTGAACAGCATATATATTAGGCCGATGAACAGGAATCCCAGAATGTATCCGCCGGTGCTTCCGAGAAGAACTCCGATGCCTCCGCCGAATCCGGAGAAAACCGGTGCTCCGACTGCTCCGATCAGTACATAAACAAGTATGGAAAGCGTTCCTTTTCCGCCTCCCAGAAGCAACAGAACGAAGAATACGGCAAATGTCTGAAGCGTGAACGGAACCGCTGTCGGAATGCTGATCCAGGAACAAATCGCGATCAATACTGCTCCGATTGAAATAGAAACCAGGTCGAAAACCGCCAACCCCGTTCCGGTTTTCACTGCTCTTTCACTGCTCATTGCACATAATCCTCCAAGAGTTTCTGCATTCCTCGAACAACAATTCCGAAATGCCTCTATGAAGTTAGCACAACAAAGCAAGATTGTCAACCCATTTTATCAATTTGGTTGACAATCTATCATTTGCTCAAGTATCCGTGCGATAAGCGCATTCTTGGTAATCGTTGCTTTCCCGGGGGCAAATAACCCGATGACCCTGTTTTTAATATCCTCCGGGAATTTGCTTAAATCCGAATCAAAGTTAATTCCGATTCCCGCCACGATCCACTGCAGGGTGTTACTGTCATATTCGCTGCCCGACTCCAGCAGAATCCCGCAGATTTTCTTTCCGTCAACATAGACGTCGTTGATTCCTTCAATGTAGGGCACAACGCCTGTAAGCTCCCGGATTGCATCGACTACTGCACGCCCCGTGAAAGACGTGACTGCTTTACTGTCTGTGCAGGGAAGCATGTCGGGTTTCAGCACAATGCTCATATAAAGACCGCCCGCAGGAGAAAAGAAGGAGTGATCCTTCCGGCCTCTCCCTCCGGTCTGCGTCGCGGCAACTACGGCAGTCCCGTGAGGCGCGCCTTTCACGGCCAATTCTTTCGCCTTGTCGCTTGTGGATCCCAGGCTGTCATACACAAAAATATCGGTTTTTCTGAGTTTCTCCGGCAATCCGGCTTTGATTCCTTCGGCTGAGATAATGTCGGTATGGCCGGTCAGCCGGTACCCCTTGTTGCTGACGGCCTCAATGTCGTAGCCTTTTTCGCGAAGGTCCTTTATGGCTTTCCAGACGGCATTTCTCGAAACGCCGCATTGCCTCGCCATCTCCTCCCCGGAAATGTAGCTGTCTTTGTTGGATTCCAGTAGAAATAAAACATGCTCCGATGTATTCATCTTCCGTGTTCACTCCTTATTCCGCACATCACCGCTTCCGCCGATTCACTCGATTCGCCCCGGTCTCACATCGAGTATCCGAGATTAATATCAAAAGGAGCAATCAGCAGTCTTTGCAAATCTCTGTTATAATTCTCAAAGAATGCTTTTATGGCTGCGCCGTAGTTCTCCTTCGAGTCAAATTCCCACCAGGAATAGTATTTGACGCACTTAACAATCTTGGTCAACTCCCGCGGTGGTTCACCAAGCTCAATCCCATCGATGGTGTAAAATCTCTTGAAATACTTTATCGATATGCAGCCTTCGCACTTCATCTGTTCTTCCGTAATTCGCGCGATCATTGTCTCAAACCGCTCGAGTTTATCGGGTTTTACCTGAAACAGTTTCAACTCAACAAATGTATCCATAACATTTTCCCTTCAAGAGCCTTTAGTGTTTTTCTCTTAACGACCAATCCCGCTTTCGGTAATTGTACCACATTACCACATCTCCTGTCACTCAAAAGTGTACTCAAACCGCATAAAAACAAAAAAGCGGAAAGCCGGATTTCTCCTGCTTTCCGCAATCTTCACTGTAAGCTGATGGCGGGAATTGAACCCGCGACCTCTTCCTTACCAAGGAAACGCTCTACCCCTGAGCCACATCAGCAATCACGAATGCTATAATACCACACACCACTTGGTTTTGCAAGCATTAATTTTGTGTTTTTACACCCTTTGTTTCCGTTGGACAATTCACCAGATTCCGCACCTTTTTGCGGATGCGCTGAAGGGTGTTGTCAATGGATTTGTCGGACTTTCCGAGTCGCTTTGCGATCTCCTTGTAATCCAGTCCCTTCGTATACTCCCGAAAGACCGCTTTCTCGGTCTCGCTGAGGGAATCCAGAATCCGTTTCTGAAGCGTTCCCTCCTCTTCCCGTAAGATTACAAGGTTCTCGGGATTATCATAGGCCCCGACGGCATACAGGCCGCTTCCGTCCTCGCTCTGAAACGCCGGGGAATCAAGCGGAACATAGTCTTCCATCGCGCCGTGCTTTCTGCGGTTACTGGCCGTAACGGCGTTCAGCATCTTACTACGGACGCAAAGTGCCGCATAGGTGGCAAAGCTTGCACCGTTGTCCGCAGAATATCCGCGAATGGCCTGCAACAGCCCGATCATGCCTTCCTGCAGCAGATCGTCCCATTCGCCCCAGGCAAGGTACAGATTCCGTGCCTCAAGCCGCACCAGTTCCTTGTTTTTTACAAGAAGGAATTCCTCGGCAACCTTATCCGTTTTGGCAAGACTGCAGAGTTCCTCATTGCTGTATTTGCTGTAATCCGGTGTCATTTTCCACCCATTCTCTGACGTAAGATTTCATATGCCAGCACGCCCATTGCAACCGATGCGTTCAGCGAATCGATATCGCCCTTCATCGGGATGGACGCGGTATAGTCGCAATGTTCCTTCACAAGACGGCTTACGCCGCTTCCTTCGTTGCCGATCACAAGGCCGATTGGTCCGGTCAGGTTCGTTCTATACATCACGTCTCCGCTCATATCCGCGCAGACGAACCAGATACCCTTCTTCTTAAGGTCTTCCATCGTCTGCGTAAGGTTCGTTACCTTTGCTACCGGCGTATAGTTAAGCGCTCCCGCAGAGGTCTTCGCAACCGTTGCGGTAAGTCCTACCGCGCGGTGCTTCGGAATGATCACTCCGTGTGCGCCCACGAGGTTCGCGGTACGGATCATCGCGCCGAGATTGTGCGGGTCTTCGATTCCGTCGAGAAGAATCAGAAACGGCGGTTCGCCCTTCTCCTCAGCTATCTTCAGAATGTCATCCACGTCGGCATAATCATAGGCCGCCGTTTGCGCAATAACGCCCTGGTGCTTGCCGGTCGTGCTCATATGGTCGAGGCGTTCCTTATCCACGAAATTGACGATCGTACCGCCCTTTTCCGCCTCACGGAGGATCGAACGGACCGGACCGTCCTTGCAGTCCTTCAAAACATAAAGCTTATCGACCGTCTTTCCGGCACGAA
Organism: uncultured Lachnoclostridium sp.; assembly: GCA_946402335.1. Taxonomy (GTDB): domain Bacteria; phylum Bacillota; class Clostridia; order Lachnospirales; family Lachnospiraceae; genus ISDg. Next base: position 6,513 of record CAMIWE010000016.1, read on the forward strand.
ACGCCTCCAAAACGGCGTTACGGCCCTCGATCAAAGTCTCGCTGTATCTTTGTTCATCCATGATTTCTATTCCTTTCGTCCGCGTTTCCATACTCTGCGGACCGATAGCATCCGTAGTTCAGCCTTCCTGCCCTGAAGCATCCCCGTTATCCTTTGCAAATACCAGTTCCATGATCCGGTCCATGCGTCCGTTCAGGTATAAATACCCGATCAGTGCTTCGAATCCGGTCGCAATCCGGTAATCGGTAACCGACGCATGCTTCGCAACCGAATGCGAGTTGGCGTTACGGCCGCGCTTAAAGACGGTCATTTCCTCCTCGGTCAAGTTCGGTAGCATCACAGTCATCAGATCCTTCTGCGCTTCCGCCTTCACCGCGTCGGCTGCATGTTTATGCAGATGGTTCACCGTCAGCTCGCACTCGCAAAGAAGCCTCGTACGGATCAGTAACGAGTATACCGCGTCTCCGACAAATGCAAGCGCTAACGGCGAATACTGCTTCGCGTCAATGTTTTCATAACCGAACCGTTCCCGGATCAGTGATGTCAGATCTTCTCCCATACGACTCCTTCTCTGGTATCTTTGATCTGGATGCCTTTTTCAAGAAGCTCCGCACGGATTGCGTCCGCCTTAGCGAAATCTTTCGCTTTCTTGGCTTCGGCACGCTCCGCAATTTTTGCATTAACGAAAGCGGTCAGCTCGTCGTCGGCCTCTGCTGCAGGCTCCTCCGCCTGGGCGGCGGTCAGTCCGAGACTCAGTACGGTATCAAAGCTCTCCGCAAGGGCAAACTTCGTTCCGTCGGAAATATCCGCCTTCAAAACGTCATAAAGCACGGTGATCGCCGAAGCGGTATTGATATCGTTGCACAGGCAGTCCTCAAACTGCTTTCTGTAAACAGCGAAAGCCTCCTGATCCACCGGCGTATCCTTCTTAAGCGAAGCAATTCTCTTCACAAGCTTATCGTAAGCGGCTGTCATCTGGTCGAGTACCTCATAGGAGAACTCGAGCGGCTTACGGTAATGGCTCTGTAAGCAGAAGAAACGGTATACAAGCGGCTTATAACCCTTGCCCTCAATCAGGGAAACCGTCAGGAAATCGCCCTTCGATTTGCTCATCTTACCGCTCTTGTCGTTCAGATGATGCACATGGAACCAGTAATTGCACCATTTGTGCCCGAGATACGACTCGGACTGGGCAATCTCGTTCGTATGATGCGGGAAGATGTTGTCCACGCCGCCGCAGTGAATGTCCATGTTCTCGCCGAGATGCTTCATGCTGATGCAGGAGCACTCAATATGCCAGCCGGGATATCCGACGCCCCACGGACTGTCCCATTTGAGGGCCTGATCCTCGAACTTGGACTTCGTAAACCAAAGAACGAAATCGTTCTTGTTCTTCTTGTTCGGGTCCACATCCACATCGTCGCGGACGCCCTCAAGGAGCGAATCCTCGCTGTGGTTCGTAAGGACAAAGTATTCCTTCAGTTTTGAAGTGTCGAAGTACACATTTTCCCCGGCCTGATAAGCGTAGCCTTTCTTAAGGAGCACTTCGATCATATGGATGAACTCGGGGATGCAGTGCGTCGCGGGCTCCACAACGTCGGGCGTCTTGATGTTCAGCTTCGCGCAATCCGAGAAGAACGCATCGGTATAGTACTTTGCGATTTCCATAACGGTCTTGTGCTCGCGCTGCGCGCCCTTTAACATCTTATCCTCGCCCGCATCGGCATCGTCGGTCAGATGGCCGACGTCGGTAATGTTCATAACACGCTTCACGTCGTAACCGAGATAACGAAGCGTCTTCTCAAGAACGTCCTCCTGGATGTAGCTTCGAAGGTTTCCGATGTGCGCAAAATGGTACACGGTCGGGCCGCAGGTGTACATGGCAACCTTTCCGTCAACGTTCGGTACGAAGGTTTCAACGCGTTTTGTAAGCGTATTGTATAACTGTAATCTGTTCTCCATTTTATCTCCCTTACCCGGGCGCTAAGCGGCCGGAATTATTGATTCTTTTTCTCGAGTGCTTCCACTCTTTCCTGCAGTTCGCGGTTCTTCTCCTGCAGCGCACGGATATCGTTCAGAACAGGGTCCGGAAGGTTTACCTGGTCCAGATCCTCCTGCGGAATCCGCACATTGTCGCGCTTTACGACACGTCCGGGAACGCCGACAACCGTCGAGTTCGGCGGAACCTCATGCAGAACGACCGAACCTGCGCCGATCTTACTGTTATCGCCGACCGTGAAGGAACCAAGCACCTTCGCTCCGGCACTGATCATAACGTTGTTTCCGATCGTAGGATGACGCTTTCCGTGCTCTTTGCCGGTACCGCCGAGCGTTACGCCCTGGTACAGCGTCACATTATCTCCGAGAATGGCCGTCTCGCCGATTACCACGCCGTGGCCGTGGTCAATGAACAGGCCTTTGCCGATCTTCGCGCCCGGATGAATCTCGATTCCCGTAAAATGCGCCGAAAGCTGGGAAATCAGACGTGCCGAAAGGAAGCACTTATGCGCATACAGCCAGTGTGCCGCGCGGTGCCACAAAATCGCATGAAAACTCGGATATAAAAATACTTCAAGATCCGAATGGATCGCTGCGTCGCGGTCCCGGATTACCTTAATTTCTTCCTTGACATAATCTATTAGCTTCATTTTAATCCCTCTCATTTCGTAAAAGGAAAATAGAAATACTGTCCATTGCTCTCCGTAAGGATTCCGATGGATTCGGCCTCTGCCGTCTCCTCGGGAAGGTAACAGGAAAATCCGTTGTCGCAACATCGTTCCTCGCCGAGCAGCTCGCGCTCGAACGAAGGGAATGCTTCATAAAAATCGGTATTTCCCTGATTCTTAACGATTATGTACACGTGATAATCTTCGCCCAGCACATCCGGGTCAACGTATCCGTAAAGATGGAAAAACACACCGCTTGTGCGGCTTTCCACACGGTTGTCCTCTTTCGAAATATCGTAAGCGTCCAGCACCTCGAGTTCCCGCTTCGGAGCCTCCATCATCGGCGCCTTTTCCGCAAGGTTCGCAAGATTACGCTCAACGATTTCCAAAATGACCGTATCCGCACCGAGGCGCTCAATGCTGTTCAGACGGTACGGAACCGCACGCTCGAAATCGGCATCGGCAAATGCCTCCGCGAAATATCTCCAGGTCGTATTTCCGAAGGAGTCACGAAACATTAACAGAGAACCCTCTCCCGCTCCGCCGGTCGTCTGGATGGAAAGTGCCTCGTCGCCTGCAAAATACCCTTTCTGGGTAAAGGTGTACTCGATATTCGGATACTGCTGCAGGTCGTTGTCCGCGGCATTCGGATAAAGCATGTTAACCAGGTCCGCATCCCAGTCGGCACGCGGCGTATAAGTGATACCCTCGAAGGTGTCATGCGGGTTTGCCAGCTTACTGTTGATCGTACGATAGGCAAGCATTCCGCCCTCATAGGTCCAGTGGGAGTCCCTCGACTGGTAAAGCACCTTCTGCTGCGCCTGAAAAGCGCTCACAAGGTCCGCATAACGAACGCCGTAGCGGTCCAGGTCGCTTGTTAACATCTCAAGATTGCTCTTTCCGGAGGTTCTCAGATACCATTCCGGCATATTGTCGGGGTACAGAGTATTTTTGTTCGGAGCAACGGTAAATACGAAGTCCACGCCCAGCTCCGTACAGTAATCCTGCATCATCCGAAGCGTAACCGCGATATTGCGGCTGTTGCGCTCCGAAAGCGTTGCAACCTTACAGTAGTCAAGCGCGGTCTTTTCGTAGAACAGCCACCCGTTCTTTCCAAGAATGACCGAACTCTCCGCCGACTCCCTGAACACCTGCTCCTTCATCATGGTCTGCGCTTCAATGAGATAGGAACGCCCTCCCATATGGTCCATAAACCACGATTCAAACTCCGTCAGGTAGGAAAGATTCGGCTTTCCGTCCTTTAAGGGCTTCGGGAACGCGCTCAACTCTCTCTTCTCCGTTTGGGACGTGTCCTTTGAAAGCGGCAGCAACGCAAGCGGCGTCAGACAGACAAGCATATAGATTATGATGAAAACGATTTTTTTCTTCATACAATCTCCAACTAGAAACGGAAATATATAAACGGATTATACGAATCCGAGGCGAGAGCCATCATTGCAAGACCGAATATGATCAGTGCAAACAGCATCTCTAACAAAGGAACCCACGCATCCGCATGTTCCCCCTTCTTAATCTTCTTTACAAGGTTCGCAAAAAGCGGTGTCGCGCCGAGAATCGCGCACAGACACATACAGATCATATACGGCGACAGTACCGCAACCGCAATGGCATATCCGGCGGACGGGTTCCCGCATACGCCGAACATCGATCCGATCATGGCAATACCCTGCTTAAGCGTATCGGCACGGAACATGACAAATCCGACCGTTACCATCAAAAGCGTATAAATATGGTTGAAAACCCTAATCTTCTTGTGAACCGGAATCCACTTCTTCTCCTCAAACATTTCAAGAATGCCGTGGAACAGGCCCCATACAAGGAACGTCCAGTTCGCCCCGTGCCAGAAACCGGTACAGAAGAACACGACGAATTTGTTAAAGATCGTGCGTCCTTCTCCCTTGCGGTTACCGCCTAAGGGGATATACAGATAATCCCGAAACCAGGTGGACAGGGATATGTGCCAGCGTCTCCAGAATTCCGTAATACTTCCGGAAATGTAAGGATAATTAAAGTTCTCCTGGAAATGGAACCCAAACATGAGTCCGAGACCGATTGCCATATCGGAATACCCGGAGAAGTCGAAATAAATCTGCATAACATACGCAAACGCCGCGATCCAGGCCGCTAGAACGCCGACCTGCGAGGTCTCAAGCGCGAACAGCTTATCTGCGGCAAATGCCATCGTATTGGCGATCAGCACCTTCTTGCCGAGACCGACGCTGAAACGTACGATACCGCTCCAGATTCCGTCCACTGTAACCTTCCGGTCGCGGATTTCGGTCTCGATGTCGTGATATTTGACGATCGGGCCCGCGATCAGCTGCGGGAAGAAGGAAATATACAATAGCAGTCTGAGCGGATTCTTCTGGACCTTTACCTGCTTGCGGTATACGTCGATCACATAGGAAAGCGCCTGGAACGTGTAAAACGAAATACCGATCGGAAGGTTCAGCTTCGGAACCGGAACACGCATATCCGCGGGCAGGATTTCATTGATGCTTGTTGCAAGAAAGCCGGCATACTTGAATACGACAAGAAGACCGATGTTGATGATCACCGCACATGCAAGGAAGAATCTGCCGCCTTTGCCGGATACCCCGAGGCCGAGCAGATAATTGAGCAGTACGGAAACCAGCAGCAGGATCACATATACCGGTTCCCCGAAAGCGTAGAAAAGAATGCTCGCGAGTATTAAAATTGCGTTGCGGATTCTTCCGTTCGGAAGGATCGTATGCAGAATGAATACGATCGGGAAGAATACGCACAGGAATATTACCGAGCTGAAAACCATAAAGACTCCTGATTACGGCGCTGTATAGCCGTAGTAGTATTTGTCCGTGTAATTATTCTTATTAGGCTGCGGACCGACGCCGGCAGTGGTATAGGTATACGTATAAGAATCCAACTGCGCCTGCGTAACAAGACATACATTCTTGTCAAGTCTCATGGCATCGATATACAGCCACTGACCGTTGACCTTAACCGCCGTCCAGTGATGAACGGAGAAGGTATGACCGCCGCCCTTAATGATCTTGGCTTCATAGCCTGCCCTCTGTAACAGAAGCGTCATCAATGCCGCATAATGCCAGCAGGCACCGCGCTTGTTGTTGATTGCTTCACAGGCAAGCGTACGGGGGCTTCCCGAATTGCCGGCCGAGTAATAGGAATAGTTCGGAACCGTCTTCTGTACCCAGTTGTACAGTGCCCGGATATCCTTGCTCTTGACCACGTCGCTGATAACAAAATCCAGATATTCATTCAGATTGCCGTCCCGGATGGTCGTGAACTTCACTTCCGCCACACCGTTTCCGTCAATCTCATATTTCTTGCCGTTGATGCTCATTTCCGTATTCACGGCAAGCCTTCCGTCGCTGTATACATAACGGTTCTTTCCGCCGACCTTCTGAAGGCCTTCCTTGGTGATCAGATATCCGGTATCGGAAAATCCGTACAAAACGCCGTCAATCTTCACCGCGCCGACTGCGAGCGTGCCGTCCGCGTAGCTGTAGAATTTGCCGTTGTCAGTATGCCAGCCTGCCGCAAGGAAACCGCCCTCACGGGACAGGTAGTAACGCTTGCCGCCGATGTTCACATTGCCGGCAAGCATAACGCCGTCTTCCCCGAGATAATACTTTTTATCATCGATGGTCTTCCATCCGGTCTGCGCGCTTCCGTCCTCATTGTACATGGCAAGCAGACCGTTCACCGTATGACGTCCGCCTACGGCCATACCCTGCTCATCCAGGTAATAATATTTCTTGTCGATCTTCGTAATACCGGTCTGGAGATAACCTTTGTCGAAATACTGGCGTCCGATTTCGGTCTCGGTCCAGCCGTCATAGTAGGCACCGTCTTCGGCGAAAAGGTACTTCACGCCGTCAAGCACATGCTCGCCGACATACAGAATACCGTCTTCATTGAAGCAGTACTTTTTCTCCTCGATAGTCTGCCAGCCCTTTAACATCTGGCCGTTGTCATCGAAGAAATACCGTCCGGTCTCACGGTTGATCCAGCCGCGCGCAAGGCGGTAGTCGGGCTCGAAATAATAAGCCTTTCCGTCAATCACCTGGTCGCCGGTCACAAGACCGTTCTGAGCGTCCGAATAGAACCGGCCGTTCTCGTCTTCCACCCAGCCGAGCACAAAGGCATTGTCCTTAAAATACCACGCCTTGTCCTCTGCCATTCCGATTCCGTCGAGCACATCGCCTTCCTCGGTAAAGTAATATTCCACGCCGTCAACGGGAACCCTTCCGAAACAGAGCGAACCGTTCTGGGGTTCCGCATAATAACAGGTTTCGCCGTCACGCAGGAATCCCTTACGGACATAGCCGTTCCAGTCAAAGTAATAATATGCGCCGTCAACCTGGCGGATTCCGGTATACATGTTGTAATCCACCGGGGAAAAATACCGCGTGCCGTTTTCAAACCGGGCCCATCCGCAGAGAATCTGGCCGTCTTCGGCAATATAGTAAATCTTATCCTCGATCTCACGAACTCCCGGTTCCACAAAACCATGGGAATTCCGGTAATAATCGTAACCGTTCTCGGTGTAGAAGCCGCGGCGCAGAACGCCGTCCTCCTCACTGAAGTAATACTCCTCGCCGTCAATCGTTACGACGCCTTTGATGATTCCGTCCTTGGTGGAGTAATAAATCTTGCCGCCGTCTTCGGCCGGTCCTTCGATCAGAATACCGTTGCCGTCAAATACATACATTTCGTCGTTGATCTTATAAAGACCTTTCAGACGAAGGCGGTCGATGATATAGTATTTGCCTTCCTTCGTGTTATGCCAGCCGGGCTTTCCGACATAGTAATAGCGAAGCCCTGCGGCAATAATAAGAGCACACAAAACGGCAAGCAGGAATACCAGTCTGGTACGTTTCCTCTTCTGGCTGCTCTTAAGCTTCGCGTAATACTCTTCCTCGGTCACGGGTTCTTTTACCGCCTCCGGCTCAATTCTTTCCGCAGGTTTTGCAACCGGTTCGGAAGGCTGCCCTTCGAAAACAGGTTTAAATACGAGAGCCGTCTTCTTCGGTTCGGAGGGTGTTTCCTTTGCGGGAAGCGTATAGACCGCGCCCTCATAATCGTCATCGTCGTCCCCGGCCGTGATGCGGTCGGAAGCCACTGCGTCCTCCGCCTCCAAGGCGTCCTCTTCGTCCCAGGCGAATACATCATCGCCGGTTTCCGGAACAACGGATGCTTCGTTCGCGATGAACTCCGCAGCCGAAACCATCGTAGAGGGGTCCGGATTGTCGGCGATGTTCTTCAGTTGTTCGTCACTGAAAATTTCCTTCATAAAAACTTTCCTTTTGCTTTTCTGCCAACGGCATGCCGTCATCAGATCTTGTAATTTGCGTATACATAATCCTTTACGCAGGGGAATTTGACGGAGTCTTTGCTCAGTTCAAAATGCCACCATTCCTGCTTTGCAACAAGCGGGATCATGCCCGTGCCGGTCGTCATGATTTCATAAAGCATCTTGGCGTCCGCGGTGTTGTAGGTCATATCGCAGCGGTAATCGAGGGTATGCATCTTGGTCTGCATCTCAATCTCTTTGCCGAGCTTATCAACGGAGTCATATTTCATGATCGTCAGGTCAAGCGCAATACCGAGATTATGTTTCGAATTGTTTGCGATGAAATAGGCTTCCGTGTAATTCTTGTCAAGAAATCCGTTTGCTAACGTCAGTTTCTTGCCGGCGTTGTCCACTTCCTCTTTGAAGTAGGCATTTCCGGTCATGGCACTGTATACCTTCTTGGAGGTCGCATTCGGACGGTAGGCTTCGTAAATCAGCAGGCAGTGGCCCTTTGCAAGGGCGTTTCGCTGTGCGGTCAGAAGCTGCAGCGCAACATCCCAGACTGCGGGCATTTGTTCCTTCGGGCCGTAGTTCGGGAGTTTCTCGCCGGTTACGCCGTCAATCACGTTATATCCCGGCTCGACAAGGGATGCTTTTCCGTCCTTCACCTTGATCGGATTGTACCGGGTGATCTTCTCCATCTTCTTCTCGACTGCCTTGCCGTTTCCGCCGCAGGTAAAGATGGAGGAGTATGCATTCGTACGGTTGTAATGAATGGAATACTGGTTGGACTCCGGATAGATCATCGCAAGGTCGACAAAGCAGGCATTGGCCAGTACCCAGCCTTCCTTCTGCTCTTCCCCGATCGTGGTCGTCACATGCATGCCGAAACGGTTGTCACCGATTTCGTAAACATAGTTGCCTGCGGAATCGGCGGAAATAACCATTGCGGTTCCTCCGGGCAGTTCGCAGGCAGCCTCGGCAAGATCGGCCGTTGTGTACAGACTGGTCTTAAACTGTGCCCAGCAGTTGACACCGAGGCATCCGTTTTCGGCCGTATACATAACGCCCTTGGTCTCATTGCCGACCACAAGATTGGTCCACACATTGAGGAACGGATCACCGTAAGAGGTTCCGTTCGGCGTAATCTTAGTAACATCCGAGCTGAGAGTCGCAAAATCCTCCTTGAGGGCGGAAACCATAACCTCGTACTCTTTGTCCTTTACCAGACCGCCGATGGTGATCTGCGGAACGTCAACCGCGATCTCGTGCCATTCCGTTTCGCCGGTCGTACGATAGTAAAACAGATAGTTCGCTCCCTCTCTCGTATAAGGCCACGCGAGGGTAGCCGAATAACTGTTTGAGGACTTCATCGTAATCACGGGGCATACGGCTTCCGCAGAAACAACCGCCTCCGTAGACATCGGGCCTTTCTTTCCGTCCGGTCCGAGGGAACATACCTGTACATGATACGTAAACCCGGAATTGATCGGGATGTGGCAATAGGTTTCCTCCGAAATGACCTGCTGCCATTCTCCCGCCGCAGACCTGTAGGAAATCTCATAGCCGCGCGCGCCGGGAACTCTGGCGTACTTTAACGAAAGCGTCTCCGAAGAGGCGATAATATGCGTAATCTCCGCAACCTTGTCCGGGTCCCATGGCTCCGGCGTCGGCGTCGGCTCGACCCATTTGGTCGGCGTCGTTGTCTCCGTTACCGGCTTCTCCCCGAAAATCCGGCTCACTTTGTATACGACAAATCCGATGACAAGCCCGAACAGTGCCACGCAGACTGCGCCGATGGCTACATATCCGGCCATTTTCTTTCTTCGATCCCGTATGCTCATTCCCACAACCCCCTTACAGACAGGAAACTCCGGTCACCCTTTCGTGCCGGTTAAAACTTCCCTAGCGGAAGCTTGAATCCACAAGAAGGATTTCCGTAACCTTCTCGTTGGTAATATAGAACGCCATCTGCAGATTGCCGTCGATGTAGATGCGCTGCGTCAGCGTATCCTCGGTGGGCGTTCCGTATGCCGCAATCACGTCGTCTTCGGTAGACCCGATTCCGATGCCTGCGTCCGTTACCGCCGAACCGCTCTTGAAATCGGCGATATAGATATACTGCTTCTCATTCTGCCGGATCGTATCGATCTGGAAGTCTTTATAAACGTAATTGATGTCGTATCCGCTCTGCAGACAGGATACGCCTTCGTATTTGTCCACAACTTTGCCTGGGATGTTCTCCTTGCCGGTATAATCCATTCCGGGTACGATCCGCATATCATTGACGATCACGACGATATCGTCCTTTGTGAATACGCCGTCCCCGTTCGGCGGGAGCACCTGCTGCGTGGGCTCGGCCGTTACGGTAATTTCCGGTGTCGGCGTCGGGCTTGGCGTCGGTGCAGGCGTAGGCGTCGGCTTGTCATGATCGATGTACGGCGTGCTGCCGACGATTTCTTCCCCGACACCGATGGCAACCTTGCGCGGGCCCTCTTCGGCATAGGAACTGCCGGTTGGAGCACAGGCTGCAAGGCTTACGGTCACAAGTATGATAAGAATTGCCGTTACGGCACGTTTCCTCATTCGTAAAACTCCTTTATTGGTGCTTTCAGGGCCCTTATCCCCAAAATAATCCAATTTTTACTATACCACAAATGTCGTTCAATAGCAAGTTTTTATACTCCCCGTAACAACGCCCAAAGGGCCTGCCGTCAGGCAAGCCCTTTCATGGAAAGCTGTATTCTCTTTCTGATTGGATCCACCGAGAGGATCTTGACCTCTACGATTTCCCCGACCTTCACCACGTCAAGCGGATGCTTTACGAATTTCTCGCTCATCTCGCTGACGTGCACCAGGCCGTCCTGGTGTACTCCGATATCGACAAATGCGCCGAAATCGATAATGTTTCTTACCGTGCCCTTTAAGATCATTCCGGGCTTTAAGTCGGACAGTTCCAAAACGTCGCTTCGAAGAACCGGCTGCGGTGCGTCCTCACGGGGATCGCGGGACGGTTTCTCGAGTTCCGCGATAATATCGGTCAGGGTAATCTCGCCGGTACCGAGTTCCGCGGCAAGTTTCTTAATGTCGCCGGCTTTTTTGCGCATGCCCTGCGCTCCGCCCGCCTTTACGTCGTCGGCCGTATACCCGAGACGGGTAAGCAGCGCCTTCGCGATCTCATAGCTTTCGGGATGGACCGCCGTGTTGTCGAGGAAGTTCTTTCCTTCGCGGATACGGAGGAATCCCGCGCACTGTTCATACGCCTTCGGACCGAGTTTTGCAACCTTAAGCAGTTCTCTTCGGTCGCGGAACCGGCCGTTTGCCTCACGGTAATCGACAATATTCTTCGCAATGGTCTTATTGATACCGGAAATATAGGAAAGAAGCGGTGCCGAGGCAGTATTCAGGTCGACGCCGACACGGTTTACGCAGTCCTCCACCACATTCGCAAGACTGTTTCCGAGCTTCTTCTGGTCCATATCGTGCTGGTACTGCCCTACGCCGATGGCCTTCGGGTCGATCTTCACAAGCTCCGCCAGCGGGTCCTGCAGTCTTCTTGCAATGGAAACCGCGCTTCTCTGCCCTACGTCAAACTGCGGGAATTCCTCGGTTGCGAGGCTGCTTGCGGAATATACCGAAGCACCCGCCTCGTTTACGATGGCGTAGCTGACCTTCTGCGGAATCTCTTTTAAAAGTCCCGTGATCACCTGCTCGGATTCGCGGGATGCGGTCCCGTTTCCGAGGGAAATCAGCTGGACGTTGAATTTGTCTATCACCTGTTTCAAGACGCGCTTCGCGTCCTCGACGCGGTTCTGGGGCGCCGTCGGATAGATAACGACCGTATATAACACCTTACCGGTCGGATCCACGACAGCAAGCTTACAGCCCGTACGGAATGCCGGATCCCAGCCGAGAACGACTTTGCCGGCGATCGGAGGCTGCATCAGAAGCTGCTCGAGGTTACTTCCGAATACCTTGATCGCGCCGTCTTCCGCGGCTTCGGTCAGGCTGTTTCTTACTTCGCGCTCGATGGAGGGAGCGATCAGGCGGTCATATCCGTCCGCGATGGCTTCCTTCAGGTATCCTGCGGTATCGGCGTCGGGCGCCGTAATAATCTGCTTTTCCAGGTAGCGGAGGATATCCTCCTCGGGTGCTTCGATGTGAACACCGAGCACCTTTTCGTTTTCGCCGCGGTTCACCGCAAGCACGCGGTAGCCTTGCATTTTCCGTACTTCCGAGCGGAATGCCTTATACATCTCGTATACGCCGGCATCCTCGGTTTTGGCTTCCGAAACGAGCACGCCGCGCTCGGTGGTCATCTTACGGATCGCGGTACGGTATTCCGCCGTATCGCTTACCTGCTCCGCGATAATGTCCTTTGCCCCGCTGATGGCTGCCTCAACGTCGGCAACGCCCTTTTCCTCATTAACGTAGGCTTCTGCCTCGGCACGTACGGACTTGCCTTCCTGTGCGAGGATAAAGTCCGCGAGTCCCTGCAGTCCGCGGTCTCTTGCGTCGGTCGCACGGGTGCGGCGTTTCGGCCGGTACGGACGGTACAGGTCGTCGACGGCAACCATGGTTTCCGCCTTCTCAATCTGTTCTTTCAACTCAGGCGTCAGTTTGCCCTGCTCCTCGATCGAAGCAAGCACCTGCGCCTTCTTCTCTTCGAGGTTTCTTAAGTAAACCAGACGGTCGTACAGGTTTCTTAACTGTTCGTCGTTCAGCTGCCCCGTTGCCTCCTTGCGGTAGCGGGCGATGAAGGGAATCGTATTGCCCTCATCAATCAGTTTAACGGCGGCCTCGACCTGGCTGAGGCGGACATTCAGTTCTTTTGCAATCTGCTGTTCAATCATACATTACTCCGCCGGAAGCTTATAGCCCCCGTAACTGTTACTTATTGCTGCCTGTCATCTCCCCGGCTTCATCGCGCATCCCCCGCAGGACGCACACCGGTCGAACACCGGGAACTCAGGCTTTTCGATCAGGCATACCGCCTGTGCCGCGATTCCTTCCCCGGCACCGGTAAATCCGAGTCCTTCCTCGGTCGTCGCCTTCACGCTCACGCAATCGATTTCAACGCCGAGATCCGCCGCAATATTGGCGCGCATCGCAGGCAGGTAAGGCATCATCTTCGGCTTCTGCGCAATGATTGTCGCATCGATATTACTGACAACGTAGCAACGCTCCGCGAGAATCTCGCGAACCTTCCGAAGAAGCACTCTGCTGTCGATATCCTTAAAGGCTTCGTCCTTGTCCGGAAAATGCTGACCGATGTCCCCGAGCGCAGCCGCGCCGAGAAGCGCATCCATGACCGCGTGAAGCAATACGTCCGCATCCGAATGGCCGAGGAGCCCCTTTTCATAAGGGATGTCCACGCCGCCGATGATCAGTTTCCGCCCTTCCGTCAGGCGGTGTACATCATAACCTGTTCCGATTCGCATATCTTCCCCAATCCGCGCTACCCTTCAAAGTAGCGCTGCATCTGTTGTTTCTTACTTTCCGTGATGATCGTCTCATAGATTTCGGCAACGATTTCCTCATACTCCGTTCCGGCAAGCTGTCTTACCCGGCGTCGTAACAGTTCCTCGCGCATTTCATCGTAGATTGGCACCCCCTGTGCCTTTTTCGTTTCCGCCATTTCATTGGTCACATAGATCCGGCGGGCAAGCAGGTCGACAATCTTCGCATCGAGCTCGTCAATCTCCATTCTGCATTGTTCCAAAGGTTTCATCGTACTGTCCTCCTTTCGGATTGTCTTCCCCATTTTACTCAAGGAAACAAGCATTGTCAATGTGTTGATTTTTCCTAAAGATGATGGTAAATTATATCCGATAACACATTTGTGCGCCGCGCGCGTAAAAGCGGTGCTTTGCTGAATGAAACGAACAGGTGAATATATGAATTATCTGAAAAAATCTCCCTGGAAATGGGGTCTGATCGCACTTGCGGCGATTCTTCTCATATTGCTCATTCCGATTCCGCACCAGTACGATGACGGCGGAACGGTCGAATACAAGGCCATCCTCTATTCCTATACGAATTATCATTCCTGGCGAGTCGAAACCGATGCTGACGGCAACATTATTTCAGACAATCATCTGGTCGGCTATGAATTAAAGATTCTCGGTAAGACGGTTGCCAAGAGCACGCACCTGGAACCTCGGACGGAGTTCGGTTCACCCACTCCCACTCCGACGCAGGATGATGAGCCCACTTTAGTTGTCATCAATCCGACCGACGAGCAGGTTCCGACCGCGACCCCCGGTCCCACTGAGGAAGTCACAGCAACACCGACTCCTCTTCCGACCGAGAAGGCGACGCTGACACCTACGAAAAAGGCAACTCCGACACCAACTCCCGCTCCGAAGATCGACAAGGACGGCTGGTACTACTCGAAGGACGAAGTTGCTCTTTATATCCATACATACGGAAAGCTTCCGTCTAACTACATCACGAAGGACGAAGCCGAAAAGCTCGGATGGACCGGCGGTTCCGTCCAGAAATACAAGAAAGGCGCCGCGATCGGCGGTACCTATTTCGGCAACTACGAAGGCCTCCTGCCGAAGAAGAACGGCCGGAAGTATTATGAATGCGACATCGACACGAACGGCAAATCCTCCCGCGGCGCCAAGCGCATCATTTACTCGAATGACGGCCTGATCTACTACACCGATGACCATTATGAAACATTCACCCTTCTCTACGGAAATGAATAAACGGGGTATATGACATGAAAACGATTGTTCTTGACTGCTCCTATATGACCGACCGCGACACGGCTTACGCGTATCTTGCAAAGAAGCTCGGCTTCCCGTCCTATTTCGGAAAGAACCTCGACGCGCTGTATGACATGCTCACTGATCCGTGCGAGCAGCGTCAGCTCATCATTTACAACAAGAAGCTGATTCTCGTAAGCCTCGGAAATTACGGCCAGCGCATCCTCGACACGATCCGGGACGCGACACGCGTGAACAATAACCTCTATTACGCGGAGGACGACGTATAAAAAAGGAACTCCCTGGCGCTCTGTGACGGCAACATCACCGGCGGGCAGGGAGTTTTATTAATGCGGAATACAGGAAACAAAAAACCTCTCTCACCGGTTTCGGTAAGAGAGGTTTTCTTTGCTAGCGAAGGGGGGATTCGAACCCTCGACACTACGGGTATGAACCGTATGCTCTAGCCAACTGAGCTACTTCGCCACAGGTACGGCTCGACCGTACCTTTGCATTATATTCAGAAAATGTGCCTTTGTCAAGAAGAAATTAGCGTACAATCCTATAATATGTTCTGGCCGTCAGACGATAGATCAAAAGGTAGAGCAACGTGAATGCCACGATCGTCAGCGCGGTGCACAGAAGGAACAGTTTATTGTTGCTGAGCATTAAAAGGGCGAGAAGCTTTTTGGTAACCGGATACGCTACCGTCATATGGATGACGGCAGTAATTACCGGCAGGAAGAATACGATAACAATCTGGCGGCGGATCGTCGCCTTCGTCTCCTTTTCCGTCATACCGACCTTCAGAAGAATCTGGAAGCGGCTGCGGTCATCGTAGCCTTCGGAAATCTGCTTGTAATAAATAATCAGCGCAGTTGCAAACAGGAATACGATGCTTAAAAGAATTCCGAGGAAGAACAGCGAACCGTAGATTCCGTACATTTCATCGCGCATATGCCATGAAGCGTCCCAGCGCGTGTGGGTACTCGGGTCTCCGTCATACTCCTTTTTCGCGTATGCACGGACCGCATCACAGAAATCCGCGTAGGATTGGTGGTCAGCGTCATTTTCCGCGAACTTTTCCGTGTCCTCAAACAGAACGGCATACATGTAGGACACCCGGAGCATATCCCAGTCAAGGTCGCGGCTGATCTGCCTGCCCACGCCCTCAACATCCTCAATGGAAGGCATCAGGATCGCGTACACATTAAGAAGGGATCCTTCCGTTCCTTTCTGCGGAAAATAATCGAGTTTCTTTCCGATCTTATAGGTTTTATCTCCGAACTGAATTGTTCCGGATACTCTTTCGTTAAGGTCCTTCGCGTTATCCGAAAGCGGTACCCAGGCTATCTCCCCATCACCAAACTGCACATTCCGGCCGGTTATCTGATTATAATCGTCAATCGGCATAAACAGGAAATCAACTGCGTTTTCGGGCGGTATCTCAAATGATCTCTCCTGCACATAAGTCTTCGTAGCGCCGTTCATCTCTACGGTCATCGACTCCGTTAAATTTCGGCCGGGCTTAAAGGACTTGACCTTCGTTCCGTATTTTTCGGCGATCCGCTCGGTAATCGCGCGGAGTTCTTCCTCCGGAAGCTGAAAGCGGTAGATTTTCTCTTCCTCGTCGTTACGGTACGAGTAACCACCCTCCACGAACAGATCCGCCGCGCCGTCCATATACATGCTCTTAAGCGAATCCTCGCAGCCCGCATACAGGCTGACGGTGGTCGACATCATAACAAGCACGCCGGTCGCAAGGATTGCGATGGATGCAAGGCCGACCGCGTTCTGCTTCATGCGGTACAGAAGGTCCGAAACGGCGATCATGTTGGACTTCCGGTAATAGAAGTTTTTCTTTCTTCGAAGGAGTTTCAAAAAAGCAACCGAGCCTGCAAGGAAAAGCGCATAGGTTCCGACAATAACCAGGATTACCGCAATGAAGAAGTCCTTGATTACTTCAAGCGGCGATTCCGCCTTCAGTGCGAGGTAATAACCGGTTCCGAGTGTGGCAAGACCGATCACAAGAAGGATCCACTTCGTCTTCGGCTCCCGCTCGCCTGCGCCTGCACTTGCCAGAAGCTCAACGGGTTTCAGTCTCGCAAGGCGGATCCGGTTCCACAAAAATGCGGCGAAATACATTGCCGCAAAGGATGCAACCGTCTTCCATACGCATTCCGGATTCACGTAGAACCCGAGAATCGTGTTTACACGAAGAATCTTACAAATAAACAGGCAGCACAGCTTATAAACGAGAATGCCGCCGAGAACGCCTGCCGCAATGGAGATTACAGTCGAGATCAGGCTCTCGAGGAACATGATATGTCCGACATGGCTTTTCTCCATACCGAGCACGTTATACATACCATACTCTCTCGTCCTCTGCTTCATCAAAAAGCTGTTCGTGAAGAATACGAGAATGACGGAAAGGATAATAACGACCCAGATACCGATCATCATGATCTCGGGGACTGCATAGCCGCCCTTAATGTTACGAAGACGGTCGTCCTTGCCGAGGGTCAGCATGATGTAAAAGATGGCCGTAAGGCCGGTTCCCGCAAGGATGTGCGGGACGTAAAGCTGGTGGTTCTTCTTGATGTTGGACCATGCCAGCCGTAAGAAGAGACCAAGTTTCATCGCTGCTCACCGCCTGTCGTAAGAAGTGTCAGCGTGTCCGAAATCTTCTGGTAAAGCTGCTCATTCGTGCAGTCGCCACGATAAATCTGATGGAATACTTCTCCGTCCCGGATGAACAATACGCGCGAGGCGTGACTGGCTGCTTTCGTGGAGTGCGTTACCATAAGGATTGTCTGACCTTTTGCGTTGATCTCGCGGAACACTCTTAAAAGGTCGTCGGTCGACTTCGAGTCAAGGGCTCCGGTCGGCTCATCGGCGAGGATCAGCTTCGGGTTCGTAATCAGCGCACGCGCTACTGCGGTACGCTGTTTCTGACCACCGGAAACCTCGTACGGGAACTTATTCAAAAGTTCCGCGATTCCGAGTTCCTCGGCAATCGGCTTCAACTTGTTCTCAAGCTCTGCGGGCTTCTCGCCGTTTAATACGAGCGGCAGCAGAATGTTGTCGCGGATGGAAAATGTGTCAAGCAGGTTAAATTCCTGGAAAACAAATCCGAGGTTCTCTCTTCGAAATGTCGCCATCTCCGTTTCCTTAATTGCCGAGAGTTCCTTTCCCTCAAGCATGACCTTGCCCGCAGTCGGACGGTCAAGCGCCGCCAGGATGTTTAGAAGCGTCGTTTTACCGGATCCGGATTCACCCATGATCGCCACGTACTCTCCCTTTTCTACGGAAAATGTGACGTTCGACAGTGCCTGCACCTTGCTCCCCCCGAAGCGTGTCGTGTAGATTTTCTTCAGATTGCTGACTTCCAGTATTGCCATGATTCCCTCCTGATAACTCCTGCCGTTTCCTTTACGGCTGTTTCGGTCCGTAACATGGATAGCGGGCGGCCGCGAAACGCTCTCCCCCTCTAAGGTGCTCACTTCATTCTTGCACCGGCGTTCGCAACCGCGCCGCTTTTCCTGTCTACAGTTGCGATTATACGACGATGCAGGGCGTAAAAACATCGAATCCGGTTACATTTTCCGTCTGCGATGTGACAGTTTTGTAAGGTCTTTCTTTGAATAAAGCCCCGAAATCCTTTCGATCCGGGGCTTTTCCTTACGGTATCTCATCCATCAGCGCAAACCGGTAACCCTGCTGCTCAAGGTATGTGAGCACGGCATCCAGTTCGTCCGCGTTCTGCTGGCAGTCGTTGTGCATGAGGGCAACGGCGCCGCTGTGATGATAGGTTTTAAAATGATTGGTAACATAACCCGGCGCCGGCGGATTCTTCTTATCATAATCGCCGTAAGCGATGCTCCAGAATACGGTCCGGTATCCGGCGTCCTTTATGAGCGTTAAGAGCCGTACGGTATACGAGCCCGAAGGCGTCCGGAAGAACGGATCGAACTCATATCCGGTCACCTGGTAAAAGTACTCGGCCGCATCCAGAATTTCCGCAATAATCTTCTCAACAGACATCGTGCGAAGGTCGGAATGCGATACCGTATGGTTGCAGACCGCGTGACCTTCCTGCTTCATGCGGATTGCATACGCGGAGCATTTCTCCAGGTACATCTTCGTTACGAAGAAGCTGGCCTTTGCGTTATGCTTCTTAAGCGTATCGAGAATCTTTACGGTCAGATCGGACGGATATCCGCAGTCAAAGGTCAGATAGATGACTTTGTCGTCATCGGTAGCCGAGGTATTCACGTAGAAACCGCCGTAATCCGCAATCGGCATGAATTCTCTCGTGCCGGACTTCGTATGGTCCTTCATGCGGATAAACTGCCAGGTACGCTCGGACGTATTGTCAAGCGAATTATAGTAATCGACATTGGCAAGAAGCTTCTCCCGCGTCGCTTCAATCTTTTCAAGCGGCGACGGTGTCGGCGTCGGCGTGGGGGTCGGAGTAGGCGTGTTAGTCGGCTCCGGCGTTGCGGTCGGCTCTAATGTTGGCGTATTGATAAGTACCTTCCCGTCCGGCGTCGGCGCTCCTGAAGGCGTTCCGCCTTCCGGTTCGGTTTTCACCTTATTCCGCACGGTCAGTCCGAGAATCTTAAGTTTAGAGCCGGTTTTGCGGACGGTTTCCGTCGTTCCGTTCTTCTCTTCTCCGGCAATCGTATTGTATTTCGTATACCGGTAAAGAATAGCCCTGTATTCAACGGTTCCGCCGTCTTCAAGCGTTCTCCTTACCGGCGTCACCAGCACGATCAGTACGGCCAGTGCCGATGCAATGGCAATACACAAACCATAATGTTTCTTCATCTGAATCCCCCCGAACTCCTGTCTTCTTAATCTCTATTCGACCGTAATTTCCTCTTTTTGCATATCAACGGTAAATTCGGTCCCCTTACCGGCTTCCGACTGCACCGAAAGCCCGATATTTAACTTGTGTGCAACCTTGCTGCACAAATACAGCCCGAGTCCCGTGGCCCGGCCTCCGTTTGCGGTGCCGTCCGCATTCAGCCGGCCGTTGAAACCGGTAAAACCCTTTTCAAAAATCCGCGGAACGTCATCGGCCGCAATTCCGATTCCGGTATCCCGGATGATCACTTTGGCGTCTTTTGTGAGGGTGACCGTAACGCCGCCCTCGTAGGTGTATTTGACGGCATTGGAAAGAATCTGCTCCAAAAGGAACGTGAACCACCTGCCGTCCGTAACAACGCTAACCTTATTCGGTTCGTAGGAAAATGTGAGCTTTTTTGCGATAAACTGCGGTGCAAAACGCCGGATGGACGTCCGGATCAGTTCGTCCAGATCATATTCCCGCACGGTCAGGTCCGAAGAATCCTCTCCGAGGCGGATATATCCGAGCGCCATTTCCACATACTGCTCCGTGCGGAACAGTTCTGCTGCCAGCGCACGGCTCTGCTCGGTATCCTCCGACTTGACAAGCATCTGCATGACGGCCAGAGGCGTCTTGATCTGATGCACCCAGGTCGAATAATAATCTTCGGCTTCCAGCCGGTAGTTCTGCCAGTCGGACTGCAGCTTTTCGATGCGGTCCCAGAGCACCTTCACCAACTCCGCATAGTCATTGGCTGCCGTTCCGTACTCATCCCGTAACCCAGGGTTCTCAAAGGCGGCCTTGCTGATACCCTGCAATCTTGCGTTATGGCGGCGCATTTCATGGAAGAAATCGACAAATCCGATAGCCGTTCCCAATGCAAAGCACAAAAGCACCGAGTATCCGATCGCGTCGCCACGGACTCCGTAAAGCCAGAACACGAGCGCGCATACGCCGATTGCCGTGATGCCCCATACAACCGGATAAATCCGGTCCCGCAAGAATTCGAAGAAAAATTTCATTCGATGATATACCCGCTTCCTACTTTCGTGGTAATAAACCCGCCAAGCCCGGCTCCCTCCAGTTTCTTACGAAGCCTGGTCACGTTGACGGTCAGCGTATTTTCCTCTACATAGCAGTCATCCTGCCAGAGCGCCGTCATGAGGCGGTCTCTTGAAACGATCTTTCCGCAGTTTTCAAGAAGCGTCCGAAGGATCCGGAACTCGTTCTTCGTAAGCTCGATCCGCTCCTCGCCGTAGGTTGCGGAATTGTCCCCCAGATTTAGCGTCAGTCCCCGGTGCGTAAGCGTCTGCGGCATCTCGCCGAGATCATATGCCCGGCGTAAGATTGCCGAAACCTTGGCGGTTAATACCATCGGGTCCACCGGTTTCGGGATAAAGTCGTCCGCGCCGAGGTTCATTGCCATGACAATGTTCATATTGTCCGCCGCCGAGGAAAGAAAGACGACCGGCACGTTGGATACCTTCCGGATCTCCGTGCACCAGTGATACCCGTTGAAAAACGGAAGCATCACGTCCACAAGCACCAGTTGCGGGTCGCATGCGGCGAACTCGTCCATCACATTTCGGAAATCCCTTGCCGTGACCACTTCGTTGCCCCAGCTCTCAATCTGTTTTTTCACGGCCTGCGCCAGGGCGTAGTCGTCTTCGATCAGAAAGATCCTCTTCATGTAACTCCTATAAGCCGAAAGAATACGGCAGCAACTCTTTTAACAACAATTCCTTACACTCTCCGCCTTCCGTTCCGAGAAGCACGAGAAACTTTTCGGGGTCGGCAAATTCCGCCATTACCTGGCGGCAGCTTCCGCAGGGCGGACAGATCTCCGTTGCCTTCTCTCCTGCCGGCGCGCCGACAATGGCAATCGCCTGAAAATCCTTCTCCCCGTTGCTTACCGCTGCAAAGATTGCCGAACGCTCCGCACAGTTCGTAAGCCCGTAGGAGGCGTTCTCCACGTTTGCTCCGCGGTAGATGTTCCCGCCTTTCGTAAGGAGCGCCGCGCCGACGGCAAATCCGGAATATTTACAGTAGCTGTTTTTTCTCGCTTCGATTGCTTCCGCAACCAGTTTCCGCTTCTTTTCTTTTCCGATCATTTCTCCGTCTTCACCTCCCATTTGGCTCCGTCCGTTGTAAGCACTACGGTTCCCTTTTCGTCCGTCCTAAGCACTTCCGCGGCAAATGCCCGAAGCACGCTTAACACGTCCCGGTCGGGCTCCTCCTCTTTCGAGCAGGTAATGACCGCGTATAGCGGTGCCACCTCGCGGACAAATTTCTTGGTTGTGGCGTCGCCCTGGCCGTGATGACCGACCTTCAGCACTTCCGCGGCAAGTTCGTATCCGTTCTCGCGCATTTCCTTCTCGGTCCTGGAAAGTGCGTCCCCCATCAGAAGTGCCGTACGCTCGCCGTAAACGAGGCGCAGCACGATTGACGAATCGTTGTCGCTTCCCTGCTCAAGCGCCTTTTTTCCGGGTGCAAGCACCGTAAACGTAGCTTTTCCGAGGGAAAATGTGGATAAAAGCTCCGGGAAGGAGTACGGCGTCTTCGTACTGTTAAGCGCCTGTACCATGGCGGCATACTCCGGCGAGTTCTCCTTTTTCGGAGACAGATACACCTGCTCCACGGGAATCGAGCGGATTACTTCCGCCATTCCGCCCACATGGTCCTTGTCGGCATGCGTCATGACCAGATACTTAAGTTTTGCAACGCCCTGTTTTTTCAGATATTCCGTAACGGTCGTCCCCTGCTCCGTATAACCGGCGTCGATCAGCATCGCTTCGCCGTCCGCAAGAATCATAATGGCGTCCGCTTTGCCGAGGGAAATCGTATGAATCTGAAGACCCTCTTTGGCAAATGTATTGTCCGTTTCCGGCTCCTTTGTGGGCTTACCGTCACAGGCCGTCAGGCAGAGAATTGCCGCCAGAATTAGTATTATCAAATATCGTTTCATGTTTTTACTTTAAGAAGCCGCTGATGATCTGCTGCTCGGCTTCCTCTTCGGTGAGACCGAGCGTCATCAGTTTGATGATCTGGTCGCCCGCGATCTTGCCGATTGCCGCCTCGTGAATGAGGGAAGCATCCAGGCTGTTAGCGGCAAGCGAAGGGGTTGCAACCACCCGTCCGTCATCCATCAGGATTGCGTCGCATTCGGTATGGCCGGTGCATTTGTTGTTACCGTTGATCATGGAGAAGAATTCCTGGCGGGATTCGCCTTTGGCGACGGAACGGGATACCACGTCCGCGCCGCAGTCGACACCGTTCAGGTCTACGGTAAAATCGGTCTTCGCGTACTGCTTTCCGTGGGTCATGATCTTCTCGCGGATTACCAGGTTCGCGCCGTCCTTCAGGTCTGCCTTCGTTACGCGCACCGTTGAGTCAACGCCCTTGATCTGAACCGTATCCATCTCAAGACGTCCGCCCTCATCAATATGAACGATCGTCTGGGGATTCAAAAGGCGTTCTCCTTTGCCGTCGCCCTCTCCGTAGTGCTTTTCGACATATTTTACCTTAGCGTTTTTGCCGACATGGAAGGTGTGAATGCCGTCATGCTGCGAAGCCTCGTCGCCGGCATTGTGGATACCGCAGCCCGCTACGATCGTTACGTCGCAGTCCTCGCCGATATAAAAATCGTTGTATACGACTTCCTTTAAGCCCGTCTGGCTCAAAATGACCGGAATATGCACACTTTCGTGCTTCGTGCCGGGCTTAATGATGATATCGATTCCCGGCTTGTCGGTCTTAGTGACAATATCGATGTGCTCGGTCGTATTCCGGCCGGCACCTTCGCCGTTTATGCGGAAATTATATGCCCCCGCGGGTACCCCGTGAAGGTCTGCAATCTGCAAAAGCAGTTCTTTCTGTATTGCGTCCATAGGTTAACCGTCCTTTATTCTTTATGTATCTATTCGCGTTTCGTGCCCTGCCGCGTTACTCTTTATGAAACTGGCATTCCATCGAGCGGTCGAGAAGCTTCGGCAGTATCTTCGCACTCGCATCCTCCGAAAGAATGCTTCCGTCCGCGATCACCACGATGCGGTCGGCGATATTCAGGATGCGCTCCTGATGGGAAATGATAAGAACCGTGCCCTTCTGCTCTTTATGAATGCTCTCGAAAATCCGGATCAGGTTTCCGAAGCTCCACAGATCGATACCCGCCTCGGGCTCGTCAAAAATAGCAAGCGGTGTCTTTCTGGCAAGCAGCGTCGCGATCTCAATACGCTTGATTTCACCGCCGGAAAGGCTCGCATTGACCTCACGGTTGATATAATCGCGGGCGCAAAGGCCGACAGCCGAAAGATATTCACACGCCGTCGTCGTGCTGATCTTCTCGCCTGCGGCAAGCGTGATCAGGTCACGCACGGTAATGCCCTTAAAGCGGACCGGCTGCTGAAAGGCAAATCCGATGCCCATCTTCGCGCGTTCCGTAATGCCAAGCTCCGTAATATCCTCCCCGTTAAAGAAGATTCTGCCCGCAGTGGGCTTTTCAATTCCTGCAATGAGCCTTGCAAGCGTGGATTTACCGCCGCCGTTCGGCCCCGTAAGCACAACAAACTGATTGTCCGGGATCGTAAGGCTTATATCCCGGATAATCTCTTTCTCTCCGGCGCCTTCATCATCGACCCGGAAACTGACATTTTTTAATTCTAACATATCGTTACTCCTGTCTGAGAATTTAATTTGAATGAATCATATGCATACATAGTTTAGTATAGCATACACAGGGGTAAATATCCACTCATTTTTCTTCGGCCGGGCCCTTCATCCGTCCATATTTGACAAGCCCTGAAGAAACATATATAATGTTTTATTATCTCTGCAAAGGGAAACGGTCTGAACCGTACATATCAATTAAGGGAGTGTGATTTTCTATTTTAGATCCTGACGCGCAATGGATATTAATTGCTATTGTAATTCTGCTGATTCTTTCAGCTTTCTTTTCTTCTGCGGAAACCGCTCTGGTTTCTGTCAACCGGGTACGCATGCGTTCCCTCGCGGACGACGGCAAGAAGGCAGCCAAGCTCGTATTGCGTCTTGAAGAGCACAATACGAAGATGCTTTCCGCCATTCTGATCGGCAACAACGTTGTCAACCTGTCCGCTTCTGCCCTATCTGCGAAATTCGTCAACATACAGTTTCAGAACAACTATCTGACTATAGCAACAGGCATACTGACCTTTCTCGTAATCATTTTCGGCGAAATCGTTCCGAAAACAGCCGCTTCGATGCATTCCGAGAAAATGGCCATGTTCTATGCCCCGGTGATTTATGCCTATATGACTGTCATGACGCCGGTTATCTGGCTGGTTAACGGGTTCGCGAAGATCTTCCTGTTCCTGTTCCGTTTAAACAAAAAGAGCCCGGCCCCGATCACCGAGGACGAGCTGTTAACCTATGTGGATGTAAGCCATGAGGAAGGCGTCATTGAAAGCGAAGAACGGGAAATGATCAACAACGTGGTTGATTTCGGCGACTCCCTTGCAAAGGACGTCATGGTTCCCCGTATCGATGTGGACTTCTTAGATGTGCATGCGACCTACGAGGAGGTTGTCGCCCAGTTTCTGCAGAACAATTATTCGCGTCTGCCGGTGTACCGCAATTCCCGCGACAACGTGGTCGGCATCCTGTTTCTGAAGGATTTCTTCCGCTATGACGGCGACAAGAAGGCATTTTCCGTCGCCGACATTATGCGAAAGCCGTTCTTTACGTTCGAGTTCAAGAAGACTTCCGACCTTCTGGCGGAACTTCGTAAGAACTCCGTAACGATAGCCGTCGTTTTGGACGAGTACGGCGCTACGGCCGGAATCATTACCCTTGAAGACCTCCTTGAGGAAATCGTCGGCGAGATCCGCGACGAGTACGATGCCGACGAAGAGGACGAAATCCGCCAGATTGACGACCGTACCTATCTCGTGCACGGAAATGCCCGTCTCGACGATATCAACGAGGCCCTCGGCCTGGAACTCGAGTCCGATGACTATGATTCTATTGCCGGCCATCTGATTCACCTGCTGGAGCACTTGCCGTCCGCAGGCGAAACGATCACCGAGAACAACGTCACCTATGTGGCCGAAACGGTTGCGAAGAACCGGGTTGTCCGCGTACGCATCATTCTCCCGCCGAAGGAATCCGAAGAAGAATCGGACGATTAAGCGGTTACATTTGCCCCGATGCCGATCAGCGCTCCCACTGCGCAGATGGCAGCAGCCGTTTCCCTTCCGAAGAAGAACATCACGGCGACCGCGGCAAATGCCACGATGCAGCCGAGGTCAGCGCTCTCTTCCTTGTGGTCACGGATCCAATTCATAATCTTATTCATAATTTGTGCCTCCTGAATAGGTTTTGTCCTTGTTTCTGAGGCAATGATACAAAAAGTGCTGTCCCGTTTAATGGACAGCACTTTTTTCATTAGAATCGAATTTTTAAATGCTTGTTTTGGCTCGCAGCCACATCCGGGAACCGGCAAATACGCTTCTTTTCCTTTCGCAAAAGCCGTTACTTAATCGGCCGCACTTTGATCAGATAGGTCGTATACTGCTTGCTTCCGGTAGCCGGAATTACTTTGACGATATCGCCGAGGGAAAGCAGAACGTTCAGGTTGGTATCCCATTTTTCGTAATAGGAGCCCTGCAGGTTCAGCAGATTCGACATATCGGTATTCGAATCGACGGTCTTCTGGGCGAATCCGTTAACCAGCTCGTGCTGGCCGTAATAGATGTAATCCACCTTGTATTTCTTTAACAGCGTACGGACTTCGTTCACATCCTGCGACGTATACAGCTTGCGGATATCGTCGTTACGCTCCTGCTGTTCGGGCGACATGACGGTCTTGCCGGAGGAACGCCACAGATATTCATGCGTCCACCAGCCGACTACCGTCGGGTTACCGGTGAATACCGAAATCCGGTTGAAGAATGTATAGCTGAGGCCTCCGTTCTCCATAATTACCGGCTGTCCTTCGATGTTGTCGTTAATATACTGGATCATTTCGGCATCGTCCTTGTTGACGGTAGGCAGGAACGCCGTCGCATCCATCGTGGAAAACTCCTTGCCGAACCAGTCTCTGCGGCACTGCCAGAAGTAGTTGGAGCAAAGCAGCATGCAAAGGATTGCCAGAATGCCGAAAGCTTTCTGGAACTTGCTCTTCGGAATAAAGGTCAGTCTCGAAACGACATAAGCCATTCCGATACCGTACATGATAAATGCCTGGTAACTCAGCTTGAACATCGTGTTGGACCGCTCGTAGGCGCCGCCGTAAATATCCCGCACGAAGATGATTTCGGGGATCAGCACCAGTCCGGCCGCGCAAAGCATAATCGTCAATACGAACAGGTCGCTGACACGAAGTGACGTGAACAGACGCTCCCAGAAGCTGTCCGCATACTCGTCATCCTCTTCCGATACTTTCTTCTTGCCGGCCGCTTCCGCTTTCTGTTTGGCCGCCTTACGCATCTCCAAAAGAAGGACTGTGGCAAATACGATCAGACATGCCGTAGGGA
Organism: uncultured Lachnoclostridium sp.; assembly: GCA_946402335.1. GTDB lineage: Bacteria > Bacillota > Clostridia > Lachnospirales > Lachnospiraceae > ISDg. Next base: position 33,575 of record CAMIWE010000016.1, read on the forward strand.
GTCCCCAGACAACCAGGAATTCACGGAACCAGGTATGACGGAAGGTGATACCGATTCCGGTGGAAATGCTGTCGAACTTCAGATCGTACGGCAGGCTCACGAATTTGGAAATCACTATAAAGACGCCCGCATGAGCCAGTGTAAGAAGCCATGCTTCTCCGCGGAATTCGTACACCAGCAGGTTGGAAAACAGGATTACGGCTCCCGAAACAACGAAGTAAATCGGAAAATCCCAGAAGTTGGACATCCTGAAAATCCCGGACAGGAATGCGCAGGCAATGATGGTCGGATGGAACACTTCCATAAGGAACGACTTCGGCGGTTCGGTTTCGCCGGTAAGGCGGAGCGTGTCAATCTTCTCTTTTCTGCGAAGCAGGATCGCAAAAAGGATTGCCAGAAGCGTCATGACCATGATCGTATTGCAGACATGGGCATGCAGGTCGCCGAGGGTATAGGAATAAGCCGGAAACTCGTGAATCGGCTTATCGTCACGGTCATGGTAGAATCCGATATAACGCGTCGGATTGGAGAAGAAATACTCCTTAAGCGGCTCCTTATGCTGCAGTTCCCGAAGTTTCGGCAGGAAATACTTGAAGACCGGATAATGCATGGTGCTGGAGAACGCAACCGAAATACCCGCCAGCGTACCGGCGAAAACCGGACGGATGAACGGCTTCTCGTCCCGCATCTCCCCTAACATAATGCTGTTCTTCTCTTCTTTTGCAGTAAGCTTTTCCGCGCAGCGGTCCACCAGACGGACACGTACAAGGTTATTCACGATGGAATACGGCATGCCGAAGCCAAATGCCGCGAGCATTGCCATATCGATGTTATATCCGTGGGTTACCGGAACCGAAGCAAGCTTCGTCAGGTATGCCGCAAGATACTGGCCGAAATAATAATAGTTGATACCCTTTCCCGCAAACCACATATCCACGGCCGGCATGTAATCGCTCTTAAAGATCGTAAGCATGAAGCCGTAGTCCATCATGCGCTCCGTACCGTAAGCGGCCGGGTTGCATCCGCGCAGATAGCACCATATAATAAATACGCAGAAGAAGATCACTTCGGCGCAAAGCATCGAGATCAGTCGGTCCCTTGTATAGAATTCCGAAAGCTTGAACTCCCGGTTTTTCTTAAGAACCGTAAAGTAAAATACCACAAGACCGATGATCAGTACGATGACCGGACTCAGAATGGTGGACAGGTACGAAAATTTCGCAATCTTAAGCGAGGCCAGAAACCACGTAAGCCAGCCGCATGCACCGATTCCGAGTGCCTTCGCGAAGATCCAGCCGCCGTCATGAAAACGCTTGAATAAAATGATGCAGAGCGGCTGCATGACAATTCCCAAAATGATAAGCATCAGCCACCAGGACAATACATAGGAATACTCCTGCATTCCCATATAACGCATTCCGAGATACAGGAACAGGAAGAAAAACATCAAAGCACATAAGATCCTGCCCAGTCCCGTTTTCTCATACTTCTTCGCTTCCATTTTGTCATTCCTCCCCATTTGCTTTCAGCCTGACGTGCGTGTCGAAGATTTTCGTTGCGCCGTCATTATATACCAGTTTGTAGGTATTAACGATATTCTGCTCATTCACGACAAATTCTTCCCTCGTGTATAAGCTTGCATCAATAACGATATAGCGGATGCCGCACTGTTTTACCAGTGCATCCAGTTCGTCGCTTGTGGATGCCGTATACATCGCGTATACGGACGGCTCGCGCCCGTAGGTATCATACCCGGCCGACCACGCGTAATACGGCCATCCGAAATAAAGCATTGCCCCGCCGAGAACGACTTCGTTCAGGGAATACCAGTTGGTCAGATAGATGTCCTTCGACTCCGAGTGTTCCATGACCCATTTGCACAGGTCCGAATCCTCGTTCAACTTCATCACGCCGTCGTTCTTCTCATCATTTTTCGAAAAAATGACGCCGCATTCGTAGATTCCGGTGATCGTCAGGCTGAACAGCAAAAGAATCGCAATCGCCTTTGCATACATGCCCCTCAACTGCCACAGTTTATGAACAAGCACTGCCGCCGGAATACATAACAGCATAACGCCGATCATGATGTATTTATGGTTGACCGCGATGTCGTTTGTCATGGTTACGGTAAATGCAAGGATCACCGGTGCTGTAAATGCGAACGAAAGGAATTTGCCCGTGCCGCTCAGGAAAAACTGGGCGGCCAGAACGGCAACCGGAAGGATGCCGCAAAGCAGGGCAAGGTAGCGGATCACACCGAATATCGTCGGCTGGTCGGCAAGAAAACCGAACTGGTACTTCAGCTCAACGGCGCTTCCGCTGATAAAAAACTTCGTCGACAGTAGGGACAGGATTACCGTAATGCTCGCGGTCATCGCGAACTCAATCCGCCGGTCGGACAGCCACGCCATCACGAACAAAACGCAAAGGCAGGCAATCACGCACGCCCCGTTAAAGAAGCTGCAAAGCCCGAGCAGCAATCCGCAACCCACGCACTCGGTCCATTTGCTGCTGATCCATCCTTCCTTTCTGAGGAACGATTCCCGAGCCATGTATTCCGCCTTCTCGCCGGGCAGAGGCTCCGCATCGGGATGTTCCGCGAAGAACTGCAGCATCCGGCTTTCGGCCGCCGCCTTCACTCTTCTGCTCTGTCCGTATAAGAACTGCGTAAAGTAAATCAGCACAAACAATAAAACGCAAAGTCCCACTGCCAGATGTCTCTGGTTACAGTATACGTTCAGGTTCCAGAGTCCCCAGTCCTCATGCTCCGTTTTACCGATGAACGCCGGATTTTCACGAAGCTGGTCCATCACGGACGAAGCCTTGTTGATCGTGCCTGCAAACTCGAAAAAGGCGAAGGAACTGCGGAACGAGAACAACACCGTCGAAAGATAGCCGACGGCCTTCTTCCCGGTCAGCTTGACCGTATAGAAATACAGCAGCATATAGGTACATACCATGAACCAGATGCTCGGAAAATTGAACGCCCAGTCAAGGCGGATTCCGAGATAATTCAGGTTCCCGACGAAAAACTGGAACAGGAAGTGGTATTTGATGTCTTCGCCCGCAAAATGCGAATACTGCGTCGGGAAATTGTTCCCGATGGAGAACGAACGGATCATTCCGATGTGCGGGGAGAAATCGCTCGCTACCGTCCAACCGATATAATATTCGTGGTCATGATAGGAAAATGTCCAGAAGAAAAGAACCATATAAAAGGCAAAGACTACGGCCGCGAAGAGAATCTCCGCGAGGCTTAAGTCCTTAACCGCGTTGAGAACCGTCTTAGCGGACTGCTTATGCCGCCAGATCAGATAGGCAACGATAATTCCCGCCGCAACCGGCATAACGATCGCATTGGCATAAAAGAGCGGATGCCGTTTGCCCTGAAACAGGTAGGCAATAAGATAAGTCACCCACGTTACCGGAAGCAGGCCGAAAATACTCCAGGCGGGAAGGCATACGAAAAGAGACGGAATTTCTGCTGCATTTCCGCCGTAGGTTTTACTGCCGAAAAGGGAAAGTCTCGGAAAAAACAATTCACAGATGACAAATCCGATTCCGATACAGATCATAAAATAGAGCGAACCGAGCATAAAGCTATACTCCTCTTACATTTCCCGCAGGATATTTTAGAAAATCCACATCTTTTAGTATACAACAATATCCGAATGTTCTGCAATCAAAACATGATACTGCGCCTCCGATTCCTCCTCGGAAAGCGCGTCGATATCGTCTTTCGCGTCCTTCAATACCGCGGCATCCCGGATGATGTCCGCAATCTTAAAGTCCATACCGCCGCTCTGGCGGATTCCGAAGAAATCCCCGGGGCCGCGAAGCCGCAGGTCCTCCTCCGCGATTTCAAAGCCGTTCTTTGCATGCAAAAGCACGTTAAGCCGTTCCCGGCTCTCCGCATCCTCATTGCCCTGAATAAAGATACAATAGGACTGCTTCGCGCCTCTTCCGACACGTCCGCGCAGCTGGTGCAAAGCGGAAAGGCCGAAACGTTCCGCATTCTCGATCATCATCACGGTGGCGTTCGGAACGTTGATCCCGACCTCAATAACGGTGGTGCTGACCAGAACCTGAATGTTTCCGGCGGCAAATTCATTCAATATCCGGTTCTTCTCCGCGCCGTCCATCTGGCCGTGCAGTGCGGATATGGTGAGTCCCGGAAGCTCCTCGCGGAGTTTTTGGGTGTATTCGGTCACATTTTCCCCATCCGATGTTTCACTTTCTTCGATCATCGGGCAGATCACATAGACCTGGTCGCCTGCCGCTGCCTTCTCCCGTATGAACTTATACGCGGTCGGCCGGTAGGAACCGTCCACGACGCAGGACTTGACCGGAAGGCGGTTTGCGGGCTGTTCGTCCAAAAGAGAGATATCCATATCCCCATAAAGCATCATGGCGAGGGTTCTGGGAATCGGCGTCGCGCTCATGATGAGCAGGTGCGGCGTCATGCCCTTTCTCTGGAGCATTTCGCGCTGCTTTACGCCGAAACGGTGCTGCTCGTCCACGATGACAAGGCCGAGATTTGAAAACTGCACGCTGTCCTGGAAAAGCGCATGGGTGCCGATTGCGATCTGGTATTCGCCCGAAGCAAGCCCTGCAAGCATCTTCTTACGCTCTGCCAAACCCTGTGAGCCGACAAGAAGGGCAACTTTCAGGCCAAATGGTTCCAACGTTTTACAGAAGGTGTCGTAATGCTGTCTTGCCAGTACTTCGGTCGGCGCCATCAGGCACCCCTGGAAGCCCGATTCCGCACACATCGAAAGGGCAAGAAGCGCAACGATTGTCTTACCGGAGCCGACATCGCCCTGTAAGAGCCGTTGCATCGGGTACGCGCCCTGCAGATCGTTCGTGATCTCGGCAACCGCTCTCTTCTGTGCACCCGTAAGCTCATACGGAAGGCTTCCGAGAATCGCGTCTGCATAGGTATGCTTCTCGATCACGCAGCTGTTCGCTTCCCGAAGGATACTCATCTTCATATGTCTTACCGACAGCAGGAAGCGGTAGAATTCGTCATAGGCCAGTCTGCGGACGGCCTCCTTCGTAACCGCTTCGTCCTTCGGTTCATGAATCTCTATATAGGCGTCCGCAAGCTTCATGAGTCCCCGCTGCTTGCGGAGCTTCTGCGGCATCGGATCCGGGATCTCGGTCACCGAAAGCGCCGCTTTAACGGCCTTTGAAACGGCATTGCTCGAAAGCCCCGCCGTCAGATGGTACACCGGCCGCATGGAACGCATACGCATCCGGTAAGCCTCTTCGGTGAAGATTTCGGGCTGCATCATGCAGACTCTCCGGCCGCTCTTTGATACCTTGCCGCGGAACAGAAGCCTGCGCCCATGGGGAAACTGCTTTAAAATGTATGGACTGTTGAACCAGCGGAATTCCATCTCGCCGGAAACGTCCCGGACACGCGCCACGATCATGCGTCTTGCGTTGCCCGGTACCGGCTTGGCGGATTCGGTCAGAATGCCCTCTACCGTGCACACCATGCCGTCCGTGGCGGAACCGATCAGTACCGGCGCCTCGTAACGCTCATATTCCCGCGGAAAATGCCCGATCAGCTGCCCGACCGTGACAATCCCGAGTTTGGCGTAAAGCTCGGCGGATTTGGCTCCGATGCCCTTCACTTTTACAACCGGATCAGACCAATACATGGTTGCCCTCCCAAGGGTAAGAAACGATGCGGTTTACGGCTGTTCCCGAAACCGCCTGAAACGAAAAAGGGGCTGATGTTACTCAGCCCCTTGAAGGTACTTATTCTACGGAAAGCAGGTAATAGTATACCGGCTGACCACCGAAGTGAACTTCCACATCAACATCGGGGTGTTGCTCCGCGATTCGAGAGGCGATTTCCTCGGCGTCCTTCTCGGTTGCATCGGCACCGTAATAGATGCTTACCAGTCCGGACTCATCATCAATCAGCTTGTCGGCAAGCTGAACCGTTACGTTACTGACCTCGGAACCTACGGTAAGGATACCCTCATCCGCGATTCCCATAATATCGCCGGAGCTGATCTCCAGCCCTTCATAGGTCGTGTCACGAACCGCATAGGTGATCTCACCGCTCTTCACGGCACCGAGTGCCTCGGTCATCATCTGCTCGTTCGTCTCAACATCGGAATCCGCAAGGAATCCGACCATTGCGCTGATACCCTGGGGAGCCGTCTTCGAAGGAATCACGATGATGTTCTTTCCTTCGGTAAGAGCCTTTGCCTGGGTTGCGGCAAGAATTACGTTTCCGTTATTCGGCAAAATGAAAATGTTCTTCGCATTTACCCGGTCGATGGCCTTCAGCATGTCCTCCGTGCTCGGGTTCATGGTCTGGCCGCCTTCGATCACATAATCTACGCCAAGCCCGCGGAATATCTCATTCATTCCGTCCCCGACGCTTACGGCGATAAATCCCATCTCCTTGGCAGGTGCCGCAGGCGCCTTCGGAGCAGCCTTCTCTTCGGCCTTCTCCACAACAAGTTCGCGATGCTCTTCGCGCATGTTGTCGATCTTCATGCGGGACAGCTGGCCGTACGTCAAAGCCTTCTGAATGGCAAGACCGGGGTCATTCGTATGAACGTGTACCTTTACGACGCCGTCGTCCGCAACGCACACGATGGAATCACCGATGGAACCGAGGAAGGTCTTGAAATCGGTCTCTTCCTTTACGGTGAAATCCTTCTCAAGAAGGATGATAAACTCCGTGCAATAGCCGAACTTGATGTCGGCGGTGGAAATTTCGTCCGAACGTGCTCCGCCGGACTTCTTTGCGGAAGAATCACCGGTTTCTTTGATCAGAGCCTCGGGATCAATGTCCTCTCCGCTCAGACCGAGTCTTGCGCCGCGCATAACGGCAAGAAGACCCGTTCCGCCGGAATCCACTACACCTGCCTCTTTTAATACCGGCAGAAGTTCCGGGGTGTTGTCTAATGCAATCTGCATCCGGTCAATTACTTTATCGAGGAATTCCTCTACATCCTCGGTATAATCCGCAATTTCAGCAGCCGCTTCCGCGCCTGCTCTGGCAACGGTAAGAATCGTTCCTTCCTTGGGCTTCATAACCGCCTTGTAAGCAGTATCCACAGCCTTGTCAAAAGCCTCTGCCGCAAGCTGGACGTTCAGCTCTTCATATCCCTTAATGCTCTTGCAAAAGCCTCGGAACAGCTGGGAAAGGATTACGCCGGAGTTTCCGCGCGCGCCCTTCAAAGAACCGGAAGAAATCGCCTTGGAAACCGACTGCATGGATGCGTCCGGCATCTGGCTGATCTCTTTCACTGCAGACATGATCGTCAGCGTCATATTCGTACCGGTATCCCCGTCGGGAACCGGGAAAACATTCAGTTCGTTGATGACTTCCTTCTGTGCTTCCAGATTCTTCGCTCCCGTAAGAAACATGCGTTTCAAAAGCGAAGCATCTACCGTATTAAGTGCCACTTCTCTTCCTCCTTTAGCCAAAAACCCGAATGGGCCGGCGTTTCTAACATTAATCAATCACGCGGACGCCGTCCACAAAAATATTCAGCTTTTCGACATTCAGTCCGGAAAAATCCTCCACGCGGTATTTCACGTTCTCATAAAGGTTGGTGCACACCGCCTGAATGCTGATTCCGTAAGAAACTATAATATGCAGATCGATCGTGATACGATTCTCTGCGATTCTTACTTTTACGCCATGCTTCAGCGAATCCTTACGAAGGAGCTTGGAAAGGCCGTCCTTCATACTGACGGCAGCCATTCCCACAACACCGAAACATTCGGTGGCTGCGGACCCCGCATAATTCGCGATTACATCCAAATCAATATATACATCACCGTGGTTATTGGTAATCGTTCCGTCCATAGGTTTCCTCCTAATCTGTGAAGCATAAAAACAAACTCATAGATATTGACATATTACCATTAAATGGCAGAAAAATAAACACATTTTTCAAAAAAATGTGTTTCCAATCCCATTCTTATTCCGAAAACAAAGAAAAAAGGGGCATCGCCTTCGCAATACCCCTGAATCATTATGCTCTTTCCACTAAACCGGAGCGGAGACACGAAGTACATACATGCATCTTCTGCGTTCCACCGTTAACCTTTACGCGTACGGTCTTAACATTCGATTTCCACATCTTATTTGCTCTGCCGGAAACCTGACTACGTGTAATGCTGATCTGTCTGCCGAAAAGTGCACCCTTATCACAAATCTCACATTTTGCCATGATACAAGCACCTCCTTCACTTGTGAATTGGTTGCAATAACCCGAACATTCACATA
>CAMIWE010000017.1 GCA_946402335.1 uncultured Lachnoclostridium sp.
ACGTTATCCTCGGTAAACTGATTCCTGCCGGAACCGGTATGAAGAAGTACCGCAATATCCGTCTTGATACGGACAACGAAATCTTAGATAACATTGAGGGCTTTGAAGACGAGTTCAGAGACGGTCTTGTTGACGAGTCCGAGGTTATTGCCGCTGATACCGACGCTCGCGCAGACGACGCCGAGTTCACGGAAGATTTCTCCGAAGTATTTGACGATTCCGATTTCTTCGAGTCTGAATTTGCAGACGAGGAATTCGAATTCGATGACGAATTCGAGGATTCCGATGAGGAGAAGGACGAATAATAGTCGACCGAAATCTTTGAATCTTAACGGGGTTTTGGTGCAATGCACGAAATCCCTCACGCGGGGGCAGCTAACCCTGCTCCCGCATTTTTCTTTATAGAGTATTCTTTGATTCCCGACTCGCGGGAATCGTATCTGATAGAATGAATCCCGATTCATAACTGTATAAGCAGGCAAAACGAAAACCGGTATCCGGTCAATTTGCTTACCGAATTCAAACTTTGGGGAATGAATATATGGATAAATGGAACGATATGCCTTTGGCAGAACTGCGTAAAGCGGCGAAAGAACTTGGAATTTCAGGCTGCAGCAGCAAAAAAAAGAGCGAAATCATTGAATTGCTGGAGGCTGCTTCGGAGCTGGCCCCGGCGCCACAGAACGAAAAGGAATCCGTTAAGATCGTGAAGGCGGAGAAACCCGTTAAAACGGAGAATACAGCGGCAAAGGCTGCTAAGCCCGCAGCAGCGGAGAGAACCGAAAAAGCCCCTTCCGTAAAGAGCACGGAAACTGCGGAAAAGTCCGTAAAGAACATAAAAGCGGCGGAGAAGCCCGAAGCGAAAGCTGCTTCCGGAGTTTTTCAGGCAGAGCGCAGACCGGACAGAAGGCCGGAAGAAACGGCTGCAAGACCTGCTTTGCAGGGTACGGAACCGGGAAGAACAGAGCGCACCGTTGTGCGGGCTTCCGTCAGACCGAAGGAGGGCAGCGCTTCCGTTGAAGCACGCCCCGTTATGCAAAAAGAACCGGCACGCGTCAGTGAGAATGAGGCGCAGAACCGCTACCGTGTAAATCCGCAGCGCGATCCGCAGGACAGTGGTATAACGAAGACCGGAATTTTAGAGATTGCGGCGGAACAGTCCTTCGGATTTATCCGGGATGAAAACTATCTGCCGAGTCCGGACGACGTGTATGTTTCCCCGGCCATCATCAAGCGCTTTAATCTGACGACCGGCGATATTATATGCGGTAATCTGAAGGTGAAATCCCCGACGGAGAAATTCGTCGCTTTGTTAAACGTTACGAAAATCAACGGGGAGAATCCCGAGCGTGCCGTATACCGGAAACGTTTCGAGAAGCTGACCCCGGTATTCCCGCATGAGCGACTTCGCCTCGAGACCGAGGGCGGACCGACCTCCGTACGGATCGTGGACCTTCTGTCCCCGATCGGAAAAGGACAGCGCGGTATGATTGTTTCGCCGCCGAAGGCCGGTAAGACGACGCTTCTTAAGGACATCGCAAGAGCGGTCCAGAGAAACAACCCGGGACTTCACATGATCATCCTTCTAATCGATGAGCGCCCCGAGGAAGTTACGGATATGAAGGAAAGCATCAAGGGCGACAATGTGGAAATTATCTATTCCACATTTGACGAAGCCCCTGAGAAGCATAAACGTGTTTCCGAAATGACGATCGAACATGCAAAACGGCTTGTGGAATACGGCAAGGATGTAATCATTCTGCTTGACAGTATCACAAGACTGGCGCGTGCCTACAACCTGACCTGCCAGTCCAGCGGACGTACGCTTTCGGGTGGTTTGGATCCTGCGGCACTGTATATGCCGAAGAAGTTTTTCGGCGCGGCCCGCTGCATGAAGGAGGGCGGAAGCCTGACGATTCTCGCAACGGCGCTTGTCGATACGGGAAGCCGTATGGACGATGTTGTATTTGAGGAATTCAAGGGCACCGGCAACATGGAGCTGACACTGAACAGGGCTCTTTCGGAAAGACGCATATTCCCGGCAATCGATCTGCCGAAGTCCAGCACGAGACGGGAGGATCTGCTTCTCTCGCCGGTGGAACAGGAGGCCAATCTGATCATGCGGCGTGCATTCGGCGGCGCAAGAGCGGAAGAGGCTACGGAGATGATCGTCAACATGTTCTCGCATACGCGTTCGAATGCGGAGTTTATCACGCAGCTGAAGCGGACGAGAATGTTCGGATAAGGACACTAAAGCGGACAGGATTGTTCGGATAAAGAGCTTGAAACGGACGGGACGGTCCGGATTAAGACGGCCGGAAGGAGACGGCAATGAACCAGCTGGAGAAACTGAGCAGCAGCAATCAGGAAAATTATCAGCGCTACTTAAAGCGTATGACGGAAAGCATCCGCAATTCGACCAAGGGTTTTCTGCCGATCATGGCAAGGCAGGGTATGAACATTTTAGATGTCGGCTGCGGAAGCGGCGTCCTGCTGTATGCGATACAAGAGGAAAATCCGACCGCAAAGCTGACAGGACTTGATTTAAATGCGGAAGCCATTCAAAAGCTCTCGGAAATGGGAGGACCGTGGGAACTGATCCACGGGGATTTCATGAAGACGGAGGGGAGTGGATACGATACGGTCGTATTTTCCTCAATCCTGCATGAAATCTCCTCCTATCATGAGGATCCGGTCCTGCGGTTTACCAAAAAGCCGATAGCAGACGCATTTTTAAAGTGCCGGGAGATTCTTTCGGACGACGGCGTCATTCTGCTTCGGGACGGCGTAATGGTTCCTGAGGCCGGGCAAAACGAACCGAAGGTGATTTCCTTTGTAAACCCGGAGGACAGCCGGTGGCTGTTCCGCTTCCAAAAGGACTTCCGCGGCTTTGACCATACGGATATCGACTGCGGGATCAAAGATCTCGGAGACGGACGTTTCCTTGCCGGACAGGGCTTTTTGAAGGAATTTCTGAGTACGTATACCTGGGGCGAGGAAAGTTACGAGCGTGAAATCTGCGAGCGGTTCGGAATTCTCACCAGGGCGGAATGGATTGATGCGCTTACCTCGGCCGGCTTTTCGATTGAGACGGTCGCGGAAGCAAAAGAAGAATACGAAAAATATCTGTCCGCTCGCGTGCGGATCGCCGAGCCGGACGGAACGCCTTACCGTTATCCGTATATGAGCATTATCATAAAAGCACAGAAGCGGTAAGCAGAGAAATTTTGTGAAGGACAATAACATGCAGGGGAAGAGAAAAAGAACCGTCCGGAAATGGATCGGTCTTTTCGTTGCACTGAGTGCAGTGGCGTTAATTGCCGAGGGAATACTGCTTACGGGTATTTTCTCAAAGGAAAAGCCGAAGAAACAGCCGGCTGTAACCAAAGAACCGGATAATGTCGTGATCACCGATCCGACGTTAGAAATAACTCCGGGGGACCGGGAAGTCCGCGTATGGCGTCCGCTTACGAGTACGATCAGCGACGAAGAGTCGTACCCGCTTTTTACGATGGTATATGACGATGCGGGCAATGTGCTTGAGAAGGTTACGTTTCTTACGGGCGGTGGGATTCTGGAACGGGCGTTGTATTCCTACAACGCAGAGGACCGGCTGATTCAGACGGAAACATACACCCGCGATTACGAAAATGGAGGACTGTATGATGATCCGTCGGTGCAAACCCGCACCTATGATGATAACGGGAACCTTATTAGAGTCGAGGTAAAATCCCGGGAGTGGGATCTGAGTACGCGCACGGATTATACCTATGACGAAGACCATCACCTGCTTACGGAAACGCATTTTCAGGCGGTCCCGATTTACAGCAGCAGCGGGTATGGAAAAGCCACACGGACCGTGTATGAATACGATGCCGCAGGAAATCGGACAAAGGAAGCAAGGATTGCCGGACACTACCACGAATTCGGGGACCGGGCGTGGGAATTCGAAGAGGACCCAGCAGGGCAGTATGAGTGGGAGTGCACATTTTCCTATGATACTTCCGGGAACTGTCTTTCGGAGGACGGGCACGACTGCGAGGCCGACGAATATACAAAGGTTACCAGAACCTTTGACGAAAAAGGCCATAAGCTCAGTGAAGTCCGCGAGTACAGCGCATCCGGGGAATGGTATGGGGAGATGTCCTTCCGGTACGAATATGATGCGTCCGGAAACCTCGTCGCGGAATATCTGAATTCCCGTCCGAACGACGCAAGCATCCTCTATACGCATAAGACCGAATATACCTACGGGGAAAAGGGAAGAAAAATCCGTGAAAAGGAAATCTACCGGGACGGAACGCTCCTTTCGGACACCGAATACCGCTATGATGAATACGGAATGGTCTCGGAGGAAATCCGCTATGACCAAAACGGGGAGGTTAACAGCATCCGCACGAACCGGTATCAGGAATTCCTCCTTCCGCCCGATAAGCTTACGGAAGAGGAGCTTGCGTGGCTGGCGCGGGAAACGGCGTAGGAAAAGGACCACCCTTCAGTCCCCAAAAAGCCGGAAAGGAGTCGTATTTTCCGTATATTGGGTATTGCATTCCGCAAAATGCTATGCTATAATAAGTCCGCTGTCCTGTTCCGGGACACGATAATCGGATGTCAGGTCGACTGGTTTCGGCCGGCCGACTGCCAATAAAAAAGTTTTAGAGAGGTGAGAGTTATGAAGGAAGCAATCCAGCCGAAGTACTATCAGGCAAAGGTTACCTGCAACTGCGGTAATGAATTCGTAACGGGATCGACCAAGTCTGAGATCCATGTGGAAATCTGCTCCAAGTGCCACGCTTTCTACACCGGCCAGAAGAAGGCTGCGAAAGCACGCGGTGCGATCGAGAAGTTCAACAAGAAGTATGGTCTGTAATCCGAACCCGTTTTGGATTCATGAATAGGACTTTTGGAAAGAGTTGAGGTATCCGTTATCTCAACTCCTTTTTCTATACGGGGAAATACTTTTCGGCCTGCTTAAGAGCGAATCACGTCGCCGGCAGGCGGAACAGGGGGAAGTCATGAAGAATTCCGGAATCGGCGGACAGGCCGTTATGGAAGGCGTAATGATGCGCAACAAAAACCGGTACGCCGTGGCATGCCGGAAGCCGGACGGTGAGATTGTCGTCGATGTCAAAGAGACCCACAGCGTCAGTGAAAAAGTGAAGTTTCTCGGATGGCCGTTTATCCGCGGCGCCGTGAATCTGATTGAATCAATGGTGATCGGGATCAAGGCACTTACCTATTCGGCGGATTTTCTCGAGGACGGAACGGATGCACAAAAGGACGCGAAGAAAGTGGCGGAGGACACTCCGGCAACGCCTTCGGAAAGCGTTGTGACGACGCCTTCGGAAGGCATCGAAGTGGCGGAGGTTTCGGACAATGCCGCACAGAAGCCGTCCCAGACGATGACGCCCTTTGCAATCTTCTGCACGGTGGCGCTGTCGCTTGCGCTTACGATCGCGCTGTTTTTCTTCCTTCCGGTTCTGATCACCGGGGGAATCGAATCCCTTACCGGATGGGACAGTCCTCTTGCGACCAGCGCGATTGAGGGAATTGTCCGGATGATCATCTTCATCGCCTATGTTGCGGGCATTTCCCTGATGCCCGATATTAAAAGAGTATATTGTTATCACGGCGCGGAGCACAAGACGATCAACTGCATCGAACACGGGCTTCCGTTAACCGTGGAGAACGCCCGCAGCTCGAGCAAGGAGCACAAGCGCTGCGGTACGAGTTTCCTGTTACTGGTTATGGTAATCAGTATCCTCGTATTTTCCGTCGTGAACTGCTTCCCGCTTTACGAGGGAGACAGCGCGGTGATCAAGCTTTTGGTCCGCTTCGGCACACGGCTTCTGCTGCTGCCGCTTGTGGCGGGACTTAGTTACGAATTCTTGCGGCTTGCGGGCCGTTCGGACAACAAGCTGGTGAATGCCTTAAGCCGTCCTGGACTTTGGATGCAGGCACTGACGACCAGAGAGCCGGACGATTCCATGTTAGAGTGTGCGATTGCTTCCGTCGAGGCGGTTTTTGACTGGAAGGCTTTTTTGAACGGAGAGACAGGCAATGACTTATCGGGAGGCGCTGAAACAGGCGGTCATGCAACTGAACAATGCGGGGGTTCCGGATGCGGATTATGACGCGCGGGAACTGCTTCTGTATGTGACCGGCATGTCTCTTTCGGACTGGCTTTTGAAGGCACAGGAGCGCATAAAGGACGCGGAAGCAGACCGGTATGCGGAACTGGTCGGACGAAGAGCGGGAAGAGAACCGCTCCAGCAGATCACGGGCGTACAGGGCTTTATGGGACTGTCGTTTCGCGTGACGAGGGACACGCTGTGCCCGAGACCGGATACGGAAGTTCTGGTGGAACATGCCATCCCCGTCTGCAAAGACGCCGATGTGCTTGACATGTGCACGGGTACCGGCTGTATCGCCATAAGCCTTTCTAAACTGGCGGGCGCACGGTCCGTGACGGCTTCGGATATTTCCGAAGCAGCGCTTGCGGTTGCAAGGGACAATGCTTTTAGAAACGGCGCGGACGTCACATTTGTCTTAAGCGATATGTTTGAAAAGGTGGAGGGAACGTATGATGTGATCGTTTCCAATCCGCCCTATATTGACCGGGAGCAGATGGAATGTCTGATGCCCGAAGTAAAGGATTACGAGCCTCATGCGGCGCTTTACGGCGGCGAGGACGGGCTTACATTTTACCGGATTCTGACAGCCGAAGGCGCGAAGTACTTAAGGCCTGCCGGATCGGATGGGAAAGGAGGGTATCTGATCGTGGAGATCGGTTATGACCAGGGGATTGCCGTTTCGGAACTGTTATCCGCGAACGGATTCTCCGAAGTAAAGGTGATAAAAGATTACGCGGGCAATGACCGCGTGGTGGTCGGACATTTGTAGCGCTTCTTTTTTGCTGAGAAACCAAAAAAGAAACGATACAAAGGAGAATGATCATGTTTGATAAATTGGAAGATCTCTTGAAGAGATATGAGGAAATGCAGCTGGAGCTCTCGGACCCGATGGTTACGAGCGACCAGAACCGTTTCCGGAAACTGATGAAAGAGCAGAGCGATATGATGCCTCTCGTGGAGGCGTATACCGCTTATAAGAAAGCTAAGGAAACCATCGCCGACAGCGAGGAACTGCTCGCTTCGGAAAGCGATGAGGATATGCGGGAGATGCTCAAGGAAGAACTTTCCTCGGCCAAGGAGGAAGTAGAGAAACTGGAGAAGGAAATGAAGATTCTCCTCCTTCCGAAGGACCCGCTTGATGAAAAGGATGTTATCGTGGAAATCCGTGCCGGTGCCGGCGGTGATGAGGCGGCTTTATTTGCCGCAGAGCTGTACCGCATGTATATCCACTATATTGAGTCACGCCACTGGAAGACCGAGCTTGTGAACATTGACGAGACCGGTATCGGCGGCATGAAGGAAGTGCAGTTCATGGTGCACGGTCAGGGCGCGTATTCCGTTCTCAAGTACGAGAGCGGCGTTCACCGCGTACAGCGTGTTCCCGAGACGGAATCCGGCGGACGCATTCATACGTCCACGGCTTCGGTAGCCGTTATGCCGGAGGCCGAGGATGTTGACGTACAGATTGATGAAAAGGATATCCGTATCGACGTTATGCGTGCATCCGGAAACGGCGGCCAGTGCGTAAATACCACCGACTCGGCCGTTCGTCTGACGCACTATCCGACCGGTATCGTGGTATATTCCCAGACCGAGAAGTCGCAGCTGCAGAACAAGGACAAGGCATTTGCCCTGCTTCGTTCCAAACTGTATGACCTTGAGCTGCAGAAGGCACATGAGGCGGAGGCGGCGGCAAGACGGAGCCAGATCGGAACCGGAGACCGTTCGGAGAAGATCCGCACGTATAATTTCCCGCAGAGCCGCGTGACCGATCACCGGATCGGCCTGACGCTTTACAAGATCGATAAGATCATGAACGGAGATCTGCAGGAGATTCTTGACGCGCTGATCGCGGCCGACCAGGCAGCGAAGCTCGCCAGTGAAGAGGCTTGAACGGGATTTCTTAAGGCACTATTGGCTTCCTTTGATTTCGGAGAGAATTATGATAACGGCCAGATCGAATAATCAACTGAAAACCGTCGCGAAACTGATGAAGAAGAGAAGCGAACGGGAAGAGGCGGGTCTGTTTGTATGCGAAGGACGGAAAATGTTCTTCGAAATTCTGACGCAGGCCCCGGACCTTCTGGTAAAGGCGTACTGGGCGCAGTCCGCTCTGGCGGCCCTGCCTTCCGGTGAACGCGCGAAGGCGTCCGGCTGTCCGTTTGAAGAGGTCGCCGATGATGTATTCGATTCGGTTGCGCAGACCGTTACCCCGCAGGGGGTGCTGGCGCTTGTTAAGATGTGTAAAAAGACGCCCGGACAGCTTGCGGAGCAGGGAAAGCCGCTTCTTTTATTGGAAACGCTGCAGGACCCCGGAAACCTCGGGACAATCCTTCGTACGGCGGAGGCGGCCGGAATCGGCGGAGTCATTCTTTCCTCCGATTCGGTAGATGCGTATTCCCCGAAGGTCGTACGCGCAACGATGGGCGCGATATTCCGCGTTCCGTTCGCTTATGCGGAATCCTTCCCTGATACGCTTGGAATGCTGAAAGAACGCGGCTACACGCTTTACGCGGCCCATCTGAACGGTTCGGTTCCTTATGATGAGCCGGATTACGCAGGACCGGTCGGGATTCTGATCGGAAACGAAGGAAACGGGTTGTCGGACGAGGCGACGGCGCTTTCCGACCGACGCGTCCGGATTCCGATGGAAGGAAGCGCGGAATCGTTAAATGCGGCGGTGGCAGCAGCGATTCTGATGTACGAAGTAAAGAGAAAAAGATAAAAAGAACGGCGGTCCGACGGAACAGCTGCTTTAAGCACTGAATACCGCGGAACGCCGTTTTCTGTTTTCTTAAGCGGATTTCTTTTTGAACAAAAGCGAGAATCCCTTCTCTCCGGATTTCTGGATGAATATCCGGTAGAGGTTCTTCCGGTGTTTTAAAAACATGATCAGAACGACCGGAACGACAATGCAAAGCGACAGCATGCTTGCGGTTACGTCAAATGCCCGAAGCGGGAACATGACCGCCGTCGTCAGCGTCGCAAGAACGATATAATCCGTGATCCAGGTGATCAGGAAGATGAACAAAACCATGAGCAGGGCGAATTTCCAGTCAAATCCGAAGAAAACCCCGACCAGTGTGGCAAAGCCTTTGCCGCCCCGGAATTTGAGGTAGAACGGAAACATATGGCCAAGGATGCAGCCGCACCCCGCGTACACGCCGAGCACCGGATCACCGGTGATCAGAACCGTGAAAAATGTGGCCAGGATGCCCTTAAAAATATCCGTGCCCCCGACGATCAGGCCCATCTTCCACCCGAGAACAAAGGTTACATTGGAAGCGCCGGGGTTTCCGGTGCCTTCCTTATGGATGTTGATGTGGCGAAGACGCGATACGGTATCGGCTGTGCTGAAGCAGCCGGCAAGATAGCCGATCAGGAATACCAGTAAGTATTTCATCGCTTTCGGAAATCTCCTTGAAATGAAGTTCGAACCTATTGTACTACATTTTCCGGAAAATGTCCTCCATTTTTTTCAATTCCTGAAAACAGGAAGGACTTGATTCGGATATTCCGAAAGGATATGA
Source organism: uncultured Lachnoclostridium sp. (assembly GCA_946402335.1). Taxonomy (GTDB): domain Bacteria; phylum Bacillota; class Clostridia; order Lachnospirales; family Lachnospiraceae; genus ISDg. Next base: position 9,665 of record CAMIWE010000017.1, read on the forward strand.
TAGAAAAAACGGCGGAGGTATTGATTATGGCAAGAACCGTTAATCCGGAACAGCAGAAGAAGACCAGAAACGCCTTGTTTCAGGTGGCGGCAAGGGCATTCCTGCGCGACGGCTATGCCGCTACGGGAATGAAGGCACTGGCTGCGGAAGCAGGCTGCACTACTGGGAAACTTTACAGCAATTATTCCGGCAAGGAGGAACTTCTCACGGAACTGCTTGACGCTTTGTTTTGCGGGAACCGGGAGGCGGCAGAGCGGTTTGCCGCGAAAAAGAAGGATCCGTTCTACGGCGTTACGGCATTTCTTATGATGCTGTATAAGGGCGCAAAAAGCTATGCGAACCTGAGAGAGATTTACCTTGAAGGGCTTTCGGAGTCTGCAGGACGGCAGCAGACCGTATTGCTTCTTTCGGAAATGCTCGGGGAGGAGTGTGCGGAAGAGGAACTGCTTCGGATCCGCATCGCGGTTCGGACAATCCCGGCATTTTTAGAAGAGATGGCAGAAAAGGATGAGACACCGCTTGAAGACGCCCCTTCGGCAGGGAACGAAGGGCAGTCGGAAACCGTTTCCGATAAAGATACGGAAGCGGAACGGTTTTATATCGGGATGCTTGCCCGCATACTCGGTAAAGACGCGGCGCAGGCGGATGTTTACGCGGACAGGATTTCCGCCGATTCCGCATCGCTTCGCGAGCGAGCATACGATGTTCTTGTAAAGCTTCTTCAGGGACCGAAAAAGAGAAATGTGAAGAAAATGTGAAAATTGTTAGCACTCACTTGACACGAGTGCTAACAGGTGGTATAACATAGGCAGAACGAAGGAAGAGAGAAATCTTCCGGGGGTTCCGAAATTCAAATGTTACGGTATAAACCGATAAAAGGAGGAATGACCTATGTTGTTACCCGGTGTTTTAAATGATACTTTGTTTGATGATCTTTTTGATAATATGTTCGGACCTGAAAGAGCTTCTCGTGAGCTGAAGCCGATGGAGAGGATCGGATTCCCGATGAACGGTTTGATGAAGACCGATGTAAAGGAAACCGACAATGCTTATGAGCTGGCTATGGATCTGCCGGGATACGGCAAGAATGAGGTTAAGGCCGAACTTAAGAACGGTTATCTGATCATCCATGCTTCCAAGGAGGAGAAAGAGGATGAGAAGGATAAGGAAGGCAAGTATATCCGCAGAGAGCGGTATTACGGTTCCTGCAGCCGAAGCTTCTATGTCGGTAAAGACGTTACCGAGAATGATATCAAAGCGAAATTTGATAACGGCATTCTGAGGATTACTGTCCCGAAGAAAGAAGCAAAACCGGAGATTGAAGAGAAGAAATACATCTCCATTGACGATTGATATCCCCCCATTAACTTTACCCCCAATAACGTGGAAGGCCACGCCGCCGTGCGGCGTGGCCTTCTTGTGTTTGATTGACATTTTCCGGAGACGGTATTATTATTTCAATTGTGAGTTTATAAATTTTGACAGCATTTAAGAATGCTTCATATGCGGGAATATGGGAGGATCAGGGATGAAAGATGTGATCGGAGCGATATTAGGATGTCTTGTGATTGTGGGGCTTTTAGGCTGCGCAATCTTCTTCGGCGGCCGTATGATGGGAATCGGAAAGGACCCTCACGAGCTGGGCAAGGCACAGACGCCTGCCGACTGCAAGACGGAGTGGATTACCGTCAATATTGTGAGTGCTTCGAAGCCGGTATGCGAGATCAAGCATTCCATGAGCTATGTGATTCCGACCGGAAAGGAATACTATTTTTTTGCAATAACCGATGACTATAAATTACTGACAATCCGGGCTGAGAAGGACTGGTTTGAGAAGAATTTCAACGAAGAGGATTATTCGTCAAAGAATCCGGATGGACTTAAAGTAAAAGCTTATGTCCGGGAACTAAACGGCGATGCCGAAATCATCTGTAAAAAGGAGGCCAAGAGCGTCAGTACGGCATTTAACCCGACCGTATACCTGGACATCCATGCCGACCGTTACGGGCTGTATCTGCTTCTGATCGGAGTCATTCCGATCATCCTCTGCATTGTGGGAGTAATCCTGCATAAGGCCGGAGTGCTGAACACGCAGCTGGATTCGTCCGTTGGAAAGGCATTCATGATCGTTTTGATTGTTTCCTTCTTTGCCTATGCAGCATTGATGCTTCATACATTTGCCATGATCTGAGTTTGAATAACAAGTAACGGAATAATAACAGCTGAATAACAGGAAGTCCTCTGCTTTTGCAGAGGGCTTTTTGTGTTTCGGTTACAAAACGGTTCCGCACGGGCGCTTTACTACTGCTCCTTAAGTCCGGAGCCCCGTTTTAAACTTCCTTTGCCGAACCGGTCGAGGATATCGTCCATGGTGCGGTCCATCTTCTGGCGCTTCTCGCGGCGCTCGTTGTCCTCCGGAAAGAGCGATAACTGCGTGACGGTATCTTTCGTTACGTCACCGAGGGCGATGCCCAGAAGCCGAAGCGGCGTCTTTCCGTCCCAGAGTCCCCGCAGAAGCTGCCTTCCCTGTTCGTATATTTCAAGGGAAATGTCGGTCGGTTCCGAAAGCTTCCGTTGATGGGAACGTGTCTTAAAATCCAGATAGCGGACGGTTACGGATATGCAGGTGGTCCGCATGCCGTCCCGGCGCAGACGCTTGGATACGCGGTCCGTAAGACCGAGCAGGATACGGTCGGCCCGTTCGTAATCCGTTATGTTATCGTCCTCGGTCGTGACGATGCTGTAGCTTTTCGCATCCCCGTAATCCTCGGACACCTCGCTTGTGTCTTCGCCGTTGGCCGAGCGGTGGAGTGCTTCTCCGCCCTTTTCCCCCATCAGTTTCTTAAGATCGTCGAGATTTGCATTGGCCAGTTCCCCGATCGTAAAGATGCCGCCGTTATTGAGCCGTTCGGCGGTTGCTTTGCCGCAGAACAGCAGGTCACGGACCGGAAGCGGCCACATTTTCTGCGGGATTTCTTCGCGGAAAAGCGTATGCACTTTGTCGGGTTTTTCAAAATCGCCGGCCATCTTGGCAAGCAGCTTGTTCGGGCCGATCCCGATATTTACGGTAAATCCGAGTTCGTCACGGATGCGGTCTTTGATTTCGTATGCGGTCTTGACCGGGTCCGGGTAGATTCTTCTCGTACCGGTCATATCGAGAAAACATTCGTCGATGGAAAATTCCTCGACGGCCGGGGCATAGCTGCGGCATATATCCTTAAATGCCTTGGAGCACTGCCGATACCACATGAAGTCGGGCGGCGCAACAACCAGCGTCGGGCATTTCCGAAGGGCCTGGGAGATCGGCTCCGCGGTTTCAATCTGAAATTGTTTCGCCGGAATGGATTTTGCAAGAACGATGCCACTGCGGCTTCCGGCGTCGCCGCCGATGCAGGAGGGCACGAGGCGCAGGTCGGATTCGCCGTTTTGCAGCCTCTTTACGGAGGTCCAGGAAAGAAATGCGCTGTTGACGTCAACATGAAAAATTAAACGTTCCATGAATCCTCCTTTCGATGCATTAATAAAGCGCCGGGAATTCATCCCGACGCTTTTCCTTAGGTATTCTTGATCGTGCTCTTTTGGAAGAAAGCTTTTATGATTCCGGGGTGGAACAGGAGCAGCATCGGGAACAGCTCGAGTCGTCCCGCAAGCATATCAAACATCAGAACGATTTTGCTGAGCACATTGAAATGCGCAAAGTTCTGTGTCGGACCGACAAGGTTAAGACCGGGTCCGATATTGTTCATCGTTGCGATGACTGCCGTAAAGTTGGTAACAAGGTCCTTTCCTTCAAAGGAAACCACAATGATAGAGGTCGTGAACAGTACGAAAAATGTGATCAGATAGACATTGACCGCACGCACGACTTCATGTTCTACGGGCTTATCCTCAAAGCGGACCTTGCGCACCGACTTCGGGTGCAGATAGGAATTGAGTTCCTTGAAGACGGTCTTGATCGCGATCACGATACGGGAAACCTTGATACCGCCGCCCGTGCTTCCGGCGCAGGCGCCGATAAACATGCAGGTAACGAGAACCGTCCTGGCCACGGCAGACCATTCGTTAAAGTCGAGCGTCGCAAATCCCGTCGAGGAAATGATCGAACCGACGGTAAATACCGAGTGCCGCAAAGCGTCGGCAGTATTGCCTACGGTGTTTACGATGTTGGCAAATACGATTCCTACGGCGGCGATGATCAGTCCGAGATAGACGCGGACTTCTTCACATTTTAAGGCTTTTCGGATCTGCCCGAACAGGAGCAGATAATATACATTAAAATTGACGCCGAACAGGATCATGAAAACGGCGACAACCCACTGGTCGTATGCGGAAAATCCGAGGAGACTGTTGTTTTTAATGCCGAAGCCGCCGGTGCCAGCAGTGGCAAGTGAGGTGTTGACGGATTCAAAGAAGGTCATGCCGCCGAACAGCAGCAGTACGACTTCGAGAACCGTCATGCCGAAATAGATCAGATAGAGGATTTTCGCGGTCTGCCGAACCTTCGGAACAAGCTTGCCGACCGAGGGTCCCGGGCTTTCCGCACGCATGATGTTCATATGGGAGCTTCCGCTTGAGGGCATGATCGCAAGAAGGAATACCAGAACGCCCATACCGCCGATCCAGTGCGTAAGGCTCCGCCACATAAGGGCTGCATGGGACAGTTCCTCAACGGCCGGAACGATGGACGCGCCGGTAGTCGTAAAGCCGGATATGGTCTCAAACAACGCATCCTCGAACTTCGGAATCTCGCCGCTTGCGAACAGGGGAAGACAGCCGAAGGCCGACATCAGAATCCAGCTGAGGCCGGTAATGACACAGCCTTCCTTCAGATAGAAGACGTTATCCTTCGCTTTTCGGAAGCGGAACAGCCAGCCGGTCAGGAAACATAAAAAGGCGGTTGCCAGATAGTACCAGCCGACATTCTCCCCATAGAAGAGCGCGGTGAGAACGGGAATCAGAAGAAGCACGGCTTCAATCTCGAGAACCGATCCCAATATATTGCGAATCATCGCACGATTCATGAAAAACCTCCCAACGGCCCGTTCCCGGACCGTCCGTTATAAAAAACCGGCGCAAAGCACGTCAGGCAAGAATATCCTGCAAATCCCGGAAGCCGGAATGCGTCGTAACGACCGTTACTTCGTCACCGACTTCGATCGTATCCTGACCGGAAGGAATGATGATCTTTCCGTCGCGGTTGATACAGGCAATAACGAGATTGTCTTTTTTGTCTAATTTGTAAAGCGGGGTACCGGTAACCGGAGACTCCTCGGATACTTCGAACTCCAGCGCCTCGACGCGGTGGTTCGCAAGGTGGTAAAGCGTTTCGATGTTACTGTTGTTGCGGGATTCCTTCTTTGCGCGGACATAGGCGACAATCGCCTCGGCGCAGATGTAACGCGGATAAACGACGCTGTCGAGTTCCAGCGAGCCGAGCACGCTTTTATAATTCAAATGGTTAATCTTTGTGATGACCTTTGCGTCGGAAATCTTCTTTGCATTTAACGTAAGAAGAATGTTCTCCTCGTCGCTTCCGGTAAGCGGAACGAAGGAGTCGGTGGAGCGGATGCCTTCCTCAATCAGGAGATCCTCTTCGGTACCGTCGCCGCAGATGACGGTTGCCTTCGGCAGAAGGATGCTTAAATCCTCACAGCGCTCGCGGTTCTTCTCGAGAATCTTGACGGAAACGCCCTGGTGCAGGAGTGAGGAAGCAAGGTAGTATGCCGCTTTGCCGCCGCCGATGATCATCGTGTCCTTCGCCTGGCGGGTCGGAATGCCGATCTGCTGCAGGAACGAAAGCACGTCCTTCCGGGAAGCGATGAACGAAAGCGTGTCGCCGCTCTTTACAACGAAATGGCCGGAAGGGATATAAACCTCGTCGCCGCGCTCCACGACACAGATAACCATGCTCGCGATAATGGACTTACCGAGTTCGGCGACGGAACGGCCGTCGATCATGTTGCCGTCCGGAATTTTGAACTTGATCAGTTCGGCCTGGCCGTGGGCAAAGGAGTTGACCTCCAGGGCCGACGGGAGGGACAGGATACGCGAGATTTCCTTTGCGGTTTCGTACTCGGGATTGATGACCATGGCAAGACCGAGTTTCTCACGCAGATACGGAACCTCACGGCTGTAATCCGGGGTACGGACGCGGGCGATCGCGGCGCAGTGGCCGACCATTTTCGCAACGGTACAGCATAAAAGGTTCAGTTCGTCCGAATCGGTTACCGCAATTAACAGATCCGCGCTCTCGATGCCGGCTTCCATCTGAATGGTGTAGCTTGCACCGTTTCCGCAGATTCCCATAATGTCATAGGAGTCGGTTAACGACTGGATCGTCGGGGCGCTTCGGTCGATTACGGTAATGTCGTGCCCTTCCTTATACAGCTGTTCGATCAGCGTGCTGCCGATCTTGCCGCCGCCGACGATGATAATGCTTAAACCGTCTTTTTGTGCGTTTTTCCTGCTCATAATCCGTTCCTTCCGGGAAAATTCTGCATATTATTATACTCCCTGAAGAAGGGAAAAACAAGTGTGTCATCGTCCGGTGGACTTATATCGGAAAGAATTTACGCCTCCGCGGAGACATTTTTCCGATATTTCTTCTTCATTTTTCGTAAAAGGTATGCTATAATGCGGAAAGTATGTGAGTTGACCGGAGGACGCTATGGAAGTTTGCAGGAACTGCGGACGGAAGAATCCGCTTGAAGAAGCCAATTTCTGTTATTATTGCGGAGCCTCACTGCGCGAAGAGGGCGAAGTAAAGCCCGCAGAAGCCGCAATGGCTTCGGAGTCCGTCACAGAGTCCGGAAATGCCGGCGCGGAGACGGATGTAACGCGTGTAAAGCGTCCGCTTACGACGACGCAGTGGCTTTGCATGATGTTACTGCTGCTGATCCCCATTTACGGCTGGATCGCGTTTCTGGTAATCGCATCCGTCAGTGCGTTCGGGGCCAATGCGACCGAGGAACGAAGGGCCTTTGCCAAGGCGCTTCTGCTCTTTCTGGTGATTGCCGCGGTTGCGCTGACAGCCTTCTGGTTTTATGTCCAGAACAACCCGGAACTCCTTGCGGAGTATAACAAGATGCTCGGCGAGATGGGGATTTCCCCTGCCGCGGGCGGACAATAGAAATACCGGAGCTGCCGGACGGGCGGCTCTTTTTATGCGAAAGGACAGTTATGAAGATTTATGATTTTCATGCGCATATCTACCCGGAGAAGATAGCGCAGAAGGCAGTGGAAGGAGTGGGCAATTTCTATTCCATCAAGATGAACGAGCCCGGAACCGTTGCGCGCCTTTTGGAGGCCGGAGACGAGGCGGGAATCGATACGTTCATCGTGCATTCGGTTGCAACCGGCGCAAAGCAGGTGCAGAGCGTGAACGATTTCATCTCCGCCACGGTAAAGGAACATTCCGGCCGTTTCGTCGGATTCGGCACCATTCATGCGGACTTTGAAGAGAAGAGCGCGGAGATCGAGCGGATGATCGCCCTCGGCCTTTCCGGTGTGAAGATTCATCCGGATTCCCAGCATTTCTTCGTGGACGACCCGCGGATGTTCGAGGTTTATGACGCGATTGAGGGCCGGCTTCCGATCCTTGTTCACTGCGGCGACTACCGCTACGATTATGATTCCCCCGAGCGTGTCCGGAACGTTCTTAAGGAATTCCCGAAGCTTACCTTTATCGCAGCCCATTTCGGCGGCTGGAGCGTGCAGGATCTGGCCCTTGAGTATCTGCTTGACACGAACTGCTTCTTAGATTGCAGCAGTTCCATGATGTACCTCGGACCGAAGCGTTCGAAGGAACTGATCCGCATTTACGGGGCGGAGCGTTTCCTGTTCGGTTCCGACTACCCGATGTGGAATCCGGGGGACGAGCTTAAAAGACTTGAGAGCCTCGGACTTACGGACCGGGAGCTTCAGCTCATGACGCATGACAACGCGGAGCGGATTTTATATGGCAAATGATACGGCAATTCAAACGGCGGCCCTCAGGCTGCCGTTTTTTCACCTCACTCTTTCCTTTTTGGGAAGAATATGGTAAAGTGAATAGTGCGGGATGTTGCGTATGTCCGGCAGAAAGGAAAAGCCTATGAAATTCGGAAAAGAAAGACTTGCAATCTATCTGTTGTGGCCGTTCTTCCTCGGCGCATTTTTCGTGGTTGCTTCGGTGGCGGCCTTTTTTGTGAGCCGTCAGGCCGGAACGATGCTTTCCGTTGCAACCCTTTTGTATCTGGCAGCGGCAATCTTCCTTTTCATTCACCATAAGACGAATATTTTGCGGGATTATACCGATTTTGCGCTGGATTATTACAAGGTTCAGCATAAGATGTTGGAGGAACTCGAAACCCCTTACGCGATCCTGAATTCCGAGGGAACGGTTATCTGGAGCAACGACGAATTCCGCGAAATCAGCCACAGGCACCGCGGCTACAGCATTCGCGAGCTCGTGCCGGACATTAAGGCATTTTCCTTACCGAAGCAGACCGGCGACGACCGGATGTACCGTACGGCCATCGGTGACCGGAATTACCGCATCCAGATGCGGATGATGAGCTCGGCCAATCTCCGCGAGGACATGGAAACGAAGAAGATCATGAATCCCGAAGGAACGAAAGTGGATTCCCTGATCTCGCTGTTCCTGTTCGACGAAACCGAAATCCGCGAACTGAAGCAGGAGAACTATGATAACCGTCTGATCTGCGGACTGCTTTATATCGATAACTATGACGAAGTGCTTGAAGCCGTTGACGAAGTAAAGAGATCCCTTCTGACGGCTCTCGTGGACCAGAAGATCAACAAATACATGACCGGCATCAACGCCCTGATCAAGAAGATTGAGAAGGACAAATATTTCTTCGTATTCCAGAACCGGTATCTGCCCGAACTGACCGAGCGGAAGTTCCCGATCCTTGAAGAGGTCCGTTCCGTAAACTTAGGTACGGCGGAGTCCATGATCACCGTGAGTATCGGTCTCGGGGTGAATGCAACGAGCTATGCGGCGGGATATGAATTTGCCCGTGCGGCAATCGACCTGGCTCTCGGACGAGGCGGCGACCAGGCAGTCGTAAAGGACGGCGACAGCATTACCTATTACGGCGGCAAGAGCGAATCCGTTGAAAAGAGCACGCGTGTCAAGGCAAGAGTTAAAGCCCATGCGCTTAGAGAGATGATGGAAGCGCGCGACGTGGTCTTCATCATGGGACACAACAATATTGACGTGGATGCATTTGGCTCCGCCGTCGGCGTGTACCGTATTGCGAAGCACCTCGGCAAGAAGGCACACATCGTCATCAACGAGATCGGCAGTTCGGTCCGCCCGATGATCTCGCAGTTTTTCAATAACAGCGATTACGAAGACGATATGTTCATCAGCAATCTGAAGGCGCTTGAGATCGCGCAGCCCGATGACCTGCTGATCATTGTGGACGTAAATCGTCCGAGTATTACCGAGTGCCCGGAGTTGGTGGAGCATATGCGCGACATCATCGTTCTGGACCACCACCGTCTGACAACCGATTCCATCGAGAACGCACAGCTTTCCTATATTGAGCCGTATGCGTCCTCCGCCTGTGAACTGGTTGCGGAAGTCCTGCAGTATATCGGCGACGGACTGAAGATCAAGTCGCTTGAGGCGGAGGCCATGTATGCAGGCATCATGATCGATACGAATAACTTCCTTACGAAGACCGGCGTGCGGACCTTCGAGGCTGCGGCGTTTCTTCGCCGAAACGGCGCCGACATAACAAGAATCCGCAAGGCGTTCCGTACCGACATGAACGAATATCTCGAAAAGGCAAAGGCCATCGCGGGAACGGAAATCTTCCTCGACTGCTTTGCCATGGCAATCTGTGAGGCGGACGATGTGGAATCGCCCACCGTACTCGGCGCGCAGGTTGCAAACGATCTGATGGAGATCAAGGGGATCAGCGCATCGTTCGTATTTACCCCGTATAAGGAGAAGATTTACGTAAGCGCGAGATCCGTTGACGAAGTAAACGTACAGGTGATCATGGAGAAGGTCGGCGGCGGCGGTCATATGACGGTTGCCGGTGCCCAGTTCACCGATACGACCCCGGAGGAGGCAGTCCGCAAGGTGAAGGCTGTCCTCAGTGCCATGAAACGAGGAGGAGAACTGTAAATGGAAATCATTTTGATTCAGGATGTTAAGTCGCTCGGGAAGAAGGGCGAAATCGTAAAAGTCAGCGACGGATATGCAAGAAACTTTATCCTTCCGAAGAAGCTCGGCCTTGAGGCCAATGCAAAGAACCTCAACGACTTGAAGCTGCAGAAAGCCGCTCAGGCGAAATTAGAGAAGGAGCAGCTTGAGGCAGCGCAGGCCCTCGGCGAAAAGATCGAAGGCAGCGCGGTAACGGTACGCATTAAGACCGGCGAGAACGGCAAGGTATTCGGTTCCGTTTCCGTAAAGGAAATCGCGGAAGCCATGAAGGAACAGCTCGGACTGGATGTGGACAAGAAGAAGATCTCAATCGCCAATCCGATCCGGAACGAAGGCACATTTTCCGCAACCGTAAAGCTGCACCCGCAGGTCAGCTCGGAACTTACCGTCAAAGTGGAAGGAATCTGACATGGATGACAACGTAATCAAGAGGGTGCCCCCGCACAGTTTAGAGGCGGAGCATTCCGTGATCGGTTCCATGATGATGGACCGGGAAGCAATTGAACAGGCAACGGAACTTCTGAAGTCCGATGATTTTTATGACCGGACGATGGGCGTTTATTTCCAGGCACTCAGCGAACTGTATACGGAGGGCGTGGAAGCCGACCTGGTAACCGTGCAGAACCGGCTTCGGACGAAGCAGCTGCCGGACGAGATGTGTTCACTCGAATACTTAAGCAATCTGCTTGATTCCGTACCGTCTTCGGCAAATGTGCGCCAGTATGCGCAGATTGTCCGTGAGAAGTCGAGACTGCGCCGCTTCATAAAGGTTTCCGAAGAAATCGTCGGAAATGCCTATGCGAACAAGCAGGACGCGGATGACCTGTTCCAGAGCGCGGAGAAGGACCTCTTTTCCATTTTCCAGGAGCAGAAGCACAATGATATTACGCCGATCGGCGAGGTGGTTGTACAGGCAATCCAGAACGTGGAAGCGGCATACCGCAACAAGGGTGCCGTAACCGGTATCGCCACCGGCTTTCTGGATCTCGATTATAAGACCGCCGGCCTGCAGCCTTCAGACCTTGTTCTGATCGCGGCAAGACCGTCCATGGGTAAGACGGCATTTGTCCTGAACCTCGCGGATTATATTGCGGTTAAGAACCAGGTTCCCACCGCGATCTTCAGCCTTGAGATGAATGCGGTATCCCTGGTGAACCGTCTTCTGGCCATGCACTCCCGCGTGGATGCACAGAAGATCCGTACCGGTAACCTGGAGGACAACGACTGGAACGAGCTTGTAACAAGTGCGCGTGTCCTCGGACAGGCCAAACTGATGATTGACGATACCCCCGGTATTTCCATTCAGGAACTTCGTTCGAAATGCCGGAAGATGAAACTCGAGAGCGATCTGAAACTGGTTATCATTGACTACCTGCAGCTGATGACCGGCGGAAAGAATTCGGAATCCCGTCAGCAGCAGGTTTCCGAGATCAGCCGTTCCTTAAAGGCACTGGCCCGTGAGATCAACTGCCCGGTTATCGCTCTTTCGCAGCTGTCCCGTGAGGTGGAGAAGCGTGACGATAAGCGCCCGATTCTTTCCGACCTGCGTGATTCCGGCGCCATCGAACAGGATGCCGACGTCGTTATGTTCTTGTACCGCGACGAATACTACCACAAGGATTCGAAGAAGCCCGGCATTACCGAAGTAATCATCGGAAAACAGAGACAGGGCCCGATCGGTACCGTGGAACTCGGATGGGTGGCAAATCTGACAAGATTCGTGAACCTCGACCGCAGCAAGGGAAACCGCGAAGAGAAGAGCGAGTAATAATTGAAAAAATACACAAAAAAAGAAGCCGTTGCAGTTGCAACGGCTTCCTGTTGTTTTGCGGATATAATTACTCGCCTTCGGTAATTGCAGACATCGGGCACTGAGCTGCACAGGAGCCACACTCCAGACATGCGTCAGCGTTGATCTCATACTTGCCTTCTCCCTCGCTGATAGCGCCAACAGGGCAGGCATCTGCGCAAGAACCGCAGGATACGCAAGCGTCACCGATTACATAAGCCATATTACATTTCCTCCTACTACATGGGTATTGACTATTGACGTTATCTCTCCGTCGAGACTTATTATATTTCAATTCCAAAGTGAATGCAAGAGAAAAAAGAGGGGGGGAGCCGGCATTTGCCGTGAAAGAGGAATGCAGAATCGGCAAAGATGACGGAGGGTTTGTCAGAAGCGCGCTTTTCGGGCACGATTTTATGATATTGTGACGAAATCTTGAAATTTTCCGAAGACGGAAGAAAAACCGTCATTCGCGGTAATAATTCTTTGAATACCAACCTTGACGAAAGGTCTGTAAACCGCTATAATCATTGACAGAAATGAACCGAAAAGGAGTATTATTACATGGTTACAAAAGATATGCGAATCGGTGAGATCATCCGCATCGATTTTAACATTGTTGAGATTTTGATGGATGCCGGCATGCACTGCGTGGGATGTCCTTCCGCACAGGGCGAGTCCATCGAGCAGGCCTGCATGGTTCACGGAATCGATGCAGACGAGCTGGTTGGCAAGATTAACGATTATCTGAAGAGTGCGCAGGCATAAAAGAGAAGATTTGTTCCGGCATATCCGCAGACGGCGTAAGCCGGACCGTCAGGGTGTATGCCCCGGCGGGCGGATAACGGAATCGTTGTGGCGGTGCGAGGAAGGAAAGAAAGATGTGGATTTGCGACATAGGTGTCGGTGGAACGTTCGGAAGGGAATTTGAAGAGAACCGTTCCAACGGAATGGGTTTTTGGCTGCTTGTTTTGATCAGATCCAAAGCCCGGTTTGAAATTAACGGAAAGCTGGTGGAGATCCGGAAGCCTTCGTATGTTTTGTTACGGCCGGATACACCGGTTATTTTCGGACCGCTCCGCGGCAATATGGTCATTGACTGGATCGGATTTTACACCCAGGGCGATGACGTTCCGTGGATGGACCGTACCGGAGTACGGTTCGATACGCCGGTTGCCTATTCGGAATCGGAGGAGCTGACCGAGATCCTTCATACGGCACATTTTGAACACTATCTTGCGGACCGTCTCCATGTCGAGATGGAATCCCTGATCATGCGCATGCTCTGCATGCAGCTCGTGCGCCTTTCAAAGGATGCCGAGAACAAGAACCAGGGCTTCTCGAGAGCAAAGGCGAATCTGCTGAACGGCCTTAGGGTAGAGATTTATTCCCATCCCGAAGGCATCGGTTCGGTAGACGATATGGCGGCCAAGCTCGGGCTGAGCCGTTCCGGTCTGCAGCATATGTACAAGAACATGTTCGGAACACAGATTTCCTTAGACGTGATCACTTCCCGTATCAATTACTCGAAGAAACTGTTAAAGGCAACCAAATGCCCGCTTCGTGAAATCGCGGCGATGTGCGGTTACCAGAACGAATTCTATTTCATGCGGCAGTTCAAAAACGTGACCGGCATGACCCCGAGTGAATACCGTTCCGCGCACTGAACAGTAATACTGTTAACAACAGAACATAAGACAATGAAAACGCCGGCAGGGCTTATCCTGCCGGCGTACTTTTATGCTTAAGGCCGGTTTTAACGGAGGGCTTCAATCAGGCCCTTCAGTCCTTCTTTCCGGTAGATGTCCTTATAGTAGGAAACCTCATCCCGGATCATGCTGTCAATAACCTTCATCCCGAGCAGTTCCACGGGGGCTTTGTCGTCGGTCATGATATGCTTCCCGCCGTGATACACGAAGGAGTCGTTGCGAATCTCCCCAAAGAGCGTGATGAGCTCGGGGTCCGAAACCAGGGCAACGTTACGGTTGAAGGTATCCATCATCGAATCCGTTTTCATCGCGTACAAAATGGAATTGGTTCCGGAGGGTTCTATGATGCGGACCTCCGGAAAGACGGAAGCAATCGTGTCGGAAAGATATTCGTTGATGCTGACGCTGCCGCTCCCGCGCATGTTGAAGTTTACGACCATCACGCCGTCGTCACGAAGGTGATCCTTTACGAGCGTAAAGAACTCCACAGAAGACATCTGGAACGGAATCGTAATATCCTGGTAGGCGTCCACCATGATCACGTCATATTTTTTATCAATGACATTCAGATAGGCGCGTCCGTCATAGGTAATGACCGGAATGTCTTCGGAAAGATGAAAATAGCGGTGGGCAAGATCGGTAATCTTCTGATCGATCTCGACACCGGTGAAATGAATTCCTTCAAAATACCGTCCGCACTGTGTGGCGAAGGTTCCGGTTCCCATTCCGAGGACAAGCGCGTCGATGGACTCCTTTTCCATCAGCCCGGCCATCATCGGAGCAGCCATTGCGTAGTCGTAATAGGCACCGGTCAGGTGACGCTCCTTCTCGTAAACCGACTGTACCCCGAACAGAACGTTTGTGGAAAGGGCAATCTCATAATCGTTCTCATACACCTGAAGGTAGTTGTAAATCGATTCCCCCTCATAGGTCAGGTCCTTATCCCAGAAGGCAAAGCTGTCATTGTGTCCGAAGATGCAGCACACAAGAAAGATCACGACGGAAACAGGCACTTTCTTCATCTTCTTAAGGGCGATGTGAGAGGTGAGGAAATAGATCAGGGACAGCGCAAGCAGGATGCCTGCGAAGACAAGAAACGTGATCGCGGTGCCGACGGTCGGGATGCTGATAAAGGTCGGGACAAATGTGCCGATGATGCTGCCGATCGTGTTGAAGGCGTACAGGTTTCCGACGGTGCGTCCGCTGTCATTCAGGCTGTCCATCGTGTACTTGACGAGGGAGGGTGTTACCGTTCCCAAAAGGAAAAGGGGAAATACAAAGATGACCATGCAGGTTACGAACCCGGCGATGATCAGGAAATTATTGTTGACCGTGAAGATTAACAGCGCGGAGATGCCGACGATGAGGTATTTGCCGACAACCGGGATCAAGGCAATCCATATCGCTGCCACGATGATCCGCGCATAAAGACGGTCGGGGTTCGGATTTTTATCCGCGCTCCTTCCTCCGTAAATATTTCCGAGTGCCATGGCGATCATGATGGTTCCGATAATGATCGTCCACACAATCTGTGAAGAACTAAAATATGGCGCAAGCAAACGACTTGCGCCAAGTTCTACTGCCATCACGGACATTCCCGCGAAAAATTCGGTCAGATAAAGATAGATTTTGTTGCTAAGAATCGGACGTTTACTGTCCATAATTCCTCCTGTGATTAACCCGGGCCCGAAGCCCCGCCGGTCAGAATTCAGCCAGCTGTTTCATTACGTCTTCGGTCATAAGACAGGTATAATGCTCTTTATAATACGGCAGATTGGCTTTCGGAAGCATTTCCGCGTATTCGCATGCGATATTGCAGATGCGGTTGAAATCCGTTGCCGAATTGTCTTCTAAGAAGACGCAGAGCAGATAGGAACGCTCCCTGTCATTCCGGTAAAGGGTTGCCTTGCCGGAATAAAAGCCCTGTACGGATTTCGCAAATGCGATCAGGTGATCAAGCGTGCGGAAGCGGAATACCTTGAGCTCGGAAATGGCAATTTCCGGAAGCGGGGCATTCGGAAGCTCGTCCTTGCGGGCAACTTCGCCGAGACGCTTTTTGAACATTTCGAGCATCGAAGAATCAAGCAGGGTAGGTGCGGATTCCGCTTCGTTCGAAACGGAGTCGTCCTCGTCCTCGCCATCTTCTTTCTTATAAGGGGTAAAGGTGGAAAAACGCGCGTCCAGTTCCTCGGGATTCTCGACCTTTGTAATGATCAGAATCAGGGATTCGGGAGAGGTCGGTATGGCTTCGATCATGAGCGGAGAGTTGTCCGCTTCAAAATTGAATTCCTCCGATGCCCGCTCCATCATGTCGCTGAACAGTTCCTTTGCCTTGCCGGAGCCGTAGGCAAACTCACTGAGTTTCAGGTGACGTTCCCGCAGGTCCTGGGGATTCAAGGTGCAACGAATCTGGTTATCACTGATTTTTTCAATCTTCATAAGCCCGGCTCCTTTCCTGTGAAGTCTTTCGGATGGGGTAATTCCTGCCGGCCGCAGCCGGTTCGGTTCCCTATCTCTATTATACCATCTAAGGTACTTGAAGTATAAGGGAAATATGCACCAAAGTCAATGAACTTTTTGTGAAATCTGACTGACCGGAAAGCTACACGCG
The DNA here is from genome assembly GCA_946402335.1 of uncultured Lachnoclostridium sp. Taxonomy (GTDB): domain Bacteria; phylum Bacillota; class Clostridia; order Lachnospirales; family Lachnospiraceae; genus ISDg. Next base: position 25,954 of record CAMIWE010000017.1, read on the forward strand.
GACGTGTGTTTCGGCAAATGGGGGAAAATCCCAAGAAAGCCTGTGCAACCTGTCAATAGACGGGATTCCGGCGCGGCGGTTATACTGAAAACGTGGCGGGTTTCTGAAGATGAAACGTTACGAAAAAACGGTTCCGGGAATAAGGGGTAATATACTGCGGACGGGAATCTCTTATCTGAAACGGAAACTTTCGCATATATGGTTGTACTATGCGATCGTATCGGCACCTGCGACAGCAATCCTGCCGGACGGAGAGACTGCGGAACGGGAAATACCATTTGCACACATACTGTCGGAAAGCAGTCGCTCCCAACGGGGGATGTTTCCTTAGGGAGAACGGATCGTTTCAAATTATCTTCCTTTTCCGTTTAAAATGTGGTATACTGTGTTCGCTTAGTACTTATCCGGAGGGGAAGATGAGAAGAAAGATTTTAATTCTGATCGGTCTGATGCTCCTTGGTCTGACGGCCTGCTCGATTGACCGCGGGGCCGGCGGAGACCATGGGGACAGCGGCGCGAAGGCGTCGAAAGAGAAGGCCAATCTCAAAGAATATTATAAATTATCAAACGACCTGTTTCTGGTCGTAACGAACGGCGTGGTAAGCGAAGAACGGGCAATCCGCAGCAACGGGCAGGTTTATGTCCCGTTCAGCATTGTAAAGAGCATGGACAGCCGGTTCTATTACAACCGCACGGAGGAGCAGCTGATCATTACGACGCCGGAATCGGTGCTTTACTACTGGCCGGACAGCAACAAGCATACGCTTGACGGCAACACCGTGCAGGACGATACGGCGATGCTCCGCACATTTGACGGAAAGTTGTATCTTTCGGTATCCGTATTTTCAAGCTATGCCGATGTTTCGACCCGTGTGATCAACGAGCCGCAGCGTGTGGTTATGTACCGGAACGGAAAGAAACTTCCGACGGTGAATACGACGAAGGACACGGTAATCCGCCTCGGCGCTTCAATACAGAAGGATATTGTTGAGGAACTGAAGGCCGGCACGCAGATCGTGCGGACCGGAAGCGCGGAGAACGGATATCTTCCCGTTGCCACGGTTGACGGTATGGCGGGCTTTGTTTCCCAGATGGATATCAGCGCGGAGACACAGACCGTTTTGTATGAGAAGACGGTAAATTATCCGCGTATCACGACGATTGACCATGTGCACCTGATGTGGCATCAGATGTGGGCGACACAGGGCGCGGCCGAGCTTCGTTCAATGGTGCAGAATACGAAGGGAATCAACGTCGTATCCCCGACCTGGTTCGATTTTAAGGACACGAGCGGGGCGATTACCTCGTTTGCCAACGAGTCCTACGTGCAGGAGGCGCACAGCCGCGGCATGCAGGTATGGGCGCTCTGCAGTGACTTTGCAAAGGACGTAAAGGGACTTGATATCCTTTCCAATACCGTCTCCCGGATCAACCTTGAGAACAACCTCATCAACGAGGTGACGCGTGTCGGCGCAGACGGCATCAACCTTGACTTCGAGTACATTACGAAGGATTCCGGCCCGCATTACATCCAGTTTATCCGTGAGCTGTATCTGCTTTGCAGACGCCATAACCTGGCGCTTAGCGTGGACAACTTTGTTCCGAATGCCGGCAAATCCCAATACCAGCTCGCCGATCAGGCGGAAATCATCGACTATGTGATCTTTATGGCATACGATGAGCATTATAAGGGTTCCGGCGCCGGTGCGGTTGCATCGTTCCCGTGGGTGCAGATGTCCGTGAACAATGCGATTGCCATCGTCCCAAATGAGAAGATCGTTCTCGGTATTCCGTTATATAACCGTATGTGGATGACCAATGCCGCAGGCGAACTGAGTCTTGAAGACAACGGTATGGCAAAGCATGCCGAGACCGCCAAGGCCAACGCGACGCCGGTATGGGACGAAGATTTAAAACAGTATTACTGTGAGTACACGAAGGGCAAGGATAAGAATGCCGTCAAGTACCAGATCTGGCTGGAAGACGTTACTTCTCTTGAGTATAAACTGAACCTGATTCCCGAGTATAATCTGGCCGGCTACGCCGGATGGAAGCTCGGGCTCGAGTCCTCGGATGTATGGCCGCTTCTTGAGAAATACTAGTACGCCGCAGCGGGAATGAACGCCTCCCGCCGAAAGGAACAGCAAATAAATAACCGCTGTCAATTAGGTTTTCGGTAACCTGTTGACAGCGGTTTTTGTAATGAATGAGCGATTCTTAACGGATGCGGCTTCTCCGGCTGCGGCGCGATCTCTCGCGAAGGATCACGATGAAAAGGAGAACGGCGGCGAGCACACATACGCCTGCGATAGCGGCGGGAAGCACCCATTCGGGCGTTCCGGTTTCGCCGGAAGCCGGTGTGGAGCGATCAGCGGAATCCGTTGACGTTTCTTCGGGAACAGCAGTCGGCGTCGGCACCTCGGTAGGAAGCGGTGTCGGAGTCGGCGTAAGAAGAGGCAGATAACCGCGGAACACGGTACCGCACTCGGTGCAGGTGTATTCCGCAATCCCCTGTTCGGTAAGCGTGGATTCCGAAACGGTTGTATATTCTTCGCCCGGCGTATGAACCGGCAGAGTGTAATTGTCAAAGTAAGTATAGCCGCAGGTACGGCACATATGCATGGTCTTGCCCGGCTCGGTACAGGAAGCGGGAATTTCGGATACGTCGAAAGTCGGATCCTTGCAGTCACCGTGCGGCAGCAGGTTTACGTTATAGGTCTTTCGCTCGTCTCTTGTGAAATGATACACGTTTCCGGAATCACTGAACACCCAGTCCATGATCTCGCCGCACTGCTTTTCGCAATAGGCGCGGCGGTTCGTGTTGTCCTCAAAGAAGGTGATGAAGCCCTCCAGTGTGTTGTTTTTGATAAAGCCGTCACGCTGGAAACGTTTCGGATATACGATATACATGCCGACGAGGCCGCCGCTGTGCACATATCCGTGGTCGGAAAGGAATCCCTTTATGCTGATGGTATTGCCGTCCATGTCGGGATAGCCGGCGGCACAGATTCCGCCTAAAAATTCCTCGTCCCTTGTCGAAGCGTCTTTATCGATATTGATCAAGGTAACGTCGGCCTTGCAGGAGCGTACCACGGAGTTGCCGTAACCGATGATTCCGCCGACGCCGAACATTTTCCCGGTTACGTCGAGGCGGAGCGTTCCGCTTACTTCGCAGTTTTCAATCGTGCTTTCGGAGGCATATCCGGCGATTCCGCCGACAAAACAGTCGGCTTCAATGTCCGTAAAAATATCCACGCCGAGCAGCCGTACGTTCTTCACCTCGGCATGCTCCAAAAGCGCAAACAGTCCGCAGAAAACGGTATCGTAGGTCTTACGGTTTCCGTCGTAGGTGACGCGCGTTTCCGTGGAAACGGCAGGCTTATTCAGATTTAAGAGAATGTGGTTGTTTCCGTCAAAGCGTCCGGAAAATGTGATCGCCGGCCACTCGACACCGTTTAAATCGATGTCGCTCATCAGCAGGTAGTTTCCGGAAGGATTGTCCGCGATCTGCAGGAGATCCTCTGCGGTATAAATCCGGATCACGTCGCCCGACCCGTCTGCGGCGGATGCGCGGGGACCCGTCACTGCAGTGCATACCAGTAAGAGCAGCAGAAACAGGGATACATAAGATGTTGCTTTCACGTCTGGCCTCCTAGTAACCGAGAACAGGTCAGCTTTGCGCGGCCGGTTCCGGTGCTGTCCCGTCCGGTTCCGCCGGAGCTTCGGGATATTTCGTATATAGGAATTTTAATATAATCGGCGTCGCAATGGAAGAGCAAAGAATCAAAAGAATGACCGATGTGAAATATTTGGCATCGAGAAGCCCAACCCCGAGACCCTTCTGGGCAACGATCAGGGCAACCTCTCCACGCGTCATCATGCCGCATCCGATCTTCAGCGCTTCGGAACGGCGGAACCGCATACAGCGGGAGATGAGGCCGCATCCGATCAGCTTTGCCGCCATCGCCACGATAACGAAGCATACGGAGAAACCGAGCAGCGGAACGATCTCCGAGAGTTTGATATCGGTCTTGATTCCGATACTCGCGAAGAACACCGGTCCGAAAAGCATGTAGGAATTGATGTCCATCTTCCGAGCGATGTATTTCGAGTCGCGGACGTTGCAGAGGATGATGCCTGCGGCAAATGCGCCCGTGATATCGGCAATTCCGAAGAAGCGCTCCGCGCAGTATGCCATTAACAGGCAGAGGGCCAGACCCGCAATCGGGATACGTCTCGTGTGCGGATGCTTCGCGTCATACCATTTGAAGATTTTATAGACGACGAAACCGAACAGGAACACCCACGTGAAGAATAAAAGCGTGTGCCAGATCGTCTGCGCGGGAGTGATCGAATCGTCTTTTAATCCGAGGACAAATGTGAGTACGATAATGCCGATGACGTCGTCGATGATCGCGGCGCTTAAGATCGTCGTTCCGATGCGACCGGAAAGGTATCCCATTTCCTTCAGGGATTCAACCGTAATGCCGACGCTTGTGGCGGTCATGATGCAGCCGATCATGACGGCGTTTAAAAAGCCGGGATCATGGAAGCCGATTCCGTAATACAGCATGTAAAGGGCGGTTCCGCCGGCCATCGGAACGGCTACGCCGAAGCAGGCGATCAGCGTTGCGGCAATGCCGGATTTCGCAAGATCCTTTAAGTCGGTCTCAAGCCCTGCCGAGAACATCAGCAAAACGACGCCGATCTCCGCCATGGTCGAAAGAAAATCGCCGGAGCGGACGAGTCCGAATACGGAAGGTCCGATTAAAAGTCCCGCAAGAATTTCACCGACAACCTGCGGAACACGGAATTTCCGGACAATCATGCCGAGAAATTTCGCCGACGTGATAATGATTGCCAGTTCCAGAAAAACGATATTACCTTTGTCCATGAGTGCCTCCGCGCTATATATATTAAGTATATATTTCCGTAAAATAATCTGTGTCGCTAACATCTGATTCTAGGTTTCTTGAGTGCAAAAAGCAATTGGCAAAAAAAGCGAATTTATGCGCATTTTCCTGAGGAGGATTAAGCGATTTGTTGAAAAAATGACGGGTATCCGCGAAAACGGCGGAAAGGGGCACGGGTTTTGTGAAAATCCCGTGGTCTTTGTTGACGGAGGAAACGGATTGTGATATAGTGAAACTGTGTTATTGGGGACAGACGGGGACACCGGAATGCGGGTGCGTAAGACGCATTTCGAAACAGAGGAAACAGGTCAGAGGAAAAGGTATAACGGGTATGATTATCGGTTTGATCGCGGACGATACGAGAAAGACGCTCATGCAGAATCTCTGTATCGCATACAAGGGAATTTTAGGGAAACACGAACTGTATTCGACCGGCGTTACGGGGCGCATGATCGAAGAGGCCACGAACCTCAAGGTGCATAAGTTCCTTGCGGGAAGCCTCGGCGGCGAGCAGCAGCTTGCCATGATGATCGAGCAGAACCAGATTGATATGGTAATCTTTTTGCGGAATGCCGACAAGACCTTAAGTTATGATGTGCAGTTCAACTACGTGATTCCGCTCTGCGATGAGTACAGCATCCCGCTGGCAACCAACATCGCGACGGCCGAGATGCTCTTAAAGGGCATGAACAACGGGGATCTCGAATGGAGAAACCTTTATAAGTAAATTACGGATTGCGTAATCGTTTGAAGCGGTTCGCAATCTTTTTTTATGCCCTTTTTCGGGGAAAAGGACGAAAAAACCCGCCGGAAGCCGTTCTTTCCGAAAAAGTGCTTGCCAACAGGCGGGTTCTGTTGTATCATATCCACATTATCGGTATTGCATAATTGTATACAATCCCGGTTCGCGCGCAGAATCGTATATACATACGGCCGCCGCGGAACGGGCAGAACATAGAAGGGGGCAATCCCATGGCCAACATGATGGAACTTGATGAAAATCTGGAGAAGGATTTCGAATTTCTGCTTCACGAATGCATGAAATCCGGCGTGATCGATCAGAATCTTTACGTGGAATACGATGTAAAGAGAGGACTTCGTGACTCGAACGGTGCCGGCGTTCTGACCGGACTTACCGAGATCAGTGACGTAACCGGTTACAAGATGATCGCAGGCAAGAAGGTTCCCGCCGACGGCAAGCTTTACTACCAGGGCTATGACGTGCAGGAGATGGTAAACGGACTTAAGAACCGCCGTTATGCATTTGAGGAGACGACGTATCTGCTGCTGTTCGGCGAACTGCCGAGCGAGACGCAGCTTCGTTCCTTTGTCGAGCTGATCACCTCCTTCCAGACCCTTTCCAACAAGTTTATCCGCGACGTCATCATGAAGGCGGCCGGCCCGAACATCATGAACGGACTGCAGAAGGCCGTTCTGACGTTATATTCCTACGATGACAACGCCGACGATATTTCGACGGAAAATGTGTTAAAGCAGTCCATGAACCTGATCGCAAAGCTGCCGCTCATTTCCATTTACGCATACTGGTCCTACCTGCACTTTAAGCAGGATGAGAGCCTGATCATAAGAAATCCCAATCCGGAATATTCCACTGCCGAGAACATCTTAACGATGCTTCGCGCGGACGGAAGGTTTACCGAACTTGAGGCAAGAGTTCTTGACATTTGTCTTGTCCTTCATGCAGAGCACGGCGGCGGTAATAATTCCACGTTCACGACCCACGTGGTAACGAGTGCCGGAACCGACACCTATTCGGCCATGGCAGCAGCCATCGCGTCCTTGAAGGGCTTCCGCCACGGCGGCGCCAACATCAAGGCAAGAAAGATGTTTGAAGACCTCGAGGCCAACGTCAGCGACTGGAAGAATGAGGATGAGATCCGCAAGTATATTCTGAAACTGGTGAACAAGGAGGCATTTGACCGCACCGGTCTTGTATACGGTATGGGACATGCCATTTATACGCTTTCCGATCCCCGTCAGGTGATCTTAAAGGACTACGCAAGAAAGCTTGCGGAAGCCAAGGGACGCACCGACGAGATGCAGCTTTACGAGACCGTGGAGCGTATTGCAAAAGAGGTCATTACGGAGAACCGCCACCTGTTCAAACCGATCTGCGCAAATGTTGACTTCTACAGCGGATTTGTGTATGATATGCTTGGAATCCCCGAAGAGCTGTTTACCCCGATTTTCGCGATTTCCCGAATCAGCGGATGGTCGGCACACCGGCTCGAGGAGATTATCAACAACGGTAAGATTATCCGCCCGGCATATAAGTACGTAGGAACACACAAAGAGTACTACTACATGCCCGAGCGGGATTGGGACTGAGCAGGAACGTACCGGACGTACGGACTGCCCGGTAAAAAAGCGGCGAAGACCGCGAGGGTTTACCACTAAGGAGGAATACTATGGCATTTTTCGGACCCCACAATGCGGAGATCAATCAGATTAACGCGCAGATTAAGAATGAGAACGGAAAGATTTCCGGTTATCAGTATACACTCGGCGTGATGGTTCTTCGGAAACTGGACGAAGGTATGGTTTTGGACGATGAGATCATGGAGCTTTACGGAAACATCAAGGCTTCCCGTGAGGCAATTGAAGGATACAACACGAAGCTTGCCGAGATTCAGCAGCTGATCGCGGAAGAGGAAGCTGCAAAGCAGGCCGAGAAGGAAAGACGTGCGGCTGAGGCTGCAACGCTCCGCGCGGCACGTGCTGCCGAGCTTGCGGCAAAGGCAGGCGGTCTGTTCGGCAGAAATTCCGCTCCTGCAGGCGGCGCATCCTGCCCGAACTGCGGCAACGTTGTAGCGGCCGGAATGCTTTTCTGCAATAAGTGCGGCACGAAGCTTCCCGAGGCACCCGCTCCCGCGGCAGGCAAGGTTTGCCCGAACTGCGGCAACAGCGTGGAAGAGGGAATGGCTTTCTGTAACAAATGCGGTACGAAGCTCGGCTGAGTTTCGCCCGGATGAAAGCGTAAGAACGGGTTTTGTGCGGGCCATGCCCGAAACGGAACGGTGACGCTTGAAAATTCGTTGAAAATTTACACATTACACCCCGAAAAAGTTTTATTTTCGGGGTGTTTTTTTTCGCCGAAGTATGTTATGATTAACCATGTATGGGCTTTATTCCGGCTTTCAACTGATTTTGACCGCATTCAGCCTGTCTGAGCGCGGAAAAGGAGGCGCCTGAATGGATACCAGAATGGTCCTGCTCGATCGGAATCATCTGCAGGAAGAACAACTGAAAGAAGCAGCGGAACTGTTGCAAAAAGGGGAGCTGGTGGCATTCCCGACCGAAACCGTTTACGGGCTCGGCGGCAACGCTCTGGACCCCGGCGCATCGGCTAAGATTTATGCCGCAAAAGGAAGACCTTCCGACAATCCGCTGATCGTCCATATCTGCGACACGGATGCTTTGCCGGTCCTTGCAAAGGACATCCCCGACGGGGCATGGAAGCTGGCGGAACGGTTCTGGCCAGGGCCGATGACGATGATCCTCAAAAAACAGGACATCGTTCCGAAGGAAACGACCGGCGGACTTTCTACGGTGGCCATCCGCATGCCGAGCGATCCGGTTGCAGCCATGCTGATCCGCGTAAGCGGCCTGTACATTGCGGCGCCGAGCGCCAATGCATCGGGAAGGCCGAGCACAACGAAAGCAAGTCATGTCTGGGAAGACCTTCACGGCCGCATTGCCATGATCTTAGACGGCGGTCCCGTGCAGATCGGACTCGAATCCACGATTGTGGACCTGACCGGTGAGAAGCCTCTGATCCTCCGGCCCGGATATATTACCCTTGAGGAGATCCGTTCGGTGTTGCCGGATGCGGATTTTGACCCTGCCGTACTTAAGCGGGAGCGGAACGATAACATCGTCGCCAAAGCTCCCGGCATGAAATACCGGCATTACGCTCCGAAAGGAGAGCTTACCGTTTTCGAGGGAGACCTTGAGGATGTCGTCGAAGCCGTTCGCAGGGAAGCCCTTTTGAAAGAGGCACAGGGCTATAAAACGGCGGTGCTTGCCTCCGAAGAAACGAAGGACCGGTACCCGGGACTTACGGTTCTGTCCGTCGGAAAGCGGGAGGACGAGGAAGGAATCGCAGCGTGTCTGTTCGACACTTTGCGGGAATTTGACCATATGGGTGCGGAATACATTTTCGGTGAATGCTTCCGTACGGACGGCGTCGGTCAGGCCGTCATGAACCGCCTTTTGAAAGCGGCCGGATACCATATCGTATCGGTCGGGCGGAAATAATGTGTATTACGGAGCGGTTCATACCGCCCGTCGGAATAAACCTACAACGGAAAGGAGTGTTTCCATGATAGCTCTTGGTTGTGATCACGGCGGATACGCCCTGATGCAGGAAGTAAAAGAACACCTGAAGGGACAGGGAATCAAATTCCGTGATTTCGGAACGGATTCTCCGGTGCCGACCGACTATCCGATTTACGCAAAGAAGGTTGCGAAAGCGGTAGCCTCCGGCAAATACGAAAAAGGAATCCTGATCTGCGGTACCGGAATCGGTATTTCCATTACCGCCAATAAGGTGAAAGGAATCCGCTGCGCGCTCTGTCATGACGTATTCAGCGCAGAGGCAACGAGACTCCATAACGATGCCAATATTCTGGCGATGGGCGGCCGCGTAGTCGGTCCCGGACTCGCACTTAAGATTGTCGATACGTTCCTCGCTACCCCTTTCTCCCAGGAGGAACGCCACATTAAGCGAATCAGTCAGATTGAAGATTAGTCTGTAAGGAGAGGCATGAAGAAGCGCAAAAGGATCGTAAAACCGGACGGAACCGTTTCCACCCTTGTGCTGATCACGCAGATCGGTATCGGCATGATGACGCCGATCGCGCTTTGTGCCGTTGCGGGCTATTTTCTCGGCAAATGGACCGGCCTTGAGGCTCCCGTATTCATCGTATTGATGTTTTTCGGCATTGCGGTGGGATACCGGAATGTATGGGTTATGGTCCGGAAATATACAAAGGACGATGAGCCCGAGGAAGTAATTCCCGAGCATCTGAGTGAAGCGGAAGCCGAATTCCGGAAATGGAAAGAGGAGAAGAAAAACACCGCGGACGGGAGTAAGGAATGAGCAGACGATACCCCGGCCTTGGCGGAATGCTTAAGGAAATGTTTCGCGACAACCCCGAAGAATACCGGGATCCCGAGGACATCGACCGGGAGACGGAAGCGGAGGAGGCGGAGCAGAGGGACGGCGAGGACCCGGACGAAGTGGTCGACGTCATTCCCGTCGGAAGCGAACGCGAGAAGGCGGAAATGCAGAATGCATTGGAAACGCTTTACGACCTCAGGTTCGGCATCGTGGTTTTATCCGCTTTGGTACTGGCATTTTCCGGGCTTGCGGACCCGGCGTGGAAATATATGCTCGGTACGGTGATCGGCTGCGTGCTTGCTCTGTTTTTAGTACAGAAGATGTATCAGGGCATTTCCAATGCGCTGATGATGGATCCGGCGGGAGCCGTGAAATATACAAGAAAACAGGTTGCCATAAGGTATTTCCTTACCTTTGCCGTATTGGCGCTTTCGATGTTCCTCGGCGGAATTGCGATGGGCGCGGGTACGATCCTGGCATCCTTTACCATAAAGCCGGCGGCGTATTTTCAGCCGTGGTTTCGGAAACTGAGGCTTTGGTGCAAGGGGCTTTTCAGAAAGGCTGCTTAAGCGGAGGTTTCCAAAACGATTCCAGACAGAAAGAGAGGTGAATGACAATGGAGACGGAACTTGACCTGGGAATAAACGGATATGCCCGGTTTGAGTTGTTCGGAAAGACGTTCTTTCTGACGAATACGCACATCGCGGTTATTGTCGTTGTTGCGGTGATTACCGTCCTTGCGATTCTTGCGAACCGTGTCATTCGAAAAGCGGATCCCTCGAAGACTCCCGGAAAGGCGCTGAACCTGATTGAGCTCGTGGTGGACGCCATTGACGGCATTACGAAATCCAACATGGGCGAGAAACACTTCCGGGGCTTCTGCAATTATATCGGGACACTGATGATTTTCCTTGTGATCTCCAATACGATCGGAATTTTCGGACTGCGTCCCCCGACAGCCGACTACGGCATTACGTTCGGTCTTGCGATCATCACGTTCTTCTTAATCCATATCAACGGATTCCGTTACCAGAAGATGAAGCATCTGACCGACCTGTTCGATCCTTGGCCGCTTACCCCGATCAACGTGATTGGCGAGCTGGCGACCCCGGTTTCGATGTCCCTTCGTCTGTTCGGTAACATTTTGAGCGGTACCATAATTATGGCTTTGATATACGGCCTTCTGCCGAAGTTCATGCTTCTGTTCTGGCCGGGTGTCCTGCATATCTACTTCGACCTGTTCTCGGGCGCCATTCAGGCATTCGTATTCAGCATGCTGACGATGGTATTTATCGCCAAGAACTTCGAAGATTGACGTGCCGTACGGCCTGCGGGCCGGTAATCTAATCTGTATATCATTTTTAGGAGGATATTAAAATGAGTGAGTTCAACAAGTTTTTCGTGGAAGGTCTTGCATGTCTCGGCGCCGGAATCGGTATGATCGCCGGTATGGGCCCCGGTATCGGTCAGGGTTATGCTGCCGGTCAGGGCTGCGCTGCTGTAGGACGCAACCCCGGTGCGAGAGGTTCCGTTATGACCACCATGCTTCTCGGACAGGCCGTTGCGGAGACGACAGGTCTTTATTCGCTTGTTGTTGCCATCATCCTGATTTTCGCGAATCCTTACACAAAATAAATTTAGGATCGCAGTAACGGAGGAAAGATTGTGAGCAATTTGTTGTCCGCCGGACTTCTGTTTTTAGAGCAATCCGCAGAAGAACCGGAATTGAAAGACAAAATATTTGCCCTTGACTGGCAGCTTGTTTTTGACGCATTTATCGTTGCCGCTGCCGTATTCTTTCTGTTCTTCCTTCTGTCCTATCTGGTATTCAATCCGGCGCGTGATCTGATGAAGAAACGTCAGGATATGATCGCGCAGAACATTGCGGACGCCGATAAGGAGAAGGAGGAGGCGCTTGCCTTCAAGAAGGAATACGATGCCCGCCTTAGGAATGTCGAGGCGGAAGCGGACGGGATCCTTGCGGACGCCAGAAAGAGAGCCAAAGGCAGGGAAGAGGCCATTCTTAACGAGGCACGCGAAGAGTCTGCCCGGATCATGGAACGGACCAAAACCGAGGTCGAGCTCGAAAAGAGCAGGGCAAAGGACGAGATCAAGCAGGAGATCATTGCTGTCGCAGGCGAGATGGCAGGCCGGTTCATTCAGGAGAAGATGGACCCTGCCAAGCAGGCTTTGATTGTTGACGACGTGATCCGTGAGATGGGAGAAGAAACATGGGCTCAGGAGTAGTTTCCGGTACCTACGGTCACGCGCTCTTTGAACTGGCCGTGGAACTTGATGTGATCGACAGTCTCATGGAAGAAGCCGGAGTTGTCCGGGAAGTGCTAAAGCAGAATCCCGAGTTCAGCCGTCTTTTGGACCATCCGCGTATCGGCGTGGAGCAGAAGACCGCGCTTGTGGAAGAGGCCTTCAGCGGACGCGTCAGCGATAACATGACCGGATTCCTTTCCATTCTCGTGCGAAACGGCAGACAGCGTGACATCGGTTCGTCGCTGGATGAATTTATCGCCGAGGTGAAGGAATACCGCCATATCGGAATCTGTCATGTCGTGACCGCGCTTCCTTTGTCGGAAGACCAGAAGGAGAGACTTGTTGCGCGGTTAACCGAAACGACCGCATACAATTCCTTTGAGATGAATTATCACGTGGACCCGGCTTTGATCGGGGGAATCACGATTCGGATCGGAGACCGCGTGCTGGATTCGAGCATCCGTTCCGAGCTTAACGGACTGAAGAAATCGCTTCAGGCCGTGTCCGTTTTGTAGCACTGAATATCCAGAAAGAAGGTACAATAACTTGAATTTGAAACCGCAGGAAATCAGTTCCGTCATTAGGGAACAGATCCGTAGATATAATGCGGTTCTCTCCGTATCGGATGTCGGTACCGTCATCCAGGTAGCGGACGGAATCGCGCGTATTCACGGGTTGGAAAATGCCATGCAGGGCGAACTCCTCGAATTCCCGGGTGAAGTGTACGGTATGGTCATGAACCTGGAGCAGGACAATGTAGGTGCCGTGCTTTTGGGTGATTCCTCCGCGATTCGTGAGGGAGATACCGTTAAGACGACGGGCCGCGTTGTAGAGGTTCCCGTCGGCGACTGCATGCTCGGACGTGTCGTAAACGCCCTCGGTCAGCCGATTGACGGCAAAGGACCGATCAACGCAACTTCGTACCGTCAGGTGGAGCGTGTCGCCAGCGGCGTTATCAGCCGTAAGAGCGTTGATACCCCGTTACAGACCGGTATCAAGGCAATCGACTCCATGGTGCCGATCGGAAGAGGCCAGCGTGAGCTGATCATCGGAGACCGTCAGACCGGAAAGACCGCGATCGCGATCGATACGATCATTAACCAGAAGGGGCAGGATGTAAACTGCATCTATGTCGCCATCGGCCAGAAGGCATCCACGGTTGCCGGTATCGTAAAAACTTTGAATGAATACGGTGCAATGGCTTATACGACCGTCGTTTCGGCGGCTGCCAGCGAACTTGCGCCGTTGCAGTATATTGCTCCTTATGCAGGATGTGCAATGGGAGAAGAATGGATGGAGCAGGGCAAGGATGTGCTGATCATTTACGATGATCTTTCGAAGCACGCGGCGGCATACCGTACCCTTTCCCTTCTTCTGAAGAGACCTCCGGGGCGTGAAGCATATCCCGGTGACGTATTCTATCTCCACAGCCGTCTTCTGGAGCGTGCCGCGAAGCTTTCCGATAAGCTTGGCGGCGGTTCCCTGACCGCGCTCCCGATCATCGAGACGCAGGCAGGCGACGTTTCCGCATACATTCCGACCAACGTAATTTCCATTACGGACGGTCAGATTTATCTGGAGACCGAGATGTTCAACTCCGGTTTCCGGCCGGCTGTTAACGCAGGTCTGTCCGTATCCCGTGTAGGCGGCGCGGCACAGATCAAGGCAATGAAGAAGATCGCCGGCCCGATCCGTATCGAGCTTGCACAGTACCGTGAGCTTGCCGCTTTCTCCCAGTTCGGTTCGGACCTCG
>CAMIWE010000018.1 GCA_946402335.1 uncultured Lachnoclostridium sp.
CAACGATGCCTTCCTGCTCCGCCTTAATCCTGTTTAATTCCGTGATGGATATCATTTGCGTCCTCCTGTTACTCGTATTTTGCAAGGATCTCGTCAAGCTTGTCCACGGTCAGCTTTCCGTAAACTTCGCCGTTGATCGTCATGACAGGTGCAAGTCCGCAGGCGCCGATACAACGGCATGCATCCAATGAGAACTTGCCGTCCGGCGTGCACTGTCCGCCTTCGATACCGAGCTTTTCGCAAAGCTTGTTATAGATGTCACCCGATCCTTTTACGTAGCAGGCTGTACCAAGGCATACGGAAATTGCATACTTTCCCTTCGGATAGAGAGAAAACTGTGCGTAGAAGGTAACTACACCGTAAACCTTCTCCAACGGAATTCCGGTCTCATCCGAGATCATCTTCTGAACTTCGATCGGCAGATAACCATAGATGTCCTGTGCTTTCTGCAGAATCGGCATCAGTGCGCCCCGCTCATCCTTAAGCTCACGAATAACCTGCAACAACTGTTGCTTCTGTTCTTCAGTTCCGCGGAAAGGAACTGTCGTCTTTTTGTCAGCGCCCATTGAGCGTCCTCCTTTACATAATTAGTTAATCGTATAATACCACTAAAGGGGTTATAATTCCAGCAGTTTTTAGACCCAAATCAGCGGTTTTCACATTGTTTTTTTATTTAATTCATGTATACACGTATACCGCACCGCTATTGTCAGTATATACCGTCGGACACCATTAATTTTCAGAATATTTTATTCAATTTTAGTGCCGGTTTTCACACGGAAAATGTCACTATAAATGACATTTTCCGTTCTGCGAAAAAGAAAGCCGCGGGCTTTCCGCGGCTTCGTTACGTTCTATGTTTTTCTTTCCTGTCTTACCGCTGTATTTCGCGGTTTCGGGCATGTTAAACAGGAATCCGTTCAATCCTGTTCCCGGACGTTTTTCAATACATATTCCTTGGCTTCCGCCTTACTCATCTGCAAGGAAATCGCAAGTTCCCCGTAGAGTCCGTCCTCAGCCATTTTGAAGTATTTTTCGTCACTTGAGGTGGTCTTCTTGCCCTGCTTCTGGCGTGTCGTCCGGCGCTCCTCGATCGTCTTTAAAATGCGCACCAGATCTTCGCACCGGCCGGAACGGATCGCATCCCGGTATTCCTGCTCGCGGCGTTTGTCTTCGATCTCTCCGAGTCCTTTTATGGAACGGATGCCGGCGATCAGTTTCTCTGCCTCGCCACGGGTCAGCACCGGCCGGATCATCGTCTTCGTGCTGTCCACCGGCGAATAAATCGTGCTCTTCGTGTAGCAGGTCGTCAGCGTATAATAATCTCGGTCACCGGATCCGGACATGCCGGAAAGAGGCCCGATTTTATCGACCCTGCACGCTCCGTTGCTTCCGTGAATTACATAATCGCCGACCTGAAACATGTTTTACTCCTTTATATGATACGGCTCTTCCGGGATTCCGGAAGGAGTCCTTTTCCATACGGAAAACACCGCTATCCGGCAGAAAACCCATCTGCCTCCGTATATATCTTACCACAGAAAAAAGAAAAATGTAAGTCTTTTTTCGCAATATTCTTAAATAGTCAGATAATTCTTCTTTTTCTTGCGGTTGCCCGTGCTTCCATTGTGTGATACACTGAAAAAAAGGCGGGAAGAGCCGGCTGTTCTATCCCGCAACAGATCTTTCAAGGAGGACGCCATGCTCTGGTTTTTCACGGCAATTCAGCCGGAAGCCGTTCCGGTTCTTAAGACCTTTTCGATGGAACGGGAACCTTCCCTGTTCGGAACGTTTTACCGCTCAAAAGAAGCCGTTCTGGTCATCTCCGGAAGCGGCCCCGTTTCCATGGCCGCCGCAGCCGCAGAGGCGCTTTCCCGCTTTCCCGCAGGCCCTGCGGACATTGCCGTAAACCTCGGAATCTGCGGTGCTCCGGCCGGGTATCCGTATGCGCAGTGTTACCGCATCCACAAGATCACAGACGCCTCCTCCGGGCGGGATTTCTATCCGGACCTTCTGGCCGCATCCGATTTTGGGGAAGCCGCCCTTATCACCCATTCCGCGCCCTGTGCTTCCCCGGCGACGCTTGCCGACATGGAAGGCTCCGCCTTTTTTGAGACGGTGGCGAAGGCATTTTCCCCGGACCGGATATTCCTGTATAAAATCGTATCGGACCACGGAATTGAGGCTGGCAAAACCGCCCCTTCCCTTACGCCGCAAACCGTCACAGAGCTTATCGGAAACGCTTTCGGGGGCATTCTTAAGGAAGTAACGGCCTATACCGCTCTTCTGCCCGAAGAGCCGGCCTTAAACCACGAAACCGAAGCCGGGGCCGAGGCCTTGTGTACGCTTCTCGACGCTTCGGTAACGATGCGGAATGACATCCGGAAAATGCTCCTCTATCTGCAGCTGCGCGACGGAAACGCCACGGAAGCGGTTCAGCGTTTTCTTCTTGCGGAAGGCCTTGACGGACAGAAGCCTCTTCGCAGAAAGGAGGGCAAACTTGTACTCGAACGATTCCGGCAATACTGCCTCCTTTAATTCCTCTCCCGCTGCGGGCGGCGCGTCGCTTCGAAGAGCGTTCTCCCGCGTCTATGTGGAAGAGACCGCGTATGCATACCCCCGGACCGAAAGGATACTTGAAAAGTTATCCGCAGATACGGTGATCAAAATCCGCGATTATAAAAACATCTTCAACCGGCCCAATCAGGCAGCCGCCCTTCAAAAGCGGGCTCCGGCCGTGATCCTGGCCGTACTGAAACCGCCGTTTCTGTACCCCGGCGCCGCCGTATGCCAAGACTTCGGCGAGCGGCATTTCTATTACACCTCGTGTGTCATGAACTGTCCGTACGACTGCGAATACTGTTATCTGCAGGGAATGTATCCCTCCGGCGACATCGTGATCTTTGTAAATCTGGAGGATATTTTTACGGAGATCACAAAGGTTCTTACAAAGCATCCGCTTTATGTATGTATCAGTTTTGACACGGACCTGCCTGCCCTTGAAGGTTTGACCGGTTTTCTTAAGGACTGGGCGGAATTTGCCCGGAACAATCCTTCCCTGCTGTTAGAGGTCCGTACGAAAAGCGCCGCGATTCAAGCCATTTCCGCGCTGCCGGTGCTTCCGAACATGATTCTTGCCGTCACGGTCTCTCCGGAGCCGCTCAGGAGTCGTTTTGAGCACCGCACGGCTTCTCTTTCGGACCGTCTGAAACTGGTCCGCACCGCCCTCTTGGAAGGTCGTCCGGTGCGGCTGTGTTTCGATCCGATGATCTGGACGCCGGATTTTGAAACCCTCTACGGGGAACTGTTCCAAACCGTCCGGGAGCAGCTTCCCGCCGGGAAGCTTCGGGACGTCAGTGTCGGAACGTTCCGCATTTCCGCGGAGTATTTAAAACGCATGCGTAAGAACAGACCCTGCCTTGTAACCGCATACCCGTACACGAATCAGGACGGCATATACGGCTACGAACCGGAACGTGTTCAGGCAATGCTCGGCTTTGCCGCAAAACAGCTTGAGGGCATGCTTCCTAAGGAGAAAATCTTCTTCAGCGAAGACCTGCCGAAAGGAGTCCTTTGATGAATACCGATCGAATCGCACTCATAACCGGAGCCTCCTCCGGAATCGGCCGCGCCGTTTCGGACGCGCTTCTTGCCGACGGCTTTACGGTGTACGGAATCGGCCGCACATTTTCCACTGATGCCGATCCGCGCCTGCATAAGCTGATTTATGACCTTACGGATACTGCGGGGCTTCCCGCCTTTTTGAAGGCAAATGTGCCCGCCCCCGTTTTGCTGCTTGTTAACTGTGCAGGCGTTGCCTATTACGGACCGCACGAGACGCTCTCCCCTGCTGCCATCCGGGAGATGGTCACGGTCAACGTGGAGGTGCCCCTTCTGCTCACGAACCTTCTCTTAAGAGACCTCCGTAAGAGCGAAGGCACCATTGTTAATGTTTCCAGCGTAACGGCCAAGCAAAGCAATAACACGCACGGCTGCGCCTACGGGGCGACCAAGGCCGCGCTGTCGCATTTTTCGCAGTCCCTGTTTGAAGAAACCAGAAAGAACGGCGTACGCGTCATTACGATCCATCCGGACCTGACCGATACGAAACTGTACCGGAATGCGGACTTCCGGCCGTCGGATGAGCCCGAATGCGTACTTTTCGCTGACGAGATTGCAAAGGGCGTCCTGCTTGCGGTAAATGCCCGGGAAGGCCTTGTGGTGAGTGACCTGACCATCCGCCCGCAGAAGAACAAAATCGTCCGCAATCCGGTGAAATAATACGTTTGCAGGGCCGCGCCGCAAAACATCATCCACAGAAACACGAAAAGGCTGCTCCGCCGATAAAACATCGGTGAAGCAGCCTTTTACACAATTAATATTCTAACCCCCCACGTCCGGGTCTCCCCCACTTATCAAAAAGCCTTAGATATCGATCTTTACGTTTACGTCATTGCGCTTCGTGGTCTCAGCCTCGAAGAATGCTTCGCGCTGGATTCCCATAGCACCTGCAACGATGCTTGCAGGGAACGAAACGATCTTCTGGTTCAGAGCGGATACGTTCGCATTGTATGCGCGGCGTGCGCCCTGCAGATGTTCCTCAACATCCATGATGGCAACCTGGAGCTGACGGAAGTTCTCATTCGAATGCAGCTGCGGATAGTTCTCAGCGAGGAAATTCAGTTCTCTCTGCACTTCGCCCATCTGCTCAACGGCCTGATTCTTCTCGGAAATGCTCATGCCGCGACGAAGCTTGATTGCTTCGAGAATGGTCTGCTTCTCAAAGGTAGCATAAGACTTCGCAACGTCAACCATCTTCGTCAGAACATCATAACGTTTGGTCAGCGCTACATCAATTCCGGAGGAAGCCTCCTGAATCTTTACCTGTGTCTGGCGCAGGCCGTTCATGGTGGAAATCCACCAGCCGAAAAGAAGTACCAGTACAATACCGACAACAATTACAACATATACCCAACCTTCCATACGCATTCGTATAAGCCGCTTTACAGCTTATACTTCCTCCTTTCGTTTTTAAAAAAAGTTTTTATTGGAAAATCTTACGATCCAGGTTCAGGTTCTCAACAAATGTCGTGATCGCGTTAATCTCGCGCGTCACGTCTTCGAAATCGCTGTTGCGGAAAGACCTTGTAACCGGCGCTTCCAGGGAATCCTTTGAGGAATTCACTGCCACGTGGATCCGGTTGTCGACAAAACCGATCATAACCTTTCCGTCCATCGAAGCCGCCAGCCGCATCATCGCCTGCATGACGCCCGGCGTCAGCAGGTAGAATGCTTCAACATCGTCCTGGCAAAGACTCTGGAACTGTTTGTTGAACGATTCGTCCTCGGTCTTGATCTCGTGTCTGCGGTTCTCCTTTCTGGTGAACCAGCCCTTCCGCTTGTTGGCATAGCCGAACCCCTTCTGAATGATCTGAAGGTCGGCGGAAAATGTCTTGTTCGATTCGAAGACCATCCACCGTCCACGGAGGTACGTCGTGGTCGACGTATTGCCTTCGCTGTCGGTTGTCTCGTTCTGGATCAGCATGTCTGCCCGCTCAAACTCGACTCCGTTATAAACACCTTTGATGTAATCCTCACTGTGATATACATTGCCCATCTGCATCAGGCCCGTTGCGGAGATCATCTGTCTCGGAAAGCCCTGCGCCGGTTCATAGATTGCACCGGGAATCACGTTTTGGATCATCTGACGGACGAATACGTTTTTGTAATAGTCCTTGTATTCCTTCGTACTCTTTCTGGCAAACAGGACGTAAACCACAATTCCTGCGATAACTGCCGGGAATATCAGGAACAGGTTACGTGTGACAACGGAGAAGAGAAAACCTCCGATGATCACCGCACCAACCGCAATTCTTCCGTGAAGAGCTTTCTTACGCATCGATTCCAGTATGGAAATCTGTTCGTTCATGTCAGGCTCCTTTCCCTTGCGTTTGAGTGGATTATATCACATGTAAATTACATTTACCAGTCCTTTTTGCCGATTTTACATAGATTTAACATTATTCACTTTTCGACGTACAAAGCCCGATCAAAATCTGTACGACCTTTTCCATGGATTCCACTACGCAGTACTCAAACCGTCCGTGGAAGTTGTGGCCGCCCGTAAACAGGTTCGGACACGGCACTCCCATAAAGGAAAGCCTTGCACCGTCCGTACCGCCGCGAATCGGGCGGATCAGCGGCTTTACGCCGAGTTTCTCCATCTCCCGTGCCGCGTCTTCTACCAAAAAGAGGTAATCCGGCTCGATCTTCTCCTTCATGTTATAGTAGGAGTCTTTGATCAATGCCTCGACGGTACCGGCTCCGTAACGTTCATTCAGTCCGGCAGCTACGCGCGCGGCAAGCTCCTTCCGTTCTTCAAACCGCTTCCGGTCATGGTCGCGGATGATATAGGTAAGTCTTGCTTCCTCCACGTCGCCCTTGATATGCATCAAATGGAAAAACCCTTCATAGCCTTCCGTCTTCTCCGGCCGTTCCTCCCCGGGAAGCATCGCATCGTACTCCATCCCGATCCGAAGGGCATTTCGCATCTTGTTCTTGGCTTCCCCCGGGTGGACATTGATGCCGTGTACGATAACGGTCATGGCGGCAGCATTGAAATTCTCGTACTCCAGTTCGCCGAGGCCTCCGCCGTCCACCGTATAGGCAACATCCGCGCCGAACTGCTTCAAATCGATGAAGTCAACGCCGCGGCCAACTTCCTCGTCCGGGGTAAATGCGATCGCGATCGGACCATGTTCCACTTCCGGATGACTCAGGAAATAATCCGCCATCGTCATAATCTCGCTGACCCCTGCCTTATCGTCCGCCCCGAGAAGCGTCGTCCCGTCCGAGGTAACGATCGTCTTTCCGACATAGTTACGGATCTCGGGATATTCCTCCGGAGAAAGCACGATCTTCTTTTCACGGTTTAAAACAATATCCCCGCCGTCGTAATCATAGGTAATCTGCGGCTTTACGCCCGCACCGGACGCATCCGGCGAAGTGTCCATATGGGAAAGGAATCCGAGTACCCTCTTCTGCTTCCCGCCGTCCGTGGCCGGAATCTTTGCGTAAACATAGCCGTTTCCGTCCATCACGACGTCGGACGCTCCGAGCAACATCAGCTCGTCCCGAAGCATCCTGCCGAGTACCTTCTGCTTCTCCGTGCTCGGGAATTCCTCCCTATCCTCCGCGGACTGGGTGTCAACCCGCACATAATTCAAAAATCGGTCTAATACATTCATATTCTGCCTCTATTCTATTGTATACGTTTTGACCGTTGCCTCCGGTTCCTGAATATCCTTTCCGGTCCAGGAAAGGATATTATAGACTCCGTTGATTTCCGTCTTCTCGCAGCGCAGTTTGATCCGGTCACCGGCACGAACCGTCACGAAGCTCTCGTCCTGGTTCAGGTTGCCCTTGAACACGTTTCCGTCCTCGCCGGTAATGTAAATCGTGGGAACACCGCCGATCTCGATCATGCGGACATCCTCCACCTTAACATAGGTGTCAAACGTATTCTCATCATTGGCTACCTTAATGCCGTCCCGCTCCAAAAGCTTGCGGTATGCGGACATTGCATCCTGCTGTGTCGCGCCGGTAGCTACCATCGAGTACTTTTCCACATTTACCAGTGCGTACAGTTTTACCAGTCCGCCGCTGTCCTTCAAAACCATAATATAGGTTGCCTGCCCGCCGACATTGATCAGAGACGGGAAGGAAGCCACATAGCCCTTCTCCTGCACCTCGCCTTCGGCGGCATGCATTGCGGAATATTCCTCCGCACCGATTACCGGATAGAATTTGTATTCGCCGGTGCGCGCGTTGGTCAGAATGAAGCCGATGTTGCTCTCGTCTTCGTTCACGCTCGTAACGCCGGTGAAATACCATACATCGTCGTTCAATACGACATAACCGTAGTCATTGGTCGCACGCTTACAGTTTTTATTGCCGAACACACTGTTCCAGAAACCGCCCGAAAGCGTTCCGTACCAGTTGTATTTTTCGCTTGCCAGATCACCGTCAAATACGATGTCCACCCACTTCGGAACATCCTCTAACGCGTACAGCTTACTCGTTCCGTCACAGGGGTTAAAGAGAATCACTTCGTTTACGTCCATCGCACCGAACAGTCCCGCATGCGGGGTTTTGCAGGAAACGATGTAGTACGGATTGCCCTCGTCATCAATCTCAAAATAATATTTGTGGAAAATCTTCGTCGGATACGCAAACCGCAGCGCACGCTTTAAGTCCTTGCTGAAATAGGCGCTCTCCGCATACTTCATCGGCTTCTCAAGGCGGATATACTCGGCCGTGTTATTTAACGGGTCTACCATAACCAGCCCGGGCACGCCCGAGGAACGGTTCTGGAACCACTTGAAGAAGTCCGCATATTCGAGGTTGGCAACCTTCTTGGGGGTATTGCGGTAATTAATCTGCGAATAGGTGTTGCCGATCACATACTGGGATACCACTTCCGACAGGGAACCGAGGGTGCGGTTTCCGATTACGGATGCCGAAGCCGTATCCATCAGCGCGATGTTGTCAACGTTGGTCGTTTCGGGCATGTCGGTTTCAAATGCCGCAGTCTGCACCGTGATCCGGTTTGCGAACCGGCGGGCATTGAACAATTTTGCGGACGAAATGCCGCCGATCACAAGAACGACAACTATTCCTAACAGTGCATATACCGGATACTTCACCGCGCGGGCGGCATTCTTCGTATCAAAGCTCTTCCCGTTTGAGCGGAACAGCACCGCAAAAAACAGATATACAAAGATGATGGACATCAGCCATCCCCAGAATCCGGAATTGAATACATTCAAAGCCGGAAGAATCAGATAGAACGATACCATGGCATACACGACTGCACATGCGCACGGAACGGCTATCTTCTTGATTTCGCGCGGTTCACGGTAGCGAACCGCTTTTCTTTCTTCAGTCATATCTTATCCTTTCTTATCACGCAAATCGCATGGTTGTTTACTTCCGCCAATGATACCACAGCATGGTCCAAATGTCAATATCATTTACCACATTTTCCGTAAAAAACATGCCCCGAAGGACATGTTTTCAACATCCGTATCCGTCACGGATTCTTATCGAAAATTATTCGGCATTGGCCTTAATGTAACTAACCAGTTCGTCCACCCGGGCAAATGCAAGCGCTACGACCGTGTCGGCCGCGCCGTAGTAGATGGCGATGCGTCCGGTGGCCGCGTCGGTCAGGGTTGCACACGGGAAGCAAACGTTCGGAACATCGCCGACACACTCGTAAAGCGTCTCGGGATGCAGCAGGAAAGGCTTGCAGCGGTACTTCACCTTCCAGGGCTCGTCTTTGTCAAGGATGCATGCGCCGACCGAGTAGATCAGACCGTTGCAGGTCGTGCCGACACCGTGGAAGATCAGCAGCCATCCTTCGTCGATCTCGATCGGGATCGGGCCTGCGCCGATCTTGGTCCATGCCCAGCCGCCGTGGTTCATAACGTGATGATGATATCCCCAGTGCTCCATATCCGGGCTCTCGGAAAGGTAAATGTCGCCGAACGGGGTATGGCCGTTGTCGGACGGACGGGAAAGCATCATGTATTTGCCGTTGATCTTTCTGGGGAACAGAACGCCGTTACGGTTAAAGGGAAGGAATGCGTTCTGCAGCTGGATAAACTTCTTGAAATCGTAGGAATACGCAACGCCGATGGTCGGGCCGCAGTTGCCTTCGAACTGGTTGCACCAGGTAACATAGTAACGGTCGTCGATCAGGCATACGCGGGGATCATAGCCGCATGCAACACCGGTCTGCTCTCCTTTTTCGTTATACAAAGGAAGCGGATCGGGCTCGATGTCCCAATGCAGGGCGTCCGCGCTCTTTCCGAGGAACAGATGCTGCTCCATTGCCTTGTTGTCGCTTCGGAATACGCCGACAAATGCGCCGTCCTTTGCAATTACGGCACTGTTAAATACGCTGTTTGCGGACGGGATTGCGTGGCGGTCGATGATCGGGTTCTCCGAATAGCGCCAGATCACATCCGTACATCCTGCAGGTTTCTCCTGCCAGGGGATATTGGGAAGATTGTTTCCGATGATCATAGTTTTCTCTCCTTTTACGCTCGTGGCTGCCGGTTTTGTATAAACTTTTCAACCGGACAGTGTTTCATTTGTGATTTCAATATAGCATTTTCCGTATTACGCTGCTATAATAAGTTGTATAAAAAATCGTACAAATCTACCCAACCGGGAGGAACGGCACGTCTTCTCTCCCGCCGGCGCGGCCCCAGGCAACGCGCCGTTACGCATGCTAAAAGGAGGAAACCATGGCACAGCTGTACGAACCGATTGATACCCTGAATATGCCTTATGATGCGTTCTGGGCCGACAGCAGGAACGAAAATGACCCGCCCCGGCCGCATTGGCATTACTATATCGAACTGATCTATGTGGAAACCGGAACGCTTCGGGCGGCCTTTGACCGAAAGAGCACCCTCCTTTACCCCGGGGATCTCGCGGTCTTCTATCCGAAGCAGATCCATACGCTCGTTCCCGAGTCACCCGTGTACCGTTACGGCGTTATCAAATTCGACATCGGGCGTCTTACCATTTCCACCGTCTATACGCCTAAGCTTCGTACACTCATGGAAACCGCCCGGAACGATGCGGCGATCCTTCCGATCGTTCCCGCGAAGGAACTGCCTCCGAAGCAGGCGGCCAATGCGTTTCTCACCTGTATTGATGAAATCGAACGCCGCAACTACGGCTATGATATGATCGTACAGAGTATCCTGTCTTCGCTTCTGATCTCCGTGATCCGCGTCTTTAAGGACCGCGGGCTCAATGTGACCGCCCAGAAAAGCGCTCCCGGGGAAGCAAGCATCGATTCACTGAGTGAATACATCGACCTGCATTCCGCCGAGCCGCTCCGCGTCGAGGAACTGGCAAGGCGGTGCGGCATGTCCTATTCGTATTTTGCGCGGACGTTCCGCCGCATATACGGAAGAGGCTGCCGGGAATACATTGAATTTGTCCGTGTCTGCAAAGCCGAAGACCTTCTCCTGTTCACCGATTTTGACCTCAGTTACATCAGCCAGGAAACCGGCTTCTCGGACTGCAGCCATTTGATCAAAACCTTTAAAAAATGGAAAAACGAAACCCCGAAACAGTATCGTTTGCGCCGAAACTGTACCGGGGTCTGAGCATTCGTTATAAAAATGTTCCGCCGGGCAGCCCTGCTGTCCGGTTTTTTATTGTCTCACCGCATTCGCTTTTACAAATTCGAGTGCTTTGTCCATCTGCTTGTTGTAGGTAAGGAAATCCTTGCCGAACAGCGTCTCCACTGCGGTATTGTCGGCATAGCCGCCTTCATCCCGGATGCCGGCAACGTACTCGTCGTACTCTTCGGGGGTAACGGTGATATTTTCCGCTTCCGCGATCTTCTGGAGCACCATGAACTGCTTCACGGAGCTGATGGCCAGCTCACGGCTTCTCGCATAAAACTCTTCCACGGACGAATAATCCGTATACAACTTTAGGAAGTCACCGAGCTCCATGCCGTACTGCTTCGCGTAGTCCTGATACGGCGTGATCAGGCGCTGATAATAATACTCGATATCCGCTTCCGCGATCTCGGTGAAAACCGAGGAAAGAACGATCACATCCAAAAGATCGAGCCCTGCCTGCTCGTCCGCCTCGGCCTGCGCATTTTCCAAAAGGTTGGCGCGGACAAATTCGCGGAATTCCTTTACGGTCTGGTAGGAACGGGAATTCTTCTTCACATATTCATCGGTGATCTCGTCCGTCTTTTTGCTGTAATAATTGACCGTTACTTCAAACTGAACCGCTGCGCCGGCGAGGGAAGGATTCCGCGGATAGGATTCCGGGAACGTCACGTCAATAGTCAGGGTCTCACCGGGCTTCACGCCGATCAGTCCGTCTTCAAAGCCTTCGATAAAGGCGCCGGATCCGATTTCGAGGTCGTAGCCTTCGGAACTTCCGCCTTCAAACGGCTCTCCGTCTTTTCTGCCGACGAAATCAATATTTACGATATCGCCTTTTTCAATTGCCTTACCGATGTCCTTGTCCTCGTCCTTTACATAATTCGGACGAACCGCAAGGAACTGTTTGATCTGTTCGTCAACATCCGCCTCGGTAATCTCCACCTTCGAGGACGGAAGCGTAAGTCCTTTGTACTGTCCGATCGTGACCGAACCCGTACAGGGATGAAACGAAACGTTTCCCGCCGACGGTGTCGGTGTTGTTTTGTTATTCCGGCCGCACCCGCCAAGGAGAACGGCAACCGTGATAAGTAAGAGGATGATCCTCATCCTGTTCTTCAATTCTATTGACCTCCGCATACCTGATTCTTTCCGTTATGCTTTGCCTTGTATAACAGTTTGTCCGTAATCTGGAAGAATTCCTCCGCATTCATACGGTAAGGGCTGCACTGGAATACGCCGCAGCTGAAGGTAATGCTTCCGCTGTGCCAGTCGTAATGCGTATTCCGAAATGCATCCAGAATGTTTAACATGATCTGTCTGGCGTCCTTTTCACGGGAATTCGGGAAGATAACCGCAAATTCCTCGCCACCGTAACGACATACGTAATTGTCCGTTCCGCAATGCTCCTGCATGATCTTCGAAAGCGTCAGGATGACTTCGTCGCCGTTGTCGTGGCCATACGTATCGTTAACCTTCTTGAAATCGTCAATATCCACTACTGCAAGCGTCAGCGGCTCGTCGCCCTTCATCTTTACGCAGCGGTCCAGGAATTCGTAAAATGCGGTATGGTTGTAAAGACCGGTCATCTGGTCTCGGAGCAGCTGTTTTTCAAGTGCCATGTTATCCTTCTCATGGGTCTGCAGCATCGTGTCCTTCTTCTGCAGTTGGATCAGCATCAGGTGTGCAAACAGTCTCGCCATCGTTACCAGAACAATTCCGAGGATAATGTTCAGCCAGAGCGTGTTCGTATTGGTTCTGCGGCTCATATCCACAAGCATGTCGCCGTCGATGTATTTCGTGCCGTCTGCGATTTTTACGCCCAGATCGCGGGCCAGATCATCCGCATTCACAATAATCTGACTGGTTCGGCCGCCGATTGAGGAGGTAACCGTAAGCTGCAGGATACCGATCAGACAAAGCACATTGGTTGCCGAACAGAGAAGCTTGTCTTCAAATACCGTTGACCAGAGCACCGGAACCACGAATACCGCAAGCAGCACCGGATAATCATTGTGTGCGGTAACGACAACCGTGCAGACAATGACAAATCCGATTACGCAGGCATAGTTCATAATGACCGGCTTCACATTCGGATTGTTGATGATGATCGTAAGCGCAACCAGAACCGAAAGATTGATCGCTAACGGCACATAAAAATTTGATACGCAGAAATCATTCCAGAGCACGCCGTCCGGACCCTTTACGTAAAAGTACAGGGCAAGCTCGGTCAGAGCGATGATCAGCGTACAAAGCGTAAGGACCATCAGGAATTGCTTTCTGGCAGATGCGAATTTTTCTTCCACAGGTAATTACCCCCTATGATCGTCATAATCGAAGGAACATTGTAGCAAATGCAAAATACACAAGCAGGGAAACGGCATCCACGATCGTCGTAATGAACGGGCTCGCCATTACCGCCGGGTCAAATCCGAGCTTCGCAACGATCATCGGCAGCGTACAGCCGAGCAGTTTCGCGCAAAGCACGGTAATGCAAAGGGTTAAGCATACGACAAGCGCTACGGGAACGGTAATCTCACGATGCATGAGCAACTTATCCACAAGGAAAATCTTACCGAAAGTCACAACCCCGAGGGATATGCCGCACAAAAACGCAACCCGGATCTCTTTCCAGATGATCTTTACGATATCGGCAAATTCGACTTCCCCCAAAGAAATCGCACGAATGATCGTAACACTTGCCTGGGAACCGGAGTTACCGCCGGTATCCATCAGCATCGGAATAAATGCCGTCAGCACGACCTGCGCCCTAAGGGCATCCTCGAAGGAGGAAATGATCATGCCGGTAAAGGTTGCGGAAACCATCAGCAGAAGAAGCCATATGATACGGCTTCGCCACAGCGAGAATACGGGCGTTCTTAAGTACGGCGTTTCGACGGGCGCCATAGCGTTCATCTTCGCGAAGTCCTCTTCCGCCTCATCCTGCATGACATCGATAGCGTCATCGACGGTTACGATACCGACGAGACGGTTTTCTTCGTCCACCACAGGGAGCGCAAGAACATCGTACTTACTGATTGTCGCAGCCACATCTTCTTTATCGTCAAGCGTCTTCACGCTGATGACGTTGTCCTGCATGATGTCCTTGATCTTCGCTTCATAATCGGACAGGAGCAGGTATTTGACCGTTACCATACCGATCAGATGGCTGCGGTTGTCGGTTACGTAACAGGTGTAAATCGTTTCTTTGTCAATGGCGACCTTCCGGATCAGGGCAAATGCCTCGCGCACCGTCATGTCCTCCTTCAGGCGGACAAACTCGGTCGTCATAATGCTTCCGGCACTGTCTTCCGGATACTTCAATAATTCATTGACCGTCTTACGGTCCTCGGCAGACGAGTTCGCAAGGATACGCTTTACGACGTTCGCGGGCATCTCCTCGACAAGGTCTACCGTATCATCCATGTAAAGCTCATCCAGAACTTCCCGAAGTTCCTTATCACTGAAGGCTTCGATCAATACCTTCTGGAAGTCGGGGTCCAGCTCGACGAAAACATCGGCCGCGAGTTCCTTCGGAAGAATCCGGTACAGAATCGCGAACTGGTTCTTCGGAATCTCTTCGAACATTTCGGCAATATCCGCCGCGGGAACGTCCATCAGCATCTTCCGAAGATCCGCGTATTTCTTCTCATCCAGTAAACGCTTTGCATTTTCCAGGGAAAATTCATCCAATTCCATGCTCTAACCTCCTGTCAGTAAAAATATCAGGCAGAGCGCAAACGGCAATCGTCCCGGCTCAGTCTTTGGTAAAGGCAAATGCCACGATTGAGAACCGTTTGTCCGAGCTCTTCGGAACAACGCTGATCGTGTGTTCCGCAGGCTCCCCGTAAGGAACGGCGAGCATCGCTTTGCTATGGGTCCAGCCGATAGCAAGCGGGTTGTATTCGTATTTTACCTCCCCGTCAACAACGACGTCGCACGGTCCGAAAGCCGGATCGCCGGTGTCCTTGAAGATGAAGAAGAACGAAGAACATTTCATGGTTACCGTGAACGGCTCCTCCGACTTGCACGCGCGGCTCCAGGATCCGTCAAAGGTGTACGTGCCGTGATGGTCAAGGTCCTTCTCGGCATACTGCAGATCCTTGTCGTTTTCGGTGAAATCGCCGAACGAAACCGTGAAACCGGTGTATTCATCCATCGTACCCGGATATACGGTAACGGTCTTGTCATAGTAACGTCCGAGGCAGCTTTCCTCCGGATAGGAAACCTCGTCGCTGACGTGGGCGAGGGACTGCTCGATCAGGTAATTCACACAGTCGGCCATGACTCTGTGTCCGTCATTGGTCGGGTGATAAATATCATAGAAATACTGGCGCTTCGAGATCACGTGGTCGGCTGCTTCCTTCGGGAACTGCGGCGATACGCCATCCAGAACGCTGACCATCGGATAATCGTAATGACGTCCGATCGGCTCCAAGCGGTCCTGCAGATTCCAGTCGTTCATGAATACCGAGAACAGAAGGATCACGGCCGGGCCGTTGTCGCGATGGAACGCCTTGGAGCAAAGGCTCTCAAAACAGATACCGTTCGTTTCGTCGCCGGCGTCGTTCACCGCAAACTCGATGATCAGGATGTCGGGATTGACGGTACCGTTCCGAAGCACGTCCTTCTCATAACGGAGCACGCCGAGCTCACTGCTCGTTCCGCCGATACCTGCCTTCACGAGGTGTACCTTTTCGGGATCCTCGGCATAGGTATTCCGGAAATAGTCAAAGATGCGGTATGCATAGCTCTTCGACTCAATCGGCTTGGCCCCTGCGCCCTGGGTGATGGAGCCGCCGATAAATGCGATCGTTACGTCTTCGCCTTCGGACGCCTTCTCAATCGCACGGCGGAGTCTCGTCGTGTTGCCCATTGACATGAGCGAGCGCTCAAGAATCTTATGGTAATCGGGGCTCTCCCAGTCAATCGGCGCATCCAGCACAGGTTCGGGAACCTCGAAACCGTCGTTTAAGTAAAGGATAATGGTGCCCTTTGCCTGCAGGCTTTCGCTGTCGGAGAACAAAAGCAGCGTTCCGAGGATGTCATCCTCCTCCGTGCACGGGAATTCCGTCAGCGGGAACACTCTCTCCGCGCCGTCACAGAGCACGTCCATCGTCATGCGGGTGCCGGAATTGTAGCGGTCGGTCTTGCCGTAATGCTGCAATACAACCGACATCGGATGGTTCCGGTCCTCCTCGCGCTCGGGTTCCATGATGATACCGATGCTGTGCACGATTTCCATGAAATCCGCGCTCTTCTGGAGCCGTCCCGCAATCTCGTCGGGAACGTCCTGGCAGATCAGCTTGATGTTGCCCGCGACACGGTTCTCAAGGAAACGGAGTTCCTTCGGCTTACCGTCCTCCGCATAGGAGGTCGCTACGAGATCGTCCAGCATGAAATAAATCTTGGGACGCTTCACGGTAGGGTCTTTGGGCGCAACAGGTCCTTTTACGTTGGTATTCAATTCTCTACTCCTTGTCCGCGGCCATTCCGAGTGCAAAAAGCATTCCCGAATAGGCCGGCAAATGTATGGTGATCTCGCAGGAATCCTGCGAAAAATCAGCCGTTTCCGTGCCTCCTCCGAACCGAATGTCGTCGGAGTTCAGCAAAAGCCGCGCTTCCTCGCCGTAAAGCGGGAGGCGGTAAGTCTGTTCTATCCCCGAAAAGTTCATGACCGCAAGAATGCGGGATGAATCTCCTCTTCTCTCAATCGCGTACAGGCACTGCTCCTGCGAGTTACAGTCACGCCACAAAAAACCGTCGCCCGCATAATCCCGAAAGAACGCATCGTTCGTTATAAGGATACGGTTCAGTTCCTTCATGTACGCATAAAACCCGTCATGCTTCGGATACGAAAGAAGCATCCAGTCCTGTTCGCGGGACTCGTCCCACTCCCGCAGCTGTCCGAACTCATTGCCCATGAAATTGAGTTTCTTGCCGGGGTGCGCCGCCATGTACAGGTACAAAAGACGGGCCTGGGGGAATTTGTCCTCATAATCGCCCTGCATACGCTGCAGGATGGTGGCCTTCCCGTGTACCACTTCGTCGTGGGAGAACGGCAGCAGATACCGCTCCGAGAAGAAGTACATCATGGAAAATGTGAGCTTGTGATACATGCTCCCGCGAAGCCACGCGCCGGTCTGCATATAAGACAGTGTGTCATGCATCCAGCCGAGATCCCATTTATAGTCGAAACCGAGCCCTCCCGCCCAGGTTGCCCGGGTCACGCCGGGATAAGCGGTGGAATCCTCCGCGATCAGCATACAGGTCGGATGCAGCCGCTTCAGGCTCTCGTTCATGTATTTTAAAAAGTTTAAGGAGTTCGGATTCACGCCTCTGCGCTCGTTGCCCTGCCAGAAGATCAGCCGGCTGACCGCGTCAAAGCGGAGTCCGTCAAAGTGGAATTCCTTCAGCCAGTAGTTCGCGCAGGACTGCATGAAGGACCGCACTTCTCCTCTCGAATAATCAAAGTTGTAAGTGCCCCATTCGCTGTTCGCAACATCCGGGGAACGGTATTCGTAAAGCGGCGTTCCGTCGAACCGGCACAGGCCGTAGGAATCCACCGCAAAATGCACGGGTACCAGATCGAGAATAACCCCGATGCCTTCCTGATGAAACCGGTCCACCATGTTCCGTAACATATCCGGCGTTCCGTAGCGGGACGTCGGCGCGAAAAAGCCGGTATTCTGATAGCCCCACGACGCGTCGCACGGATGCTCCGAAAGCGGCAGGAATTCCACATGGGTATATCCCGCTTCCTTCACGTAAGGAATCAGCTGCTCCGCAAGCTCCGTATAAGTGAGGAAGCCGTTCTCATCCTCGTCACTGTGACGCTTCCATGAACCTGCGTGCACTTCGTATATATTCACCGGACGGTCATAGCCCGTGCTCCGGTTATTCATCCAGTCCCAGTCTTTAAAGGAATAGGAATGAAGCTCCGTGATCACCGATCCGGATCCCGGCCGCAGTTCCTGCAGGAAACCGTACGGATCGCTTTTCTCGACGCGGCCTCCGTTCCTTTGGTAAACAACGTATTTGTAAATATGGCCCGGATACGCAAACTCCTCCCACTTCGTGAACACGCCGTCCGCCTCGCGGTCCATGGAGATTTCCTTCCAGCCGGTCCAGTCTCCCATCACCGTGACGCCTGCGGCGCCCGGCGCATATACCCGGAACACGGTTCCTTTGCCGGTCGGATGAGCCCCGAAAAACTCATATGCGTCCATCGCCTTTCCGGCGAGAAAATCCTTCCGATCCATATCTTTTGATGCCTCTTTTTTGCACTCATGAATACAACAACAGCATACAGAGATATTTTAACTGATTTTATCGCCTTTTTCAACCCATAAAAGCGCGCGTGCGCGTAGGAAAATACAAAAAGCAATTGCATTTTCCCGCAGGAAAGAAGTATACTGTTCATACTAACCGAAAAAACGTAATAAAGAGGTCCCAAATCAATGAAAAAAGCAAGATTCACCGCACCGCTGCTTATCCTTTTGCTGCTGTGCGGCTGCACCAAAATGCCGTCGGGCACGCCGTCTCCGACGCCCAGCCCGACACCTACCCCGACGCCCGATCCCGAACCGAACTACACATTTTCCGTAAACACGGAGGAACGGTTCCAGACAATTGACGGCTTCGGTGCCGGATACACCTGGTATGCGGACCAGATTCTCGATCACGGCCACGCCGACGAAGTATTCAACCTTCTCTTCGGCGAAGGCGGCATGACGATCCTCCGTTTCAAAAACGAGTACGGATATACGAATTTCGAGAATTCCGCAAAGACCAATCTCGCCTTCTATGAAGGAGCGAAGAAATACGCGGCCGCCCGCGGAGAAGACGTGACCGTTCTTTATACGAGCTGGTCTCCTGTCGCCGCCTTAAAAACGAACGGCAGCGTCAACGGACACGGCACGCTGATCAAAAACGAGGCCGGGGAGTATGACTATGAGGGCTTTGCAAACTGGTGGGCCGAAAGCGTTCAGGCATACCGTGAGCGCGGCATCCCGGTGGACGTCGTCAGCATTCAGAACGAGTGTGATTATGCCGTCACCTATGACGGATGCGAATTCGACCCGAAGGAAGGCAATAATGCCTCTTATGCGAAAGCCTTTCTTGCAAGTTACCGTAAGCTCAGCGAAACCTTCGGAGAGGACACTCCGAAAATGATCGCGCCCGAGACAATGACCTGTGCTTCCATGAAGGTAAAGCTCTATCTGAGTGACATTCTTGCGGAAGCTCCGGAAAGCATTTATGCCGTAGGCCATCACCTGTATGACGGCGGAACGAGCACGGACAAGCCGGACAACTGCAGCTACGATTCCTTCAACACGAATCTCAGACAGCTCAAGGATTATGCGGACACATACCATTACCGTCTCTGGCAGACCGAGTTCTATCGCGGCACGACGCTTCAGACCGTCAACATGATCAACAACGTTCTCACCGTGGAAAATGCGAACGCCTATATCTACTGGGGAGGTGTCTGGAACAGCGAGGTAACGAACGACCTTGAGACGAATACGCTGATTCCGCTCTCCCGCAATATGTCCAATAAAGAAGGCATGACCGGCTATAAACTGACCGGCGCTTATTACGCGATGCGGCACTTCTCGGAATACATCCGGCCCGGCTACATCCGCGTACAGAGTTCCTTCTCTCACGTTTCGGGCGAACAGGTTTCCGGCCTTAGGCAAAGCAGCTTCGTAAGCCCGGACGGAAAGCGTATCGTCTCCGTATTGATCAATAACAGTGCTTCGGATCTGCTGGTCGGCCTCAGTTCCTTAAAGGGCAGCGGAAGCCTCGTACGGCAGTCCGTATTCGTAACCGGCTTCACCGCCGATATGATGTATCAGAATCTCGGCCCGGTTCCGGCGAACGGTCTTCTGAACGTTCCGGCAGGCTCCGTTACCACGGTTGTAACGGATTTATAAAACAAAGCAGGGAGTACCCGCGGGTACTCCCTTTTTATGTCTTTTTCAGGACCTTTCGGATATCCGGCTGCCTGCCGCCGGTTAGCCTCAGGGCGTCAATCCGGGCAATCAGTCGCCGTAACCGAACGCCATAATCGTGAAATCCTTATCTTCGCTGCCTGCTGCCATCTTCACTTCCACCTTATGGCTTGCAACCTTGTCGGTGTTCAGGATGACTGCGGTGTACGGATTGTTCCAGCCGCCGGCATCATAGCCGTTGATCGTGGTAACCTTCGTCCCGTCCACATAGACATCCACACTGCCGTAGGTCTTGCTCTTACTCTTCTTGTAGGTAAGCAGGATGCTCTTTGCATTGACCGTAAACGTAAGTGATCTGGTTCCGGCAGCTGCCTCGTGCTTCCAGTTGTGCTCAAACGTCTTCTGGTTATCGTAACGCGTCGTTCCGACTGCCGTGTCGGTTGCTCTGAAATCTCCTGCGTTAACCTTTACATTTGAACTCTTGGCCGTGATCAGATGCACGTTATCAAATGCGGAGCTCTTAAGCGGATCCTTCTTCGGGGTGTCCGCCGCGGAAGGCTCCTCTTCCATCACTTTCCTGAACAGATACTCAAGGCATTCCGCCATGATCGTGTGTCCGTACAACTTCGGATGGTATTCATCGTTAAAGAACTGTGCGCTCGTGATCTTGCCGTTGTTGAGACAGGGTACAACCGCATCCTTGATGCTGACCATCGGCAGCTCGTAGTGCGCACCGATCGGCTTGCAGCGGTCCTGCAGGTTCCATTTGCTCTTGAACACACTGAACAGAAGAATGACTGCCGGCTCGTTGTCCTCATAAAGCGCACGCCGGATCAGGCCTTCGTATGTCTGGCCGTTGGTCGGGTCATCGCCGTCATTTACTGCAAATTCGATGATCAAAAGGTCCGGCTTATGCCCGTCGTTCTTCTCGATCAGATCGCGCTCGTAGCGGATGACGCCGAGTGTGGACGGCGTTCCGGATACGCCCGCATTGATCATATGGATATTGCTTCCCGTGCCGTACAGATCGGCAAATTTCTGTGCCGCCTGCATCGCATAACACTTCTGGTAGGTGGTTCCCTCTCCTTCCGTGATGGAACCGCCGATAAATCCGATGTAAACGTCCTCTCCGGACTTTGCCTTCTCAATTACCTTCCGTAAGCGGAAGTTGTTTCCGGTGGACAGCAGCGAACGCGCAATCATTTCATCATACCACGCGTTGTCCGGAACCGGCGTCGCCGTCGGGCTTGGTGTCGGGTCCGGTGTCGGCGTCGCGTCGGGCGTCGCCGTTACACCCGGCTCGGCCGTCGGGGCCGCATCCGGAGTCGTTGTCGCATTCTTACCGCCGCAGGCTGTGAGCAGGAATGCCATGACCATTGTGAGCATCATGCAAAATACTTTCTTTTTCAAAACATAAACCCTCCTGTAAAATAAGACAATCTGTCTTAGGTACAACATGATTCCGGTTTCCGGGCGTTCGCTAAAAGAGGAAACCGGCCGCAAGCGCCACGGCGCATGCCGAAAGTGAAACGAGAACCATTCCTTTGCCGCGGTAGGCAAGAACCAGAGCCGTCGCGGTTCCGAGCGCTGCCGGAAGCAGGGATTTGGTCGCAAACAGCACTGCGGGAAATGTCATCGCCGCCAGCACCGTATACGGAATGTAATAAAGAAACGACCGGAAGAACCGGTTGCGGACCTTTCTGCGAAAGGCCATAAACGGCACGGCACGCAAAGCATAGGTGACCAGTGCCATGATTAACAGATAGACGATAAATACCTGTTTCATGCGGCCGCCTCCTGTTCCTCCGCGGCCTTCACCGGGAAGAAGAATGCGCCGGCAAGCGAAGCCGCTACCGCGCAGATGACGGCAGCATATCCGCCCGAAAGAGACGAGAACAGCGGCACAAAATAAAACAGGCAGCTGATTGCCACGGCAAGCAGCACGATGAGAAGCGTATGCCTCTCCTCCTTCGCCTTCGGGACGACGATGGCAATGAACATCCCGTAAATGGCAAGCCCCATCGCATCCGATAAAGCCTCGTTCATAATATCGCCGAGCACGGCTCCCATCAACGTGCCGAGCGTCCATCCGAAATACGGAAGCGTCATCAAACCTAGAAAGAAGATTCTCGAAACCGGTTCCTTCCGGTTGGCCGCCACGCCGAATATTTCGTCGGTGATACCGAACCCGAGCACGGCCCTGCTTCCGGTTCCGAAATTCTCATCAGTGTTCTGCGAAAGCGATATGCCCATCAGCGAGTACCTCAGGTTGATGACGAACTGCGAGATTGCCATCTCGAGATAAGAGCCCTGCGCCGCGATGATCAGTACACCGGCGAACTGCCCCGCACTCGTTAAGTTCGTCATGGAGATCAATACCGTTTCCCACCAGGAAAGACCGTTCTTCGAACCGACGATACCGAATGTGAAGGACACAAAATAGTAACCGAGGGCTATCGGAATTCCGTTCCGAAAGCCCTCCATGTATTCTTTCCGACGACTCATAACAACTGTACTCCGCGCTGTTCGGCGTAATCCCTTACTGCCTGCGGCCATACCGAGGACTGTACTTCACCGATATGTACCTTGCGGAGATAAAACATGCAGATTCTGGACTGACCGATACCGCCGCCGATCGTGTACGGCAGTTTCTTCTCAAGAAGAGCCTTCTGGAACGGCAGTTCCGCACGCTCCTCGCAGCCTGCCTTCTTAAGCTGGGAAAGAAGCGAATCCTCATCCACACGGATTCCCATGCTCGAAAGTTCAAGCGGAATATCCAGCTCCGGATAATATACGATAATGTCACCGTTCAGTTCCCAGTCATCGTAGTCGGGAGCACGTCCGTCGTGCTTCTCTCCGTTTGAAAGGAGATCGCCGATCTTCATTAAGAACACGGCACCGTACTCCTTTACCGCCATATATTCCCGCTCTTTGGCGTCCTTGTCGGGATAGCGATCGAGAAGCTCCTGCGTGGTAATAAACGTAATCTCCTCGGGAAGGATGCAGTGTACGTATTCATACTGGTTCGCAACATATTTTTCGGTTACGCGGAGTGCTTCATAAACGGCCTTTACAACCGACTTGAGCGTAGCGACGTTGCGGTCTTTCTTCTCAATGATCTTCTCCCAGTCCCACTGGTCCACGAAAATGGAATGGATATTGTCCGTGTCCTCATCCCGGCGGATGGCGTTCATGTCGGTATACAGTCCCTCTCCTACATGGAACCCGTAGCGGCCCAGTGCCATACGCTTCCATTTTGCAAGCGAATGAACAACCTCCATGATATCTCCGCTTTCCAGTACGTCAAATGCAACCGGACGCTCCACACCGTTCAGATTATCGTTAAGTCCGGATTCCTTCGGCACGAACAAAGGTGCCGAAACACGGTACAGATTCAGCTGTGTTGCAAGCTCTCTCTGGAAAAAATCTTTGACTTTTTTGATTGCAATCTGGGTCTCTTTCATTCCGAGCGGGGACTTGTAGCCCTCGGGAATGCGGATGCTGTCGCTCATAAATAAGCCTCCTTGCAGTAATATCCATCAGACATTGCTAAACGCCGTCCGTTATTTGTGATACAGTTTCTTGGTCTCGTAAACCGGCTCGCAGGTCAGATGCATGCCGAGCTTACGGAATACGCCTTCGTCAACGCCCGAAAGGATAACACTGGAATGCACTTCACAGTGCTTAAGGTTTTCGAGCTGCTTCATTGCCTCCTCGGCAATCGGAAGACGGCTTGCAACGATGGACAGTGCTAACAGTGTCTCATCAGTATGCAGTCTCGGGTTACGGTTTCCGAGATGGTTCACCTTAAGATCCTGGATCGGCTCGAGAATCTCCGGGGAAAGGAGTCTCATATTGTCATCTATTCCTGCCATATACTTGAGTGCGTTCAGTATGGCGGCGGAACTGGCTCCGAGAAGCGGAGACGTCTTTCCGGTAATGATCGTGCCGTCGTTCAGCTCGATCGCAACAGCCGGAGCGCCGGTTTCTTCCGCCTTCTGAAGTGCGGCGGGAACAACCTTGCGGTCTTCCTTGCGGATGCCCGCCTGCTCCATCAGGAGCTCAATCTTAAGAACCGCCTCTTCGTCCGCACGGTTCTTGCGGCACTCGCAAAGCGTCGAATAGTAACGGCGGATAATCTCTTCGCGGGACGCAATACGCGTTGCCTCGTCGTCAATGATGCAGTTGCCTGCCATGTTAACGCCCATATCGGTCGGGGATTTGTACGGAGACTTGCCGAAGATCCGCTCGAACATGGCGTTCAGAACGGGGAAAATCTCAACGTCACGGTTATAGTTAACCGTCGTAACACCGTATGCCTCGAGATGGAACGGATCGATCATGTTCACGTCCTTCAGGTCTGCCGTAGCCGCCTCATAGGCAAGGTTTACCGGATGCTTTAACGGAAGGTTCCAGATCGGGAACGTCTCGAACTTTGCATATCCGGCACGTACCCCGCGCTTATGCTCATGATACAGCTGGGAAAGGCAGGTGGCCATTTTCCCGCTTCCCGGTCCGGGTGCGGTAACAACAATCAGGGAACGGCTCGTTTCAATGTAATCGTTCTTGCCGTAGCCTTCATCACTTACAATCTTGCTGATGTTCGAAGGATAGCCCTCAATCTTATAGGCGCGGTATACCTTAAGGCCGAGTTCTTCCAGTTTCTTCTGGTAGCTGAGCACGTTATCATGCTCGGTAAACTGTGTCAATACGACGCTGCCGACATAGAGTCCGTAACCGCGGAAAGCATCGATCAGACGAAGCACGTCCACATCGTAGGTAATGCTCAGATCGCCGCGGACTTTCTTTTTGATGATATCATTTGCGTTAATGGCGATGACAATTTCAGCATCTTCCTTCAGCTGCTTTAACATGCGGATCTTACTGTCCGGTTCAAATCCCGGAAGAACACGGGAAGCATGAAAATCGTCGAACAATTTGCCGCCGAATTCAAGGTAAAGCTTTCCGCCGAACTGTGCAATCCTTTCTTTGATGTGCTCGGACTGCATCTCAAGATACTTGTTGTTGTCAAATCCCACTCGGTACATGTGTCGTACTCTCCTTCATCAGCTTATTCCTCCGGTTATGACTCCGGTAATGTTCATCAGCTTAACTCTTCGGTCTCCCCGCCGGACATGTTCATCAGTTTGATGCTCTCGCGTTCCACATAACGCTTGATGTCCGCTTCCAGATTCAAAACGGCAATGGCGATACAGGGCTCGAAATGCGTTCCCTTTTCCTTCCGGAACACTTCCATAACCTGGCTGATATCCATGCTCGGTTTATAACTCCGCTGGCTTAAAAGGGCGTCGAGCGTATCGGCTGCCGCAACGATCCGGGCCAGCAAAGGAATGCTCTCACCGCGGTATCCGTGGGGATATCCGCTTCCGTTCCACCACTCATGATGGCACAGCGCCACATCCTTGATTGCCGTATAAAGTTCGCGGTCCGTCAGGTTGGAAAGGTTCATCTCGATCAGTCTTCCGCCCTCGGTGGTATGGGATTTCACAATCTCATATTCCTCCGGCGTAAGCTCGCCTTCCTTCTGCAGGATGGAGTCGGGAACGTATACTTTGCCGGCATCGTGAAGCGGTGCCGCAATAACCAGGTCGTCGATCACCTTCGGCGTCAGTTCGTCCTTGTGGTAACCGTTCCGGACTAACTCTTCTGCGATCATTTTCGCATAATCCGCAGTTCTTCGGATATGGAATCCGGTATTCTCATCCTTTGATTCCATGAAGTTTGCAAAACCGGCAATCAGCTGTTTCTGCATGCGCTTCATCTGCTTGTTCTTCGCCAGTGTTGAAATGATCGTGTCTTCAATCTTGGACACAAGCAACAGCAATACGACGAACATAACCAGATATTCGATGGTCATCCGAAAACCGTACAGTCCGAACCATTCGAAAGAGGAAATCTGCTCCGACGAATCATTCAGCTTATTCATATTGTCCGCCTCCACCGTGGCACGCAGTCCAAGGGAAAGCAACATCATACAATAGCAAACCTCTCCGATACGGATGGTGAACCATTTGCTGAAATAAAGACACGAAATCGCCGGTACAATTGCGTATGCCATATACAGGTTAATCTCAATCTTTGTTCCCGCATAACAGATACCAAGATGAATTCCGATCAGAATAACATACTTCACAATCTCGCTGGACGGGTTGAAATGCAACAGGAAACGGGCAAGTCCGAAAACAAGGACTGCCCCCACTCCGATTACAATATCATCCATGTAGCTCAGCGCTTCGTACTGGGCGAATCTGGTTGCTAACGCCGCAACCGGCCCGATCAGGATCAGAAGAATCCCGAAACGGCTCAGTATGACATTGACCTTTTTTTCATTCTCCAGAAAATACGCATTCCGCTTTTCTTCCACCGTAAACCCCTTCCTCCTCCGGACTGCCGCCCGAAAGACGTTTTATCAGGTTGCGTTCAGCTGCTCGCGGATCCACTCCTCGTCCTCGAAGTAGTTGATCTTCATTGCGTTCTTAACTTCCGTAAGGGTCTGCGCGGCAACCTTCTCCGCCTCCGCGCTGCCTTTCTTCAGGATTTCGATAATTTCGGGAATGCGCTTCTCCCATGCAAGTCTGCGTTCCCGGATCGGGGCAAGCTCGTCATTCATAACGGCAAAGAGGAATTTCTTCACCTTTACGTCGCCGAGACCGCCTCTTGTATAATGCTCCTTCAATGCATCCAAAGACTCATATTCGGGAAGGAATTTCGCAAAGTGCTCGGGCCTGCAGAATGCATCCAGATACGTGAATACCGCATTCCCCTCAAGAGAACCCGGATCCGTAACCTTAATGTGGTTCGGGTCGGTATACATGCTCATAACCTTCGTGCGAAGTTCTTCCTCGGTGTCGGACAGGTAGATGCAGTTGCCGAGGGATTTGCTCATCTTCGCGGTTCCGTCGGTTCCCGGAAGACGCTTGCAGATCTCATTCTCCGGAATTACGGCCTCGGGCTCAACGAGTACTTCGCCGTATGTCTGGTTGAATTTCCGCACAATCTCCCTTGCCTGTTCGATCATCGGAAGCTGGTCCTCGCCGACCGGAACGGTCGTTGCCTTGAACGCCGTAATATC
The DNA here is from genome assembly GCA_946402335.1 of uncultured Lachnoclostridium sp. Classification (GTDB taxonomy): domain Bacteria; phylum Bacillota; class Clostridia; order Lachnospirales; family Lachnospiraceae; genus ISDg. The sequence continues at coordinate 27,258 of CAMIWE010000018.1, forward strand.
ACTTGCCTGGCTGATCGGATAGGTGAAGAAGCCGACCGGAATGCTTGTCTCGAAATTCCGCATGATAATCTCGTTCTTTACGGTAGGATTCCGCTGAAGGCGGGATACCGTAACGAGATTCATGTAGTAAAACGACAGCTCCGTAAGCTCCGGAACCTGGGACTGGATGAAGATGTTCACCTTCTCGGGATCCAGTCCGGCGGCAAGATAGTCGAGTGCCACCTGCATGATGTTCTGGCGTACCTTCTCGGGATGATCCGCATTGTCGGTAAGCGCCTGCGCATCGGCGATCATGATATATATTTTCTCAAATTCACCGGAATTCTGCAGTTCCACGCGGCGTTTTAACGAGCCGACATAATGTCCCACGTGCAGTCTTCCGGTCGGTCTGTCTCCGGTCAGAATAATCTTTCCCATAAAAGTCCTCCTTTATTCCGCGACAGCCCGGCCCGGCCGGTCACATTGCCGCGTTTAGAAGCCAAATGTCTGTATAAACGTTACTTTGGTCTTCTTTCTTCTCCCACGCGCGATCGCGCGTGCGCATAAAAAATCTATTTAAGTATAGTATTTCAGTCCCGAAAAGTCAATGAAGAATCCCTCGTAAGACGCGGATTCTTTGCACAAAATCCCATCCTTCATCCCTTTGGAAACAGAAACGCCCTCTTTCACGAATCCGTAAAAGAGGGTCGTTGATCAATCCATCGCCACAGCAGTGTCGAGAGCCAGTGTAATCATCTCGGTAAAGGAGGTCTGCCGCTCCTCGGCGGTAGTCGCTTCGCCGGTAACGAGACTGTCGGATATGGTGCAGATGGCAAGCGCCCGTTTGCCTGCTCTTGCCGCGTTCATGTAAAGCGCCGCGGCTTCCATTTCCACCGCCAGTACTCCCATCTTGCCCCATGCGTGAATCGGCTTTAACATCTCCGGAGCATCGGCAAGGTCTCCGTAGAAAACATCGCTTGAATGGATGTTACCGACATGGTAGCGAAGCCCGTTCTTCTCCGCCTGCTCCACACAGGTGCGAAGCAGTTTGTAATCGGCAATTGCGGACAGTGTCCCCGGCAAATGGAACTGCGAAACGTAGTTGGAATCGTAGCAGGCTCCCTGCGCGATCACGACGTCGCGCACCTTCACATTTTCATTGTAGGCGCCCGCGGAACCGACACGGATGATGTTCTCCACGCCGAAGAAGTTATACAGTTCATAGCTGTAGATGCCGATGGACGGCATTCCCATGCCGCTGGCCATAACGCTTACCCGCTTGCCCTTGTAGGTGCCGGTATATCCCTGTACGCCGCGCACGTTGTTCACAAGCTTCGCGTCCTTAAGAAATGTTTCCGCGATAAACTTCGCCCGAAGCGGATCGCCCGGCATCAGAACCGTCTTGGCAAAATCCTCCGGGGTTGCGTTGATATGAGGGGTCGGATAATTCTTTTCGCTCATCGTATCTCTCCTTTTCCGTGGTTCCGGCCGGGGCCGGTCGCACCTGTATTTTCTCTGCCGGACTTGTTTGCCGGTCACGCCTGTATTATCATTGTCTGCAATGTTGCCGGTTTGCTCGCGTTATGAGAAGAAGCTCAGATCCCAGTGATTCACCCGCTGTACCATAGCCTTTACTTCACTGACTACACGGCTTGTACCGAGACGCGAGGCACCGAGTTCCAGAAACTCTTCCGCATCCTCAAGCGTCTTGATCCCGCCGGCGGCCTTTACACGCTTTCCTTTCGTGTTGGCTACCATCAGTTCAATGTCTCTGGCGGTTGCGCCGGCACCGCCGAATCCTGTGGACGTCTTGATAAAATCTGCATTCGATTCCGAAACAATCTCACACATGCGGATCTTCTCCTGATCACAAAGCATGCAGGTTTCGATAATGACTTTCAGAAGTCTGCCGTCGCAGGCTTCCTTAACCGCATTGATCTCGGCAAGAACGTCGTCAAAGCGTCCTTCCTTCACCATGCCGAGGTTGATTACCATATCGATTTCCGAAGCGCCGTCCGCAACGGCCTGTCCGGTCTCAAAACACTTTACCGCCGTCGTAGCGTACCCGTTCGGGAAACCGATCACGGTACATACCGGGATTGCGCCTTTCACATATTCCGCAGCCTGCTTCACAAAGGACGGAGGAATGCATACCGAAGCGGTATGGAAACGGATTCCGTCATCGCAAAGTCTGCGAATCTCTTCCCAGGTTGCTGTCTGCTTCAAAAGCGTGTGGTCTACGGCGTTCAAAATCTTCTGTAATTCCATGATAAAAGGCTCCCTCTCTGGTAATATTTTGACAAACGATATTGTATTCTACAATAGTAGAGTCGTTATTCTGTCGTATTCTCACGGTCAACTGCTTCCTGATTCAGAAGATCCGTGATAAATCTGGAAAGCTTTACGGCCGCCCGCAAATGCGTTGCTGCACTCGGGTGCCAGTCCACGACTACGCCGTCTCTTTCCTGATTCTGCTCTTCAAACCGCATGGTCCAGATGCTCTCGTCGCCGGTTTCCATTTTAAACTCCGCGACGGCCGTTTCCATGCTCTCGCAAAGCTCGGTACCCATGATGCCGAGGGTACAGATGATCTTCGCTTCCGGGTTCCGTTTACGTACGGTAACAAGGAAATCCTTGTAGCCGTCAATGTATTCACGGCATTTGGCTTCGTCTTTGCAATAACTGGAATCATTGGTCCCGAGATTGATCACAACGATATCCGGTGTAAACTGCGTAAAATCCCATGGCAGCCTGTCGCAGCGGAAACCGTCACCGAACGTTGCATACGAATTGCCGAGTGTCTCATAATACGGCGGAATGATCTTGTCGCCGAGCTTCTCTCCCGTAGCGGTGTATCCGGAAACGATTCCGTACCCGCTCATGCTCACAAGACTGTAATCCGCATTCAGCCGCTCCGCTGCCAGATAAGCATAGGCCTTGGTGCAGTCCTCGTTGGCGGTTTTATAGGTATCGACTTCGAACCGGCCGTCCACGCCGTATCCGCAGGTGATGGAATCGCCGATAAATTCAATCTTCAAAGGAAGATCGGTCAGCGGGGAAACCATGCCGACAACCGTTGCTTTTCCGATTCCCAGAACGGAATCGGAAACCTCGGATATTTTGATCACGCGGATATAGGCGATGGTATCGTCCTCACGCCGGATGATCGTAACGTCCTTTTCGGGTTCGTCCATCAGGAAATCCTGCGTCCGCTCCCCATCCACATAAACGGCAACCCGCGCCGCATGTACCGGATCGTCGTATTGGTCATCCGAAACAAGATGAATCGTGCATTCGCGTCCCGCGAAGAAAAATTCAATGCCGCTTCCGGAGTAGGTACACCACCGCACCTGCCCGTCGTAAAAGGTTCTGCCGATTGTTTTTACATTGCTCTGTACCATATCCAGTTCCGTCGGCTCAAGGTTCGGAACATAAGGCTCTCTGGTCGGGTCCACTTCATTCTGTCCTTTCGTCGGAATCGGTGTAAGCGGGGCTTCTCTTGACGGCGTCTTCTCGGTCGTACAGCCGCAGGCAAGAAGGATAAACACAAAAAGAAGCCCTGTCAAAAACATACTTTTTCTCATATGCTTCCTCCCATTCACTTCTTCTAACATCATACTGAAATCCGCCCCTTCCGTCAATAGAAAAAGGGCAGGTTCTCCGAGGAATCTGGCCGGAGGAAAATCTGTGAGATTTGTGCTCATTTTTTTAGCTTTATTTACGGGGATTCCCACAAAAATGCTTGGTTTTGAATTCAGGTAGGAATGAAAATGCGTCGATTGCATACGAAAAGAATCTGAACAAGCGTTTCGTATGCAGTAATTGGAAAATGACTCATACGAAATATCTGAACAAGATAATTACGTATGAAACTGACAGCACCCGCTTCCCATGAAATCAAAAAATACGGGAAAACAGTAGGAAGGACCGATGGACGGCAGGTACAAAATGAGCGAAAATCGCTCCCCGCCTAAAAGAAACAGAGGATTGCCATTTGGGGTAATCCTCTGTGTAATTCAGATCTCATATTTTGTTTGCATGCACCGGGCAGAAATCAACACTTTTCGGTATATCCGAAAACATCCGGGGCACGATTATCGCATCAAGCATATCCCGATTAGTGAATCTCGCTGTGGATTTCCTGAAGTGACTTCACGTTGTGCTCGTGATGCGTCTTGATGTAATGAATTCCGTCGGCGGTTGCAAGTGCTGCTGCCATCGTCGTTACATAAGGTACCTTTGCCTTGATGGCTGCCTTACGAAGGTAGCTGTCGTCATGCAGGCTGTTCTTTCCGATCGGGGAGTTGATGATCAGCTGGATCTGTCCGTTCGTAATCAGGTCATAGCAGTTCGGACGGCCCTCATACAGCTTCAGCACCTTCTCGCACTCGATGCCCTCTGCCTTCAGACGGTCATAGGTTCCGCCCGTTGCGTACAGTTTGAAGCCGTCGCCGGCAAGAGACTTCGCAACGCGGAGTGCCTCTTCCTTATCCTTGTCCTTAACCGAGATCAGTACGCTTCCGGAAAGCGGAAGTTTGCTCTGGATAGCTTCCTGCGCCTTGAAGAATGCTTCGCCGTAGGAAGGTGACAGGCCAAGTACCTCACCGGTGGAACGCATCTCCGGTCCGAGGATCGGGTCAACCTCCGGGAACATATTGAACGGGAATGCTGCTTCCTTTACGCCGTAGTTCGGAATCGTCATTTCGTGAAGCTCCGGAACCGGGGACTTGCGTCCGGTCAGTTCGGAAGTGATAATATCGGTTGCGATCGGTACCATACGGATATTACATACCTTTGATACAAGCGGCACGGTACGGCTTGCTCTCGGGTTCGCCTCGATTACGAATACCTTGCCGTTCTCGATGGCGTACTGCATGTTCATAAGTCCTTTGACATGCATTTCCTCTGCAATCTTTCTCGTATATTCCTTGATCGTTTTCAGATTTTCCTCGGAGATGTGTACCGAAGGAAGGATGCATGCGGAGTCTCCGGAGTGGATTCCGGCAAGCTCGATGTGCTCCATTACGGCAGGGACAAATGCGTGTGCGCCGTCGGCGATTGCGTCTGCCTCGCACTCGGTTGCATGATTCAGGAAACGGTCGATCAGGATCGGACGGTCGGGTGTTACGCCGATTGCCGCCTTCATGTATTCGGTCATCTGCTCGTCGTCATATACGACTTCCATGCCGCGTCCGCCGAGTACGAAGGAAGGACGAACCATTACGGGGTAACCGATCTTCGCTGCGATTGCGATCGCGTCATCGACGGTTACGGCCATTCCGGATTCCGGCATCGGAATGTCAAGTTTCTTCATCATTTCACGGAAAAGGTCACGGTCTTCTGCAAGAGCGATAACTTCGGGGGAGGTTCCGAGAATCTTTACGCCGTTCTTCTTAAGGTCTGCAGCAAGGTTCAGAGGCGTCTGGCCGCCGAACTGGGCGATTACGCCGAGAGGCTTTTCCTTGTTGTAGATGGAAAGAACATCCTCAAGGGTAAGCGGCTCGAAGTAGAGCTTATCGGAAGTATCATAGTCGGTCGAAACGGTCTCGGGGTTACAGTTAACGATGATCGTCTCAAAGCCGAGTTTCTTAAGAGCCTTTGCGGCATGTACGCAGCAGTAGTCAAACTCAATACCCTGGCCGATACGGTTCGGACCGCCGCCAAGGATCATGATCTTCCGGTTATCGGAGGAAGGGCTCTTATCAACCGGAATGTTGTAGCTTGAGAAATAGTAAGCGCTGTCCTGCGTACCGCTTACGTGTACGCCTTCCCATGCCTCGGTAAGACCGATTGCAAGACGGCGGTTGCGGACATCGTCCTCGGATACACCGACAAGTTTTGCGAGGTAGCGGTCGGAGAAACCGTCTTTCTTGGCCTGAATCAGTTCTGCGTCAGCGGGAACCGCACCCTTCTTCGCAAGAAGTGCCTCTTCCTCTTCCACCAGTTCCTTCATCTGCTCGATGAACCACTTCTTAACGTGTGTTGCGTTATGTACTTCGTCTACGGTTGCACCCTTGCGGATGGCTTCGTACATCTGGAAGTGACGCTCGCTCGAAGGCGTTGCAAGCTTCTGCAGAAGCTCTTCCTTCGTCAGGTCATGGAAATTCTTTACAAAGCCAAGACCGTAACGGCCGGTCTCAAGGCTGCGGATTGCCTTCTGGAACGCTTCCTTGTAGGTCTTACCGATGCTCATTACTTCGCCTACGGCGCGCATCTGGGTTCCGAGCTTATCCTCAACGCCCTTGAACTTTTCAAATGCCCAGCGGGCAAATTTGATTACGACATAATCTCCACCCGGTACGTACTGGTCGAGTGTGCCGTGCTTTCCGCAAGGGATATCCTTCAAAGTAAGGCCGGTTGCGAGCATCGCGGATACCAAAGCGATCGGGAAACCGGTTGCCTTTGATGCAAGCGCCGAAGAGCGGGACGTTCTCGGGTTAATCTCGATAACGATGATACGGTCGCTTACCGGATCATGCGCGAACTGTACGTTTGTTCCGCCGATAACCTGTACTCTGTCAACGATCTTATAAGCCTGTTCCTGCAAACGCTTCTGCACTTCCTTGGAAATGGTAAGCATCGGAGCCGCGCAGAAGGAATCGCCGGTATGTACGCCCATCGGATCGATGTTCTCGATGAAACATACGGTAATCATGTTTCCTTCGCAGTCACGGACTACTTCGAGCTCAAGCTCTTCCCAGCCGAGGATGGATTCCTCAACGAGAACCTGTCCGACAAGGCTTGCCTGAAGACCTCTCGCGCAAACCGTCTTCAATTCTTCTTTGTTATATACCAGTCCGCCGCCGGCGCCGCCCATCGTATAAGCCGGGCGAAGAACGACGGGATAACCGAGCTTGTCGGCAATCATGAGAGCCTCGTCTACACTGTAGGCGACCTCACTTCTTGCCATCTCGATGCCGAGCTCGTTCATCGTGTTTTTGAACTCGATACGGTCCTCGCCGCGCTCGATGGCGTCAACCTGTACGCCGATAACCTTCACGTTGTATTTGTCCAGAACACCGGCATTGTAAAGCTCGCTGCAGAGGTTCAGTCCGGACTGTCCGCCGAGGTTCGGGAGCAGCGCGTCGGGACGCTCTTTTGCGATAATCTGCTCGAGACGCTCTACATTTAACGGCTCGATATACGTTACATCGGCAGTCTCGGGGTCGGTCATGATGGTCGCCGGATTGGAGTTTACGAGAACAATCTCGTATCCGAGCTTCTTGAGCGCTTTGCAGGCCTGCGTACCGGAATAGTCAAATTCGCACGCCTGACCGATGATGATCGGGCCCGAGCCGATAATCAGTACTTTGTGGATGTCTTCTCTCTTGGGCATTTCTTCTTCCTCCTCAAATGTGTGTGTGATATTGGGCCAAATATAGAAAATGACGGAATAGAAAAACTATTCCGCCAAATAGAAAACAATGTTCTGTTCAGTAGTATTCATGTCCGTATGCAGTTTTCCGAAAGCCATGTGTGTCATGTTAATTTCCTCCGAAATGCATCGGTCTTCGCAAGACCTGATTTAATATATCACAAGGATATATAGAATTGCAAGAGGAAATTTCGCGAATTTTGACTTTTTCGGAAAAGCCTTTTTATTCCTTCGGAATCCAGACGCGCATCTCGTTAAGCCCCCGGTTGCCCCAGGTGTAATACGGGATCAGTTTGATGACTACGGGTTCCTTTTCGGGCGCGTCAAATGAGTACAGCTCGTCGCTTGTCTCAATACGGCTGCCGGCTACCGTCAGCATCGGCATGCCGTCGGGCGCTTCACCGGGAAGCTCGCGGATCGGCGCGGTTCTTGAAACACGCAGACCGAGTACGTCGCCGTCGTTGTCCGTTCCTTCCGCGCAATATACAAGCGGTCCGCGAAGGAACGCAATCTTTGCGGTATCGGCCGCAATATGCCGGTTCGGATAAACCCTGCGGGCACTCATATCGACATTCACAATCAGGCTGTCGCCCGCACGGAACAATCCCTGAATATAGGCGTAACCGTCTTCGATATCCGGAACGAATACCGAACCGTTCCGAAGGATCTGTACCTTCTTCGCGTAGCCGGGGATACGGACCGCAAGCTTTACATCCATCGGTTCCGCTCCGTCCGGGGCAAATGTGTACAGGATATGCCCGCTTCTCGGATAATCGCACTCTACGGTTACCTTGCCTCCGAATTCCTTTTCCATGTCAATCGTACCGCCGAGGAACAGATGCTGGTAGAGCGCTCCGTCCTCAACGCTGTAAGCGTATTCCGCTACCGACCCGAGAAGTCTGGCGACATTGGGCGGGCAGCATGCACACGCGAACCAGCCCGGACGTTCCGGAAGTGCGTGGCGCATTGATGCGGCAACTCCGCTTGTTCCGGGAACCGCCTCCAGAGGATTTACATAGAAGAAACGTTTTCCGTCAAGCTGCATGCCGCCGAGCACGCCGTTATAAAGCGCACGTTCCATAACATCCGCATACTCGCCCTTCTTCTCCATGCGGAGCATATGTCTTAGGAAGAAACAAAGTCCGACCGCCGCGCAGGTCTCCGCGTAAGCCGTATCGTTCGGCAGATGGTAATCGGTCGTGAACGCTTCGCCTTCGTATGCGGAACCGATTCCGCCGGTCAGATACATCCGCTTTCTTGTAATGCTCTGGTACAAATTCCGACATGCCTGCTTCAGTTCCTCGTCACCGGTTTCTAAAGCAAGATCCGCCATACCGGTATAGAGATATACGGCACGGACCGCATGTCCCACCGCATCCTTCTGCTCTCTTACCGGAAGGTGTGTCTGGTTATACTCGGGAGCTGCCGGATCCTTGCCCCACAAAAACCAGCCGCGCTCCGCGCTTTCCTTTTTAAAGAACGCGCCGCCATCGCCGCGGGCATTGATGAAATGCGCCGCGAGTTCCTTATACTTCTCTTCTCCGGTCTTACGGTACATCCGAAGGAGCGCGAGTTCCACTTCCTCATGTCCCGGGAAGCCCGGATTTCCTTTTATAATGAAATGATCGTAAATGTGATCGGCAAATTTACACATCACGTCAAGCAGTTTCGTCTTTCCGGTCGCATCCGCGTACGCAACGGCCGCTTCCATCATATGTCCCGCGCAATAGAGCTCATGGCACTCACTGAGGTCGGTCCAGCGCCTTCCGGGTTCCTTTACCGTAAAATAAGTATTCAGATAGCCGTCCTCATGCTGCGCGGCTGCCACGATGTCAATGATCTCGTCACAGTGCGCCTCCAGTTCCGCATCCGGACAAAGCTGCAGGGAGTATGCGGCAGCCTCGAGCCATTTGGCTACATCGCTGTCCTGAAATACCATTCCGTAGAACTCCTCCTTGCAGCTTCCCTCACGGAGCATTTCCGCCGCCGCGCGGAAGTTGTCGATGGCATGGCTTTTCGCAACGCCCTCTACCTCATCCCGCAATACGGCTTCCTGATAGGGAAGCACAACCTTACGGATTTTCTCCTCCAGCTCGGAGAAAAACGTATCCTTCATCTGAAAACGCGAATTGATGTTTTCCATATTCTTATAATACTGCCGGCATAAGCCGGACCGTCCTTTCTCCCGTCCGAACGGGCATTTCGTTTCTATCCCCGGGACCGCCGTCCCTTTCCGTATATTTTAACGGAAAACGCAACCACCCGCAAGGGTATATCTTTCCGATTCGGTTCGATTTTTAATCTATTTCATCCATTTTCCGCCGCATTCATCTTTCTTTTGAAAAAATTAATGAAACTTTAATCTTCGCTCAAATCTATTTTAAAAATGGTCGGATATACTGAAGCCCGTAAACGAAAACAAGTTGCAAAAAGCAAACGGTTAAGGAGGTTGTGACAGTGAATATTTTGTTTCGGTACATCCGAAAGAACATGTTGGAGAAAAAGGGGAGGCTCCTTTTAGTGATTCTCTCCGTAGCGATCAGCGCGGGACTGCTGGTCGCCTGTATCGGTATGATGGATACCATCAAAGACAGCTTCACGGAGCCCACAAGACGGGCGACGGAAGGACGCGAAGTGGCCCTCAGTTCGGTTGA
>CAMIWE010000019.1 GCA_946402335.1 uncultured Lachnoclostridium sp.
GGGTAACGATGTCGCAGCCCCACTCAATCGGGCGGCAGTTAACCGGAGTCGCAAACGTGTTGTCGATGATAAGCGGCATGCCGTGCTTGTGAGCAAGCTTAGCGAAACGCTCGATATCGTAAACCTGAACGGTCGGGTTCGTGATCGTCTCACCGAAGAAGCACTTGGTGTTGGGCTTGATGAGGGCCTCAATCTCCTCGTCGGTCATGGACTGGTTATAGAAGATACACTCGATACCCATCTTCTTCATCGTGGTTCCGAAGAGGTTGTAGGTACCGCCGTAAATGGTTTCGCTTGCAAGGAAGCTGTCGCCGCACTCGCAAATATTGAATACTGCAAAGAAGTTGGCAGCCTGTCCGGAGGAGGTAAGCATTCCGGCAAATCCGCCTTCCATAGCAGTCAGCTTTGCAGCGGCATAATCGTTGGTCGGATTCTGCAGACGGGTATAGAAATAACCGCTTGCCTCGAGGTCGAAAAGCTTGCCCATGGCATCGCTGGTATCGTATTTAAATGTGGTGCTCTGGTAGATCGGAACCTGTCTCGGTTCGCCCTGACCGGGTTTCCATCCTTCGTGGATGGCCTGTGTCTCAATTTTAGACATATAATACCTCCTTCAGCCGCATCGCTTTCGCGAGCGATTGCTTTCAAAATATTCGGATTTCCCTGATTACATAAAATACCACACCGCAGGCGGTTTTTCAATGCTTTCTTATCGAAGTCGTGAATCCGCGCATGCAGGCGGAAACAAAAAAGCGGCAGGCCCGTGTGGGTCTGCCGCCGGATTACGTCTTAAGGACGCGTGTTTTCAGAATTGTTTCGCTCACTCGGATACCGTATCGGCCACATCCTGTACGGTCTTCTGGTCGGCAACAATTGTCTGTGCATTTTCAAGGCCGGTCACGTTGATGTTGCGGTTAACCTTGGCATCGTAGGACTCTGCGTTGATGATGTTGGCAAGATCGATACCGGTGGCCTGCTTCATGGACTCGAAAACCTTCGCCATGACAACGGGCACGTTGCCGGCAACCTGATCAACACCGTTTGCACCGCCTTCTCCGCCGCCGATGATCGTAATCTTATCAATCTGCTGTAAAGGAGCGGCAACCTGAGCGGCGATCTCGGGAAGAACCCGGATCATCATCTCGGCTACGGCAGCCTTATTATACTTCGCGTAAGCTTCGGCCTTCTTCTCCATGGCCTGGGCTTCTGCAAGACCTTTGGCTTCAATTGCCTTAGCTTCTGCTTCACCTACGGCACGGATACCTTCGGCCTCCTGCTCCTTGGCGAAACGGTCGGCTTCTGCCTGCGCCTTGCGGGCCTCTGCCTCACGCTGTGCCTCGAACTGCTTCGCCTCGGCGTCTTTCTGGCGCTGATAAAGGATTGCGTCAGCCTTCTGCTGTGCAGCATATTTGTCGGCTTCCGCCTGTTTCTTGATTTCTGCTTCGAGGGCACGTTCCTTAACGGCTACGGCCTTCTCCTGCAGTTCAATCTCACGTTCCTGACGGGCGATGTTAGCATTGGCCGTCGTGATCTCGATTGTCTTACGCTGTTCCTCTTTCTGGATTTCGTAAGCCGCGTCGGCCATAGCCTTCTTGGTATCCGCATCCAGCTGGAGTTCGGACTTCTTAATTGCCAGCTCGTTCTGCTTCTTGGCGATTTCGGTCTGCGCCAGAACGGCTGCATCGTTACTTTCCTTGTCGGCGCTTGCCTGTGCAACCTTGATATCTCTTTCGGATTCCGCACGGGCGATGGCAGCGGCCTTCTTAATCTTTACGATGTTATCAATACCGAGGTTCTCAATAACTTCATTGCCGTCCACAAAGTTCTGCACGTTGAAGGAGATGATGTCAAGACCCATTGCAGCAAGGTCGGGCTCGGCGTTCTCCTTAACGAGATTCGCGAATTTCTGACGGTCGGAAACCATTTCCTCGAGTTTCATCTTACCGACGATCTCACGGACGTTACCTTCCAGAACCTCACGCGCTACGCTTGCAACATAATCGGTGGGTTTATTTAAGAAGTTCTCGGCAGCAAGACGGAGACGGTCCGGCTCGTTACTGATCTTTACGTTAACAGTTGCATCAACATTGATATTGATGTAATCGGCGGTAGGTACCGCATTGCTGGTCTTAACGTCGATGGGAATCAGGCGAAGATTCAGCTTATCCAGACGTTCGAAGAACGGGAAGCGGAACGATGCCCGGCCGATAACCACTTTGGACTTATGCTTCATACCGGAAATGATGTAAGCCATGTCCGGCGGAGCTTTTACATAACCTGCGACAAAGAGCAGGACAAGCAATACTGCAGCGATGATTCCGACGATGATCCAGGGACTGATGCTGTCGAAAACCGATGCCTCAAGAAAATGAAGAAGAGACATAAAAACCTCCGTTTCCTGCCCACGCCGGTGTGGCGGCGGGGGACTTTTGTGATATTTTATCCCACACGATCGGGAACTGCCCGACTTTTGTATCTATTATATTGTGACAAAGGAGAAGAAGCAAGTTAAATCTATGTTAAATGATATTTACATTTGGCGGAAGACAAATTTACACCACCGCAAAAAATATGGGTTATTTTGCACAAACATATTGCGCGCGCATGGGGAAAATGATATCATTAACCATATATAGTAAACAATAGGGGGAGTCTATCCTTTTTTCGGCGTCTCCGAAAATAAATCAGGAGGATTTATATGCAGTACAGGTTCGCGTGCCACACGGATGTCGGCCTTCGGAAAAGTACCAATCAGGACAGTTTTTGCATTCGGGAAGCGGAAACAGACAAAGGGACTGTTTTCTTCGCGCTTCTTTGCGACGGCATGGGCGGACTTGCAAAGGGAGAGGTTGCCAGTGCAACGCTGATCCGTGTCTGGAGCGCCTGGTTCGAAAGGGACCTGCCGCACATCCTGATGCAGGAGAAGATTCTGGATGCGGTGCAGACCTCCTGGACGCATCTGATGGTCAGTGAGAACTACCGCATCGGGCAGTTCGGACTGCAGCATAACATCAATATGGGTTCCACATTTACCGGAATCCTTGTTCTCGAAGACGGCAGTTATCTGATCGGGCATGTGGGCGACTCCCGTGCGTACCGCATAACGAACGACAAGATCCTGCAGCTGACCAATGACCAGACGCTGGTGGCAAGAGAAGTGGAAGCCGGGCGGCTGACTCCCGAGGAGGCGGCGGTCGATCCGCGAAGAAGCATCCTTTTACAGTGTATCGGCGCATCGGCGACGGTAACGCCGGAATTTGTCCGCGGAACGGTTCACGAAGGAGAGAATTATCTGCTCTGCTGTGACGGATTCCGCCACCTGATCACAAAAGAAGAATTTATCGCATCCCTCTGTCCGGCGGCCAATCCGACGGAAGAGGAAATGAAACTGAACCTGCAGGCGCTTGTCGAACTGAACAAGCAGAGAAAAGAGACCGATAATATTTCCGCAGTACTGATTGGAGTATAGAGGTAAACAAACGTGGCTGAAGTTGGACAGATTATTAACAATAAATACGAGATTCTGAAGCTCGTCGGCAAGGGCGGCATGTCCAAGGTGTACCTTGCCATGGATACGAATATCCATAAGCCGTGGGCGGTCAAGGAAATCGACAAGACGGTCAGAGACCAGAACAACGAGGTGATCATCCAGAGTGCGATCGCCGAGGCAAACCTGATCAAGGAACTTGACCATAATGCGATTGTCCGGATTGTGGATATCATTGACGAGCCCGATAAGATTTTCATCATCGAGGACTTCATCGACGGCGAGACGCTTAATGCGATCGTGCTCCGTGAAGGCGCGCAGCCCCAGGAGAAGGTTATCCGCTGGGCGATCCAGATCTGCAGCGCGCTTGAGTACCTTCATACGAGAAAGCCGCCGATCATTTACCGTGATATGAAGCCGGCCAACGTCATGCTGAAGCCGGAGGGCAACGTTAAGATCATCGACTTCGGTATTGCCCGTGAGTATAAAGAGCATAATACCGAGGACACCAAATGCCTCGGAACGAAAGGATACGCGGCGCCGGAGCAGTTCGGCGGCAAAGGCCAGACCGATGCGCGTACCGACGTATACTGTCTCGGCGTAACACTGTATTACCTTGTAACCGGCATGAACCCGAGCGAACCGCCCTATGAGATTTACCCGATCCGTCACTGGAACCCGAAGCTCTCAAGCGGTCTGGAAGCCATCATCTTAAAGTGTACCAGACCGAATCCGAGCGAGCGTTTCCAGTCCTGTGCGGAGCTCAGCTATGCACTTCAGCATTACGAAGAATATACGGCGCAGTACCGTTCCAAGCAGGTCATGAAAGTGGCCAAATTCGGCGCGCTTGTTCTGGCCGGACTGCTTTTCGTCGGCGTCGGCTGCTTCGGTCTTGCGAAGCGCTCCAACCGGATCAATTCCGACTTCCAGTATAATATGGACCGTGCCGAGATGTCTTCCGACGATTCGGAGCGGCTTGCTTATTACCAGCGTGCGATCGCCATCAAGCCGGGCGACGTGCGCCCGTATCTGCAGATTGTGGAAACGTTGAAGAAAGACGAGCAGTTTACGGTTGAGGAGCAGGAACTCCTCACAAGCCTTGTTGCGCCGAACCGTGACGCGCTCCGCAAGGATCCCGATTATGCAAAGCTTGCCTTCCAGATCGGAAAGCTGTACTGGCATTACTGGACTTACGGCTCCGAAAACGGAGACGACAATACGCTGACCAGACGATATGTCGCAATGGAGTGGTTCAGCGAAGCCGAGAAGCTCGGCGATCCCGATGACGAGAATACGAGACGGGCGAAGGTTTACAAGGTAATCAGCCAGTTCACGACGACCATCGACATGAAAGTCCGTGAAGGAGAGGACAACGGCGTTTATCGTGAATACTGGGAGGCGCTCAGAGATATTGTCCGCGGAATTCAGGAAGATGACCCTGAGATCGTGGTTATGGAAATTTACAGTCAGGTGTTGGATGCCGTGATCGGCCGGGCGAAAGGCTTCCGCAAGGACGGCGTTTCCTATGAAGGCCTTAAGAACCTGATCGACAGCGTAACCACCGGACTGGACCGCTACGAATCGATTTCACAAAGTGCCAGCGAGATGAAGGAAGCGGCAATGGCAAAGGTTGACAAGGCAATCGCCACGCTCAACCGCGACTATGACAGAGGGGAGGACGCGGAATGAGTACAACAGCTTGGCTTGCAGTATCCATAATCGGCTTCTCCCTGGCGGCAATCTGCTTCGGATTTGCCATATGGTATTTTATCTGGTATAAGATTCCGACGGTCATCAGCGACCTGAGCGGCCACCGTGCGGCGAAGGAAGTTGCGGAACTCCGCGGAGACCGCCAGGAGGCGAAAGGGAATATCGAAAATACGGACCGTGCATCGGATTTCAAGGCGATGGCACTGGCCCATGAATCCAAGAGACTGGATATCCGCTCGGAAGATCTGGAGGGTTCGTCTCCGACCGAAGCGTTCGGACCGGACAACCCGAATTACTCGGAGCTTAAACCCGGCGTTACGGGCGTTTTGAACGAACCGGTGCAGACCGGAATCACCCAGGTTCTGAACGAAACCGGGGAAACCATTATTCCGGAACGTCCGGAAGAGGTACCTCGTACCGAAGACCTGAAAGAAGTGGCGCGTTTTGTAATTGTAAGAAGTGTGACGGAGGTTCACACAGACGAATATGTATAAGGAGGGCGGCGTATGAAACTTCGGTTTGAAAAACCTATTATGAAAATCGTAGCAGCAGTTATGTCCGCTCTGCTTGTGTTTAACCTGGTTCCGGTCGGGTCGTTTAAGACCAGGGCGGAAGGCGATGCGCCGCTTGTGAGCGCGAGCTACCAGCTTGTTTCCCAGGACCCCGCGCAGGGTGTCTATGCACTCTCAAGCATCGGATCGTATGAGTTGACGAATGTCAATAATCCGGAGGAAAAGATTACCGGTCAGGTGATCAACGGACGGATGGAAGTAACGAACTTCACGGACGGAGCGTCCTATGCGCTTAAAATGTCGCTTCCGGGAGGAGCCGGATGGTTTTATGTTCCGGCGCAGGATGCCTATTTCCGGGCTCCCGCAGACGGTGTTACGCTTTCAATCAGTAACGGCACGGAAGGAAATATCCTTTGCGACCGGATTCCGAACATCGAGTACACCGGACTGGTTCAGGGCGATGAGGGGAACGCAGTCGATCAGGCAACGGTTACCCTTTCTTCCGTAGGAAGCCTTACGCTTGCCCAGCCGAAGACCGTTACCACGGGACCGGACGGAC
Organism: uncultured Lachnoclostridium sp.; assembly: GCA_946402335.1. Classification (GTDB taxonomy): domain Bacteria; phylum Bacillota; class Clostridia; order Lachnospirales; family Lachnospiraceae; genus ISDg. The sequence continues at coordinate 6,269 of CAMIWE010000019.1, forward strand.
GGTTCCGGATTGCATTTGCCGATCTACCCGGAGAAACGATCAGCCTGACCGTATCGAAGGACGGCTATTATTCCTCGACGGTTTCGAAATTCCCGGCGGAGGGCCATGATTTCGGGACCATCGTGATTCCGAGAGTCCGCCCCGATACGACCGTGCCGGTCATCTCTGTTCCGCAGGACGACAGCCGGTTTGATTATTATCTGGAGAACGGCATCGGAAGAGCCGGTGTTACGCAGGCCAGAATTCAGCTTACGGAAGGTGTGCCCGGGCAGTATGAGCAGGTCAGTGGACTGAAATACCTGTATGTCTGTGCGGAGGCGCTTGGCTCCTTTGCGGATGTTCAGGCCAAAATTGAGCCGATTGAAATTTCCGGCATCAACTATGTTTATACGCATGACGTTGAACCGGAGAAGGTTTATACCTATTATGTAACCGATAACAGCGGGAATGTATCCGAACCCCGCCAGGTGACATACAAAAATGATAATTATGCCCCGACGTATGCGAATACGGGGCTTTACTCGAATGAGGAGTGTACGGATAACACGGGTATCCTGGTAAAGACGGATGGATATTATTCCGAAAGCACGGTATATCTGAAGTTTGATACAATGGATAACGGCGGTTCAGGTGTGAATCATGCGGAAATCTTCATTAAAAATCCCGATTCTTCGGAATATACTTTTTACGAGGCGGGAATTCCGCAGAGCAACGGAGCAGTTGTTATTCCGTTAACGGCGGAAGTTTTCACTCGCTTCAAAGAACTGGGAATCATCATCTACGATAAGGCCGGAAACGGAACCGTTCTTTTAACCCTTACGGCAATGGGATTGAGTAAGGACTGTGTAGCGGTGGGTAGCCTTGGTCCGGTGATTACGGAAACAGTTGAAGGATCCAGTGTAAGTCCGCTGCAGGGTGCACCCGGAAGTGTATTTAAGGATCCGCCGAAGTTTACATTGACATTTACGGACCCTCTGGACGGCGGGATTACCGCACTGACGGCCACCGTAAACGGCAATACCGTATATGACGGCGATGAAGGGCAGGTCATTGATTCCGCGACGGTATATGAGTCCGGCAAACAGCTGGTAATCCGGAATCCGAAAGATGAGCTCGGAAACGAACTGCTTCAGGAAGGACAAAATGAACTTGTTATCAGCTGCCGGAACCTTTACGGCGTGACGATCAGCAAAACGTTTAATTTCATTTTAGACCGTACCGCTCCGGTTGTTTCAAACATTTCCATCGAGCCGGGCGCTGATGGGATAACGGTTGGATCGGTCAATGGCGAGGTTTATGCGACCGGAGTCGTGAAGATTGTCGTGACAGCCGCAGACGGAGTAACTACTGCAGGACTTGCATCAATTACTTTGTTGAATGACGGGGAGGAATACGAAACGAAAACTGTATCGGAGGGCGATGCCGTTACGTTTCTTATCCCTAAGGAGTATTCCGCGGATACGGATTATTCCATGAACATTTCCTTTATCGTACGCGATCAGCTCGGAAATGCTTCTGCGGAGATTGTTCCGGACGGACAGAATTCCAATACCGGAACAGGCAAAATCAATATTTCCGCCAGTAAGACCGAATTCAGCCTAATGGTTGACCCGGGGAACGTAATAGACGGAAAAGAATGGTATACTTCGGCTCCGACGATTACGGTGACGGTCAGAGATGAATTTTCCGGAATTAAGAAAATCTATGTCAGTGTGAATGGTCTGGAAGTACCGGGATCGCCTTTTACGTATACGGACGGTCCTCTCCCGGACGAGAAGACGCTTGAAGTCCCGATTCCTGCCGCATATGCCGGTTATGATGGAATCTGTCAAATAATCGTTACGGCAGAGAATGGAGCGGGGGCGTTAAGTAATATTCTGAAAACCTTATATCTTGACGGAACAGAACCCGTTGTCGGATCGTTTGCGTTAACGCCTTCGGAGGGTGGAAGCATCAACAGTATGTCACACGGAACCTACATCCACGGAGCATTTACCGTAACGGTTGAGGCTTTGGATCAGAGAGTCGGAACGCAAACCGTTGTTTTGCTTGCGGACGGCACGGAAATCGGCCGCGCAACGGTTTCGGAAGACGGAAAGACGGCAACCTTCGTTGTTACCGAAGAAAACTTCTCGCAGGAGCTGACGCGGCACAGTATCAGTGCATATGCAATTGATCATCTGGGCAATACCGGTTCGGCAGTTCTTCTTGCTGCTGACAATTCGAATGTCACTTCGGGCGAGCTTGTATTTGACGCAGTTGCCCCGACCGCTTCGGCGGTTTTGGAGGACGGAACCCCCGAAGGCAGAACGACCGGCGAGGGCGAGAACAGCAAGGTTTGGTACTCCTCCGATATCGCCTGGAACGTAAGCCTTGCGGATGCGCAATCCGGTATCGGTTCCTACTCCGTATCTCTGAACGGCACGGTTCTTACGGCCGATGCAGACGGAAACAATCTGGTAACGGACTACACGCAGTCCCAGCAGATTGTGGAAACGCAGGCTTTCCGTATTTCCACGAGTCAGGCAGCGCCGAACGCTGACTGCTCTTATGAATTAATTGTATTCGTTACCGATAATGCAGGCAATGTCAGTGAAGTCTGCAGGCAGGTGGTATATATTGACGGCGATAAGCCGGCAGTTGCGTCAATTTCGGTTGCTTCTCAGGATCCGAACGGATCAATCCGGGTGCTTCCGTATGACTTTTATGCAAACGGACCGGTTGTCGTAACCGTAACAGCTACGGATTCCTTTGGCGGTCCCGGAGCAGGTATCGAAAAGATAAAACTGTTCAATGACGGGGTTTTGTTAGCGGAAGGGGTTCCTGCCGAAGGCGGCACGACATGTACGTTTGTGATTCCGGCGGAAGAACTTCCGGAAGGGTATTCACAGACCTTCCGTTTCAGCGCGCAGGCCGTTGATTTATCCGGACTCATCGGAGACCTTACGGTTCCGACAGCGGAGAACTCAAACCTTACAAACGGGACGATCACGCTGGAAAATGCAGACCCGCTGGTTGAGATGGTTCTGCCGGAGGAAGGAAGAAAGATTCTCGACGATACCGAGGAGTGGTACGGCGATGATTTCAGTTTCATCATCCGGTTCATAGATGAGCAGTCCGGATTGGACGCCCTGTCCTTTGCGATTAACGGAACGCCGGTTGCTGCAGACGGAGACGGAATCGCAATTCCGTCGTCGTTCCTTGCGCAAGCACCTGTGACGGCTTCTCCGGAATACCGGTTTAATACTTCGGACTATCCGAATGAAAAGGACGAATTTGTTATTACGGTTACCCTTACCGATGCAGCCGGGAACCGTACCGAATTTGAAAAGATTCTCCGGATTGACCGTAAAAAGCCTGTTATAACCGGCTTTGAAGTGGCTCCGGAACGTGATGTGGATACGCTTCACTATCTGCAGTTCGGAACATTTGCAAACGGAAGGATTGCCATTACGGTTTCCGTTTCCGATGAGGCTCCGGCCTCCGGCACGGATAAGGTTATCCTTTACATCAACGGAAGTACGGACGGCCTTGTGGCAGATGTGACTGATGGCAGGGCAGTATTCCTTGTTCCGGCCGATGCGCTTACGGATGGATTCAATAACGGATACACATTTTCCGCCGTAGCGGTTGACCGTTACGGAAACATCGGAGAAAATGTACCGCTTGATTCCACGGCAATCCCGCAGATGGCGGGCAACCGGATTATCGTGGAGAATATTGCACCTTCGATTTCCGTTACGAAGGACGGGGAGCCCGGCAAGACCGCAAACGGTCAGCAGTGGCATCTTTCCGACGTCAAATGGAACGTTCAGATTACGGATGAACAGTCCGGAATCGCTTCGGTATCCGTGAAATTGAACGGACAGACCGTTTCAAAGGACCTTGACGACAAGGACGTTTTAACGGATTACGGCAACGGCAGCGAAGCCGTTACAACACTGCAGTTCGTATTCAGCTCTTCGCAGGTGACGATCACGAACGAGAACTCGGTTACCATCGAGATTACCGCGAAGGATAACGCCGGAAACGAGAGCGTTGTATTTACGGACAAGATTTATAAAGATACGACCAAACCGGTTGTCAAAGGCTTCCGGTTCCAGCCGCAGGGCGGAACGGAAACCGGTCTGATCGGTTCCGGTACCGTGATGAGCGACAGCGGATACTTCTTCGGCAGAGAGACGGTTGTAAGGATTTCTGCGGAAGACCCGAACAACGGATCCGGTATCATGAGCATTTCCTACTATCTGCGAAACGCAGACGGAACGGAAACGACTGTGAAGACTGTGGCGGCCGATGCGAACGGAGATGCGTTCATTAAGCTTCCGACACCGTTTAAGGGCGAGCTTTACGCGAAGGCAACCGACCAGTTGTCCAACGTAAGTGATTACGCAGCGGTTAAAGGAATCATCATTGAGAATCCCGACAGCCATAATGAGGAAACGCATATCGTTCTCACCAAAGGCCAGGCGACCGGATCGTTGGCAAATGGTACGGAATTATACAATAACAATGTGGAACTGAACGTCCGGATTACCGATAAGTATTCCGGAATCAAAGCCGTTGAATGGTCTGTTACGGCAACGACCGATCAGGCGAAAAACCAGTCCGCGACGCTTACCGTCGGGAACAACGGAGCACTTGGCGGCGATACGGGATGGACGGTTGTAACGACGGACGGAACGCTTGTTACCGAACTTAATAAGACCATTGTTGTTTCGAATGAAAGCAATGAAATTACGGTTCGTGTAAGAATGCGTGACGGCGTCGGAAACACTTCCGAGAGAGTGCTTACGTTCGGTATTGATAAGACGATTCCGGTTGTAGAGTACAGTTTTGATAACAATGCAGCCGATGCCGACCACGGAAACATTTTCAACCAGCCGAGAACCATGCGGATTTCGGTTACGGAGAAAAACTTCTCGGCTAACGACTTTGTATGCAGTATCCGGAATTCGGAAGGGTCTGCTCCGGCACTCTCCCAGTGGACCGAAGAGCGCGATCCCGACGATCCGAACAAAGTGACCCATACGGCGACGGTTCGTTTTCAGGCGGACGGTAATTATACGGTTAATCTCGGTTATACGGACCGTGCAGGAAACCGGGCAGGAATCCCTGCGGTACAGTCGTTTATCATTGACCAGTCCCGGCCGGTAATCCTGATCGTGTTCGACAATAACGATGCGAAAAACGGAAACTATTATAACAAAGCACGTACCGCCACCGTTACGGTAGTGGAGCGAAACTTTGACGTAGCACGCGTGACAATGGAAAGCAACGCCCAGAAGCTTGGTGTCTGGAGTGCGAACGGCGACCGCCACAGCGTAACCGTAAGCTTTACCGACGACGGCGTCTATGACTTGAAGGTTTCCGCAACCGACCGTGCAGGCAATGAAGCCGATGTGCGGACCGAAGAGCAGTTCATTATTGATACGGTGGCACCCACGCTGACTCTGGAAGGCGTTAAGAGCGCCAACGGAAAAGATGATACCATTGCACCGGTCATCACCTGTACGGACGACAACTTTTATATGGACGGCCTGAAGGTGGAGCTGAGCCGTGCAAAGCGCGATATGGAGATAAATGCCCCCGTCACGTCGAAAGAACTCACGGAAGAGGGCGTGAACGGTGTTCAGGTATTTTATGATATGAGCGTTAACCGCCAGCGGGATGACGACGATCTGTATACCTTCCGTATTGTTGCAACCGATAAGGCCGGAAACACCTGCGAGCAGATCGTGAAGTCATTTTCCGTAAACCGTTTCGGTTCCTATTACGAGATTGAAAATGCAGGGGACTTCAACAAACAATACGTCCTCGGTGTGGAAGACCTGCAGATCCGCGAGTTCAACGTTGACGATATCGATACGGATGAAGTTAAGATTACCGTTTTCCGAAACAATTCCCCGATAACGCTTGCGCGCGGTGATTACCAGGTTAAGACGGTTATTGAGAAGGACCAGGACTGGAATGAATACCTTTACACGATCAAGAAAGAAATATTTGCGCAGGATGGCGAATATGTTATTGAGATCGAGTCACAGGACAGAGCCGGAAACAAGAACGTGAATACGGCAGACGGAAAGGATGGTCTGATTTCGTTCTGTGTTGATAAGGTTGCTCCGGAGATTATCGCGATCAACCCGGTTTCGAACGGCAAATACGCAGAAACCTCCATTACGGCGACCGTGGAAATCCGTGACAATTACAGACTGGAGGAAGTACGGTTTGTTCTGGACGGCAAGGTTCTTCCTTATACGGAATCCGGCTCATTGTATACGTTTGAGATTCCGCAGTCCGATTCCGCACAGAGACTTGTCATTGAGGCAACCGATAAAGCCGGAAACCGTAAGGTAGTTGAAGTCCGGAACTTCCTGGTTACGTCAAGTGCATTCATTCGATTCATCCATAATACACCGGCTTTGATCTCGTCGATCATTGCAGTTCTTCTTCTGCTCGGACTGATCGCGTTCCTGCTGATCCGAAGACGCAGAAATGCTTGACAGAAAGCGAAAAGGGTAGTATATTGTACCCATTCAATAGGCAAAAGACTGTGAAGAGAAGAGTACCTTCCCGAATCCGTTACAGAGAATCCGCGGCGGTGAGAGCGGAACGGCAACTTGCGAGGGGAACATGGACTCGGAGTCGCAGGGGCGAGCGCTTTGCGTAAGGTTCTGCCGGGAACACCCGTTATCGTGGAAGGCTGTAGATTTAAGCAGCTAAAGAGGCACACATTGTGTGCGAAATAAAGTGGTACCACGAAGCTTTGGCTCTCGTCTTTATAAAAGACGGGAGCCATTTTTGATTTTTATGAGGGAGGATTGACATGAGCGAAAAGAAACCCTACTACATTACAACAGCAATCCCGTATGCTTCCGGCAAGCCGCACATCGGAAACACCTACGAAGCGATTCTGGCGGACAGCATTGCCCGGTTTAAACGCAAACAGGGCTATGACGTATACTTCCAGACGGGAACCGACGAGCACGGCCTGAAAATCGAGGAGAAAGCCGCGAAGATGGGAATTACCCCGCAGGAATGCGCAAACCGCGCAACCAATCTGATTCGCGACATGTGGGATGTTGTCGGAACGTCTTACGATTATTTCATCCGTACCACGGATGCGGACCATATGCTGCAGGTACAGAAGATCTTTAAGAAATTCTATGATCAGGGAGACATTTACAAGAGTTCCTATGAGGGAATGTACTGTACGCCGTGCGAGACGTTCTGGACGAAGTCACAGCTTGTAAACGGACGCTGCCCGGATTGCGGCCGCGAGGTAACGCAGGCAAAGGAAGAGGCCTATTTCTTTAAGATGAGCAAATACGCCGACCGCCTGATCAACCATATCAATACGCATCCCGAGTTTATTCAGCCCGAGTCCCGTAAGAACGAGATGATGAACAACTTCCTGCTTCCGGGGCTGCAGGACCTTTGTGTCACGAGAAGCACATTTACCTGGGGCGTTCCGGTGGATTTTGATCCCCGCCATGTCGTTTATGTATGGCTTGACGCGCTTGTAAACTATATTACCGGTCCCGGTTTTGACGTAGACGGAAACCATGGAGAGAATTTTAAGAAGTTCTGGCCGGCCGACCTGCATCTGATCGGAAAGGATATCCTCCGTTTCCATACGATTTACTGGCCGATCTTCCTGATGGCTTTGGATATTCCGCTGCCGAAGCAGGTATTCGGTCACCCCTGGCTGTTGCAGGGCGGCGAAAAGATGAGCAAGAGTAAAGGCAACGTAATTTATGCGGACGATCTTGCAAGTCTTTTCAACGTGGATGCGGTTCGTTACTTCGTACTGCATGAGATGCCGTTTGAAAGCGACGGAATCATTACCTGGGAGCTTATGACGGAACGGTACAATTCCGAACTGGCGAACACCCTCGGGAACCTTGTAAACCGTACGATTTCGATGAGCAACAAGTATTTCGGCGGCGAGGTTCGTTCAACCGGTGCAGCCGAGGCTGTTGACGAAGACCTGAAGGCCGTTGTAAGCGGAACGAGAGAGCGCGTTGCCGCAAAGATGGACGAGCTCCGCGTGGCTGACGCGATTTCCGAAATCTTTACCTTGTTCAAACGCTGCAACAAATACATCGATGAGACGATGCCTTGGGCACTTGCAAAGGATGAGGCGAAGAAGGACCGGCTCAGTGAGGTGCTTTATAACCTGACCGAGTCCATCGTCATCGGCGCATCGCTGCTCGAGAGCTTCCTTCCCGAGACGGCGCAGAAGATTACCGCCCAGTTTAATACGAAAACCCGGGAGTATGACGAGCTGACTTCCTTCGGGCTTTATGAGAGCGGCACGAAAGTAACCGATAAGCCCGAGATTCTGTTCGCAAGAGTTGATTTTAAGGAAATCGCTCCGAAGATTGCGGAAATTCAGGCAAAGCAGAAGGCTGAATACGAGGCGGAGCTTGCCGCACAGGGCATAACGGAGCCGAAAGCGGAAGCTGCCGCAAAGCCGGAAGAGAAGCCCGAAGAGAAAAAGGACGATGACAGCCGTTTTATCGATATCGAGCCGAAGGCTGAGATTGTCTATGACGATTTTGCGAAACTGCAGTTCCAGGTCGGCGTAATCCTCAAATGTGAGGAAGTGCCGAAGTCGAAGAAACTTCTGTGTTCGCAGGTAAAGGTCGGAAGCAAGGTGCTGCAGATCGTATCCGGTATTAAGAAGGATTACAGTGCCGAGGAGATGGTAGGAAAGCGCGTGATGGTTCTTACGAACCTGAAGCCCGCAACGCTGGCGGGAATTCAGTCCGAAGGCATGCTCCTTTGTGCAGAGGATGAGAACGGAGAGCTTTCCCTTATGAGCCCCGAGAAGTTTATGCCGAGCGGCGCGGAAATCTGCTGATTCAAAAAAGATTCATTTTGAAAAAGGAAAATTCCGTCGCAAGACCCGAAAAACGGTTTTGCGACGGAGTTTTTTGTTAATTTCATGCAAAAAACAAACGGTTTTTGCCATCATTTTGACTTAGTCCGTTGTATTTTTCGCAGTTTTGTTATATTATTACTGTGTATGTAATTTGTAACGAACTTCCGCATAACGGTTCCTGGTTGCGGAAGTATCCGGAGGTTTTGTATGGGGAGATTTATTAGGGAATTGAAGTATTCCATCGGACTGAAGAAACACCTTTTCTTCATTCTTCTGATCGGCTTTGTGGCATGCGGTGCCGCATGGCTTTTTCAGGATACCCTGAAAAAGGACTTGAAGAAGGCGTTTCCCGGTACGTATGATGCGGATCACATTCACTACCAGGAGGAGAAATACCTCATAAGCGGCGATGTGAAACAGAGAAGTCCGCAGGTTACCGATGCCGATTTAAAGGCGGAGATCCAGTTTAACGAGAAGCTGCGCAACGCCGACTGGAGCAAGGGTTATGAGGAAATTGCAACAGAATATATGCAGATTGCCTCTTATCTCGGCCCGGATTCGGCAGTTAAGGGCTACGGCACCGATGATTATTACAGCAACAAGGACATTGACAGCAACGGTTCCAAGTATACGACGGTGCAGACAATCTGGATGGACGAGGATCTTGCAAAGAAGTTCAAACTCGGCACCGAAGCAACGACCATTTACGGAATGCCGAACAACTATCTGGAAAAGGTTTATGTTGTGCTTGGTTATGATTATTCCCAGGTGGATAACGGATACCGCATCGGAAACATTCTGAAGACCAAGAATTCCGTCGGAAACATCCAGATGCAGGTTGTCGGTTTCCTGCCTAAGAATGCGACGGCAATGATCGGAGATAAGGAAGTTAGCCTCAACAGCTACATCCTTTGCCCGTTTATTTCCCTGAAGGACGTATATGTAGCGAAGGAAGAAACGCCGGCAGCGTATACGGACGGCATTTATGTTCCGATGAAGCTGTTAAACGATGACTTTCTTTCCGGCGCATACCGGAACAACCCTCCGGGAACGAAGACGGAGTCCAAGACCGGTATGAAATATGCGGAAGTCAGATGCCTCTATATTGAGCGTTCTGCGATTCCGGAAGATGCTCCCGACTGGCTGAAGACGCTTGCGAATGCAGCGACAACGGGAACGACCGCAGTTATGGCCGGTTCCAATTATGCGGCTGCGGGAACCGTTACGGAAGGCGCTACTTTTGATACTCTTTCCGGCAAAGACATCACAAAGCTGCAGGCGGTCGGCCTTCTCGCAGAAGGAACAACCTGGAATGTATACGGCCTTGATGTTGTTCTCGACGACTATCTGGTACTCATTCACGAGGCCGAGAAGAAAGAGGAAGAGAACGCACAGGAAGGAACGACGCCGGACGGAACCAATCCCGACGACGGAGAGAATCCTCCGATCTTTATCGACGAGCCCGAGACGAAAGAGCGCGAGTTCAAGGTAGATGAAAGAGCAAAGCTGTTCCACTATCAGGTTTTGATGAACCGCGGTTATGTGATTACGAATCTTACGCGTAACGAAGCACAGCTTTCGCTTGCGGAAGTGATTGAAAATTCCTGGAAGGATTTCCGCAGAGACAATCCGAAGAAGGATCCGCTGACCTCTTACCGGATCAGCGGTGCAAGCAAGGACAATTCCATTCTGTACCGGAAGAATTCCATGAAGCTTACGGATCAGGTCCTGAACTTTACGAAGAAGGGATTCCCGATCTGCATGCTGTTGCTTGCTATTTATCTGATTTACAAGTTTTATTGCGGTAAGGAGTTTTACTCCTCCATTTATCTTACCGGAACAAACCGCATTGAGATTATGGCCATGTACCTGATCGAGGGTGCGCTTCTGGTTGTTCTGGCCGCAGGGTTATCCTACGGCTGCGCGTTCGTCATTTGTAAACTGCTTGGTCTGCATCTGACGGCGCCGAAACCGGTGATCAAGCGGATCTGCAAGCTGGTTTCCTATCCGACGGCAGGAATCATGATCTGGATTCTGATTCGCGACTTCGGACGGATGTTCCGTCGGACGCAGGAGGTGTAATATGGGATTAAAACTGATTAATATCAACAAATCCTACGGCCTCGGAATCGGATCGCCGCGCAAGAAGATTCTTGATAATGTAAATATGGAAATTCATGACGGCGAGATGGTTGCCATCGTCGGCCGAAGAGGAAGCGGAAAGACGACCCTCATGAATATCATGACCGGTCTTTCCAGACCGGATTCGGGTCATTACCTGATTGACGGAAAGGTTGTCAGCATCGTCGGACGCATGTTTAAGATGGCTTCCTTCCGTGCAAAGAATTGCGGAATCATTACAAGAGATCCGTTACTGGTATCGGATATGACCTTGTTTGACAATATTACGATGCCCTTAAACCACCGCTTCATGATGTCCCGCAAGAGGAAACTGAAGCGTGCGAGAGAGGTCCTTCGCGGACTCGGACTGAAAGGAAAAGGCCGTTTTTATCCGACCGAGTTCTCCGTTCTCGACCGCCAGAAGATCTGTGCGGGCCGTGCAATGATCGGCGAACCGAAGTATATTTTTGCGGATGAGCCCACGGGAAGCCTTTCGGCAGCGGACCGCGAGCGTTTTATGGACTTCCTTGAGGTTCTGAACAGCGCCGGATACACGATTATCGTATTTACGTATTCGAAACGTGTTGCGGCACATTGCCAGCGAATGATTCCGGTTTCCGGAGAAGCCGTTCCCGAACAGCAGGAGAATGAGAACGACGATTTCGCAGACCGTCCGGAATCCTCTGCGAAGAAATCCGACGACGAAGAGGATGAGCCTGTTGAGGAAATCCGGGAAGAGGAACAGGCATCCCCCGAGGTTTATGAAATTCTTGACGGCGACAACGACCGTCCGAAGAAGAAGCCGGAACCCGATGAAGACGAAGAGCGGTATGCCCGCGGCGAGGAGGAACCGGATACAGACCCAATCGCGGAACTGCCCGAAGATCCTAAGCCGTCACGCCGTCGTCCGGGACGCAGAAAAAACAGTAACACAGAGCAGCAAGAGGATTTGTAATGCGTACAGCTAAGAAGAATGAATGGGGAAGAAGCGCAGGCGTGCTTCTTCCCGTCTTTTCTTTGCCCAGCCCTTACGGTATCGGGACATTGGGCAAAGCCGCCTATGAGTTTGTTGATTTTCTCGGGCAAATGGGACACCGCTACTGGCAGGTCCTGCCGGTAGGCCCGACCAGCTACGGCGACAGTCCGTATCAGTCCTATTCCGCATTTGCCGGCAATCCGTACTTTATCGATCTGGACACCTTAAAGGAGGAAGGCCTTCTCACGCAGGAGGAAATCAACTCCGGTTATTACGGAACCGAGCCGCGGTATGTAGACTACGGGGCACAGTTCGGAAGCCGTTTCCGGGTGCTTCGGATGGCATTTGCCAGAAGCAACGGCCATGAGACGGAGGAATTTAAGAAGTTTGAGAAGGAAGCAGCCTACTGGCTCGAGGATTATTGCCTGTTTATGGCAGTCAAGGAGCGGGAAGGCTACGCGGGTTGGCAGAACTGGGACGATGACGAGCTCCGCCTTCACAAAAAGAAGGCTGTGGACAAGGCAAAGGAAGAACTTGCAGACGAAATTGCATTTCAGAAATTCCTGCAGTTTACATTCTTCAAGCAGTGGCATAAGCTTCGTGCGTATGCGAACGAGCATGGCGTAGAGATTATCGGCGATATTCCGCTTTATGTATCGATGGACAGTGCGGATACCTGGGCCCACAGCGAGCTGTTTGACCTGGATGTGGACCATAACGCCGAGAATATTGCAGGTGTTCCGCCGGATGCATTTTCCGCGGACGGACAGCGCTGGGGGAACCCTCTGTACCGTTGGGACGTGATGGAGCAGAAGGATTTCAAATGGTGGCGCGAGCGTATGAAAGCGACGGCTGCCCTGTATGACGTGATCCGTATCGACCATTTTATCGGCATTGTGAATTACTGGTCCATTCCCGTAAAATGTAAGACCGCAAAGGGCGGCAAATGGAAGAAAGGCCCCGGCGAGAAGCTGACCCGCGTGATTGACGAGTCCGTAAAGGGCGCAAAGATCATAGCGGAAGACCTCGGCGTATTAACGAAGCCGGTTAAGGATCTGATCGAGAAGTGCGGCTATCCCGGCATGAAGGTCCTGGAGTTCGGCGTGGCCGGCGATTCCGGAAACGGGTATCTGATGCACAATTACAAGAGCCCGAACTGCATTGCCTATGTGGGAACGCACGACAACGAAACGCTTGCCGGATTCCTTGCGGGGCGCGAAGAGTGGGAGATCAACTGGATGATGGGATATTTCGGTATCCTGAAAAAAGAAGAACTGCATGACCAGATGATCCGCAAGCTCTATGAGAGCATCGCCAACGTGGTAATCATCCAGATGCAGGATTTCCTTCATCTCGACAATTCCTGCCGGATCAATCATCCCGCCACAATCGGAACCAACTGGCAGTGGCGCATGCTTCCGGGTGAGACGGACAAGGTCGACAAGGGTTATTACCGCTGGGTTTGCGAGATGTTCTCCCGGGATACTAAATAAAGAAAAGAAACAGAACAAGAGTGCCGAAAGCAATTCCGGCGAAGAAACCGAATACGATTGTGATGAGCGAAACGGGATCGAAAAGACGCCCTTTTCGCTCATTTATTAATACGTGGCAGGTGCGTTTTGGGTTATAAAAATAGGAGCGGAAGATTCCCTCTTCCGGAAAGATGCAGGGATATTCGTGCTCACCAACCTGGTAGAAGGCAACCTGATAGAGACTGTCCTCCCGCACAAAGTCGATCCGCGTAAAATGTGCCTCCCGCCGTTTCATAAAAAGAAGGCGGATCAGGCAGATCAAAAAGAAGAGAACCAGAATGGCAGAGAGCCCTAAAAGGATGTAGGCACCGCCCATCAGAATGATGTCGATGCGTCCGATGAAGAAGCAAATGACAATGATCAGCAGAAGAAGGGGGATGATAACATTCATGGGATTCTCCTTTCCGTCAGGGTTCTGCTATCAGTATAGCACCGCCGCGAATACGAGACAAGAAAGAGATGTTTTCGGGGGATGGGAGAAGGCGGATTCTTTGAAATAACGCTCCACTTTCAAATATTGGAAGGATTATTTTGCACAAACCGGGAGATTCTTCCGAAAAAGGTAAAGATTTTACATGTTTTTCCGCGTTTCGGTTATTGTATAATATTTCTTATGCAGTTGGTAACAATAGTTCTATTGTATCAAAACGCAAGAGGAGAAAATTATATGAAAAATCGCACAGGAAGGCACGTAAGGCATGCAGTTTCGCTCATGCTCTGCATTGCTATGGTTCTCGGCATGACGGTATCTGGCGGTGCCGGCCGGACGTCAGCGGCTGCACAGGAAGGACCGAAGCTTGCAGGCTGTTCGCTTACCGTCGGGGAAGGCGCGCTCGGGATTAATCTGTACCTGGCGGGAATTCCCGATTCGAAGGCGAGTCAGTGTAAGGTGAAGGTGGACGGAACCTTCGAAACCCTGTCCGCCAAGCAACAGGACGGAACCTATATGGTTGCGCATTATGTTGACGCCAAGGACATATCAAAGAAACTCTCCATTGAGGTATATTACGGATCCGCGAAAGAGCCGCTTACCAACGAAGGAGCGGTAAACGGTACGGTATCGTATGCGGTGAAGGATTACCTGCAAAATCTCAGGGACCGGACGGATGCGATCGGTCGTCTTGCGCGGGCAATTGACGATTACGGAACCTGCGCTTCTTATTATTTCAAGGGAGCAAAGGAAATCCCCGTTACGGTTGCGGATACGGATCTTTCGGCATACCGGATGGTATCCTCCGGAGAACTGCCGGAATGCATCCGCTATTACGGAAGCAGTCTGGTGTTAGGTGATACCATGGCAATCCGTCACTACTATCTTGTTACGGATTACGTGGATTCCTATACGCTTAGTGTTGACGGAGTAAGTACGGAAATCAAACCGACCGGTACACTCGGACTCGTGTATTGGGAAATCACCGGTATCCGGGCCTGGGACATCGATCATGCTTATGAGTCCGTCTGTACGTCGATGGGGTGCACGTCACGCCTTCGTTACAGTGTGCTTTCCTATGCCTGTGAAGCAGCTGCCCGCTCTTCGGACGACTCTCTTTCGAAGCTTGTGAGAAGCATTTACTGGTATAAGGATGCTTTCGAAGAATGCCGGAATGCGGGAATCGGAAACCAGAATACGTATGACGGTTATGAGGAAGAGGAAATCACCACCGATTACGTCACCTATGCCATGTTCGGCGCCAAAGGCGACGGTGTGACAGACGATTACGACGCCATCGTGCAGACTCATGCCTACGCAAACGAAAAGAACCTGCCCGTAAAGGCGGACGCAGGCGCGGTATACTTTATCGGCCATATGGACCCGTCCAATATTAAAGGCGCCCGGATTAAAACCGATACCGACTGGACCGGGGCCACCTTCGTCATAGACGATACGTATCTGACGGTCGCGTCCAGAATAGAAAATAACAAAGTGGTTTATTATGTTCCGGAAGGGGACTGCTTCCTCTTTACGGTAGAGCCCTCTGTGAAGGGCGGCAAGTACTGGATGAACATTTCCCTCGGGTGGTATCAGGATGAAAACGGAAAATGGCGGTATCATACCACGAAGCAGGAAGGCGATCAGACGCTTTATCTCGGACTGGATCCGGACCTCGACTCTTACCCCGATCACAGCCTCGGATCCGGACGGAACTACAGCGGAGCTAAGGCTGCCGTGCAAAAGAACAAGGACTTCACGAAGGACACGGTCGTATTTGGCGAACCCGGAGAATTCAAAGAAGATGCTTTGTATATTTTAAAGACCAGTTCGGTAAAGAGATGGGGACGAAACGGTTCGGATACCGCGTCGTCGGATTCCCGTTCCCAGGAAGAGATCGTGATCATTAACCGGGACGGACGCAGGGATGACTCGACGCCGCTTCAGTGGGACTGGAGCAAGATCGAGCTGATCCAGAAATTTCCGATTGACCAGACCCCGCTTAGCGTAACGGGCGGAACCTTTATCACAAAGGTAAATAAGGCCAATGCCCACTGCTACATCCAAAGAGGAATCAGCATCGACCGTTCCAATGTTACGCTTGAGGGCGTGCAGCACTATCTGACCGATGAGGATGCACAGTTCGGAACCGGCAACGAGAGTGCGGTATACGATGAAGACGGCAAATTTGTCAAGCATGTCGCCAGAGTGGGTGCGCCGTATCTCGGGTTCTTCCGTGCGCATAACTGCGCCTATGTAACGCTTAAGAACTGCGTATTTTCCAACCATCTGCGTGTTTACAATTACGGAGGCGATACAAACTCCACCGCGCCCTATGATTTTTATGCGGAATACTGTGCAAATATCACGCTGGACGGATGTGTCTGCGCGGCAGATAAAGATGACAAATCCGGCCCCGCCGACAAGACCGGCATCATGGACGAATCCCGTTGGGGTACGACCGGAACCAATTACTGCAAGGGAATAACGGTACAGAACGGCTGCAGTATCAACCGTATTGACGCTCATATGGGAACCTACAATCTTACGGTTAAGGATTCGACAATCGGTTATCTCGGAATTCTTGCAGTCGGCTTCGGCGATCTGACCATTGAGCGGGTAACCTCCTATGCCAAGCATTTCGTAAACCTGCGGCGTGACTACGGAAGTTTCTGGATGGGAGACATTACCATTACGGACTGCGTATGGAAGCTTGCCGAAGGCAATTACGCACCCCGCTTAATCTTTACGAATTACATTCCGAACCCGCCTCATCCCTATGGTTTCGACCCGATCGAGGAGGATGGGACAACGTATTACTGTACGATGCCGACAAATGTGACGCTTACGCGTTTCACCCTTGATGCAAGCCGTGTGACGTCCGACACGCTGTACGGAACGAGCGGATTTCAGATTTTCACAAATCCGATCATGAATCTAGAGACCGTGGTGAATGATGCATATTTGCATGATGAGGAAGAGTACACCTATCCGCTTCGGATCACCAAGAAGGTTACGGTGTCGGATTTTACGCTTGTACGGAATCCGATTCATGCAGAAACAGTTTTCAAGGGAATTTCGGTCAAGAATGTTGATGATTATCATTCCGAGTACTTATTCCGGAATACGGTGCTTAGCTGGAAACCGGATTCCCTTAAGAATAAGGTGAGCGAGCCCTGGACATTTGAGTAGGAAGAAGAAATGATTATTCGAAATCTGATTGAAGACACAAACGGAACCGCGGATGTCTGCGCGGAACATGGGCTTTCGTTTCTTGCGGAAGCGGGTTCCCGCCGTTATCTGTTAGATACGGGCGCATCCGATAAGACATGGGCCAATGCCGAAGCGCTTGGACTTTGTGTGACGGATGTGGATGCCGTTATATTAAGCCACGGGCATTATGACCATACCGGAGGTTTGCCGGGGCTTATAGAACGCGGTTACAGCGGCCCTGTATATATGCGGGATAACGCGGGGCTTTCGTATTATAATCTGCGGGAGTATGAGAAATATATCGGGATTGATCCCGGAATTTTGAAGCTCCCGGGGCTCCGGCTTACACCGGAGATGACCGTAACCGAAGTGGACGAGACGCTTTCGTTATATTCCGGGGCGGTCATGGACCGCTTCATCCCCGAGGGAAACCGCACGCTTTATGAAAAGGCGGACGGCCGGTTTATTCCGGATGCTTTCCGCCACGAGCAGTATGCGGTACTCCGGGAAGGGACGAAGTCCGTTTTGGTTTCCGGCTGTGCGCACAAGGGAATCGTAAACATTCTGGCAAGATACCGGGAACTGTTCGGAAGCAACCCGGACGTTGTCGTGAGCGGTTTTCATATGATGAACGCGGACGGGTATGACGAAGCGGCCGAGGAACGTATCCGGGAAGTCGCAAGGGAACTGGCAGGGACGGACATTCTGTTCTATACCGGCCACTGTACCGGGATTCCGGCTTACGAGCTGATGAAACCGATTCTTAAGGAAAAGCTTATTTACCTCCATGCGGGCGACGTGGTGGAAATCCGCTGAAACCGCCCGAAAGGGACACATTTGGCTCAGAAATCAGATTTTTTTAACCGGCCGGCTGTAAGGATTTTTGCAGCCGGTCCTGTTTTCTCAAAAAATTTTTTTAAAAAGCGGCGAAAAACCGGGCAGATTTACGACAAAGGGTTAGAAGAGCAAAGGAGGAACGCGTCTATGGACAAAGGTGCGGGGAGTTACCGCCGTTTCCTTTCCGGGGATGATGAAGGAATTCGTGAGATCATCAATACGTATTATGACGGACTGGCGCTCTATCTGAACGCCTATGTCAATAATATGACCGATGCGGAAGACCTGGCAGAAGAAACCATTATCGTTCTTGCCACAAAGAAGCCGAAGTATTCCGGGAAATCGTCTTTCAAAACATGGCTTTACGCAATCGGAAGAAATCTCGCGATCGATCACATCCGCCGCAGGCCGCCGGAAGCAGAAGAGCTGTCCGAAGATCTGGCAGGTACGGGGAATGGATACGGCGACGCGGAAGCAATCTATATCGAGCAGGAGGAACGGGAACGGATCAACCGGGCAATGGAAAGCTTAAAGCCGGATTACCGCCGTGTCCTTCACCTGAAATTCTACGAAGGAAAGGATTTGCAGGAAATTGCCGGAATTATGGGGAAAACTTCCGCAGGGATTTATCATCTGTATGAGCGCGCCAAGAAGGCTCTTCGGAAGAAACTGGAGAAGACAGGGAGCGGAGGAAGATTATGAGAGACCATGATGAAGTGTTTCGCAGAGTAATGGAAGCGAAAGAACAGTATGAACAACAGGAAAAGACCCGTTTCGGTTCGGTATTTACCAAAAAGAGCGGGGACAAAGCAGCCGGAAAAGCAGCCGGAAAGCGTTTCATGCCGGGACTTGCCGCATGGGGGAAAGGAGCCCTTTGTGCAGCGGCCGCGCTTGCGGTTGTGGCCGTAACGGTTGCGGCAATCCAGATCCGGTTATCGCAGAAGAAACCGTCCGACGGTACGGGAGCGGCGTCGACGCCTACCGAAACCGTGGATCCTACCGGAACCGTGGATCCTACCGGAAAGCAGGAGCCGGAAAAGGCAACGGATCAGGAGATCGCAGAGGCGTATTTTCCGGAAAATTATACCGGATACCGCTATCCGGTTCTCGCCGGAATGACAACCTGGCCGTACGGCAATCACGGGGATATGGTAAATGTCTGCAGGATCCCGGAGGAGAAGCTTAAAGGAATGTCTACGGAGAACCTGGTACAGACGGTACTGTTCTACCCGTTGTTCCCGGATGTGCTGGCATATGACAGTGTCGATATGGGATACAATGCGATCAAGGACAGTTTTAACGGATTGAAAGAGCTTTGTGAAAGAGAAGACCGGATTGAGGCGCTTAAGAGCGTCGTTAAGAATCATAAGGACTGGTTTATCGTAGAACCAAGCACGGAAGACGGGGCGGAGATTCCGTTTAAGAATATCCATCAGTCTCTTTTATTCCTGATCTATTCGGAAGATTTTAAAGAGGCATTTGACGAGATTGCGGCGGAACTGCGGTTCACGGTGAATGACATTGATTTCAACGGAACAAAAGAACCGTTTTCGGATGCAAAAACGGGGTTCTACGGAACGTATTCGGAAAGCTTATACGATAAGGCGCTTCAGGAAGCAGATGAAAAGCAGCGCGAACAACTTGAAAACCTTTCGGCAGACGGCGTATTCCCGGTTACGAATGCAAGCCAGTGCAGCAAGCAGATCCAGATCATCCGCGGAATCCTTGCGGCGGATACGCCGAACATTACGGTGGAGCAGGCGGAAGCCATCTGCGCCGGCACGGAGAAGGAATTTATCGGGGACGGAGCCTGCAAGCTTGTGGACAGTTTTAATGCAATTGCAGGGGCACCCGATGTGGACTTTGGCTCTACAGAGGACAGGATGCTTGTATACTATACGAATGCGGAGAAGACCGAATATATCCGAATCCATTGGATTATGGCATTGAATTGCGAGACCTCTGTGGAATTTCACGCAAAAGACGGAAGCGCCCGCGAAATCAGACTGTGGAAGTAAGAAGAGGATAAGACGAAGAAAAAACTTGTGGCAAGGGGAGAATCAAGGTAGAATTAACGCGTACCAAACGGTGCGCGTTAATTTTTTTGAGACCGAACTTGAAAAAACCGTACTTATTCAGTGAAAGAGCTTTTTCGATGAATAGCAGTCTGTTTTACGGACGACGGGAAAGGAGGGAAACAGCATGGATGACACCGCAATTATCGAACGGTGTTTTGCAAGAGATGAGACGGCAATCCGTGAGATTTCCGAGAAATACGGAAAGCTTTGCTACAGCATTTCCTATAACCTCCTGCACAACCATGAAGATGCGGAAGAATGCGTGAACGATATGCTGTTTGCCGTGTGGAATGCGATTCCGCCGACGCGGCCGGAGAATCTGGGGGCATTTGTCTCAAAAATCGTCCGAAACCAATCGCTTAAGCGGTTAGAGTATCAGACAAGCGCGAAACGTTCCATGGAAAGGACGGTTTCCATAGAGGAACTTGACGAGGTTCTGCCGGACGAGCGGTATGCACCGGATGTGAGCGATGAGGAGGTCGGCCGTCTGATCAGCAGGTTCCTTCGGAAACAAAAGGACACCGAGCGGAACGTGTTCCTTCGAAGATACTATTTCTTTGATTCCGTTTCGGAGATAGCAGAGCGTTATTCCTTTACGGAGAGTAAAGTGAAGAATATGCTGTACCGGACCAGAAACAGGCTGCGGAAGTATCTGATTAAGGAGGGAGTTGAAATATGAAAACGAACAGACTGGCGGAAGCCATCGGTAATATCGATAACGACCTGATCGAGCAGGCTGTAAACAGCGGTACGGACGCAGTGCGGACGACGGAAAGGAAAGAATCCGTGCAGAGGAGGAAGTGGCCGGCATACAGTTCCGTAGCCGCCTGCCTGTGTGTCGCGGCTGCGGCAGCATTCATCGTGGCGGTTGTATGGAAGGCGGGGATTTTCCGAAAGAATCCCGCGGAAGTTCCGGCGACCCCCGGGGAGGACACGGTCATAGACTACCCGATTGATTCGGACGCCGTATTAATTCTGTCCGAGGGAACGGTGATCGGCGGACGCCGGGTGGAATTTCAGAGAGTTGGCAATGTGCTTTTCGATCATGGGGAAGGAGGCATCGGAAACGGGAACGCAGAGGATTATGCCGGGCTGGCCGGAGAGCTTGCTTTTACGTCGGAAGACGGATCCGAGTGGTTTCATATTAAGGGAAGCGATAAGCTGGCGGTCGTGATCTGCAAAAAGGACGGAGAATACAGTTCTTGGGCGTTTTATGATTTTTATCCTTATGACTACCCGTATGCGGAGGTCCTTGACAAAATCTATACCGTCCGGTCGGCGGATGATGTCCTTAGGATTGTTGTAAACCCGTCTCTTTCTGACATGACGCCGGAAGGGCAGAAGCTGCAGAAACAGATCGGAACGCTTGCGATCACCGACGATAAGAGCGTTGAACGGTTTTACAACATTTTGGTGTCTATGGAGCGAACAACCGATATCATTGTGGATGCAGGACCGGAAAGCGTGAAAGCAAACCGTTATCTGACAATTGAGCTTTCGGGCGGGACGAACATTACCAACCTCAAATACGACGCAATTAACGGAAGGTTCTACGAGTCCGGAGGCATTGTTTACAGCGTCCTGTCTGCGGAGGACCGGGCATGGCTCGAGAGCGTTATGAATATTTCTTACAACCCGGAGAACCTGCTGCCGACGCCTTCGCCGACCCCGTTACCATAGGATAAAAGAAACCATCGAAAATACAGAATATTCCTATTGACAATTAAATTATTCCTGATATAATTAACGCGTTAACAATTAACGCGTTAATTTGCGTTAAGAGAGGTTCCCGGAACCGGTACCGCGAAAGCCTTTATAAGAAAGAAGGGCACCGGCCGGTGCACAGGGGAACAGACTTTAGGAAAGGAGCAGCTATGGCAGAAAGACATTCGTCTGCAGACATTGTGCAGACTTTCTGCAGTACCGACCGGGCACATCGGGCGGCTGTGGAAAACCAGCTTTCAACGCTCGGACTTCACCGGAGCCAGCATATGATGCTCATGTATCTGTATCATTGCGAGAATATTCCTTCTCAGGCTGAGATGGCAAAGGCTTTCGGAATCAGTCCCGCAGCCGTTACCGGAACCCTCCAGAAACTGGAAAAAGCCGGGTTCATCGAACGGTCCATGCGAAACGGCAGGGAAAAGGAAATCACGGTTTCAAAGACCGGCCGCACGATCGTGGAACGCACGAAGCAGATTTTCAAGGATCTCGATGAGGCAATGTGCGCGGGTATTTCGGACGAAGAACTGGAATCGTTCATGGAAGTGCTTCTTCGGATGCAGGGAAACCTGAAATCGCTTACGGCATCCGAACAATAACAATACTCCCGGAAATATCCGGGCGGAAAGGAAAACAGAATCTATGAAATGGTCGAAGTATGTTAAGCCTTATCTGGCTTTCTTCATCCTCGGACCACTCTGTATGATTGTCGAGGTTGTCGGCGAAGTCGTTATGCCGCGTCTTCTGGCAGTCGTGATCAACAGGGCAAATGCCGGGACATTGACCGCACCGACCAGCCTCGGCGTAATGGGGCTGATGATCCTGACGGCGCTCGTTATGATGGCGGGCGGTATCGGCGGAGCGTATTTTGCTTCCAAGGCGTCGGTATATTTCGCTGCGGACCTCCGCGAGGACTGCTATCGGAGAATTCAGCAGTATTCCTTTGCAAACATCGATAAGTTTTCTACCGGTTCGCTGGTAACAAGACTTACGAATGATATCACGCAGGTGCAGAACTTTATCGGAATGGTGCTTCGTATGGCACTCCGCGCACCGGGTATGATGATTGCCGCACTGGTGATGGCTATCATCTTAAATCCCCCGTTGTCGGTCGTATTTGCCGTATCGATCCCGACCATGCTGATTGCAGTCGGCGGTATTATCCTGACCGGCTTCCCGCGTTTCGGACGCGTACAGAAGAAGGTGGACGGCCTGAACTCGGCCGTGCAGGAAAATGTAACGAATGTCCGCGTTGTAAAAAGCTTTGTACGGGAAGATTTTGAGAACGAGAAGTTCCACGCAGCAAACCGCGACCTGAAGCAGGCCGGCATCAATGCGGCAAAGGTAATGATCTTCATGTCTCCGGTCATGACGCTTTTCATGAACGGAACGATCATCGCCGTAATCCTTCTCGGCGGACCGATGGTACTTGATTCCCGCATGGAGATCGGTGACCTGTCCGCATTCTTAACCTATGTAACGCAGATTCTTTCCTCGCTCGTTATGATCACGTTCCTTCTGATGTTCTCCTCCCGTGCGCTTGCTTCCGCAAAGCGTATCCGCGAGGTAATGGACGAGAAACTTGACCTGACCGATGAGGATGCGACGCAGAGAGACCTTACGGTACAGCGCGGCGACATTACCTTTAAGAACGTTTCCTTCCGTTATTACAAGAACAGTGAGGAAAAGGTTCTGAACAATATCAACCTGGAGATTCCCGCCGGTTCTACGGTCGGCATCATCGGTTCCACGGGCTGCGGAAAGACGACGCTCGTTTCGATGATCCCGAGACTGTATGACTGTGACGAGGGAGAAGTTCTGGTAGACGGCGTAAATGTGCGCGACTACTCGCTTTACAATCTCCGTGAGGGCGTTTCGATGGTTCTGCAGAAGAACACGCTGTTCTCCGGAACCGTAGCCGAAAACCTTCGCTGGGGTGATGAAAATGCGACCGACGAGGAGATCAAGCGTATGGCAGAGTACGCACAGGCCGACAAATTTGTCTCCTCCTTCCGGGATGGATATAATTCCCAGATCGAGCAGGGCGGAACGAACGTTTCCGGCGGCCAGAAGCAGCGTCTTTGTATTGCAAGAGCGCTTCTGAAGAAGCCGAAGATTCTGATCCTGGATGACTCGACGAGTGCGGTGGATACCGCAACGGAAGCGCAGATCCGGAAGGCATTTTCCCAGAAAGCGGTTGCCGATTCTATTATGCAGGATCCTTTTACGGAGAATCTGCGCCGCGCGACGAAACTCATCATCGCGCAGCGTATCAGCTCCGTACAAGATGCAGATACAATTATTGTTATGGACGACGGCATGATTACCGGTATCGGTACGCATGATGAATTACTCGCGAATAATACCGAGTACCGTGAGATCTATGAATCACAGACGGGAAAGGGGGCGTGAGTTATGGCAAGATCATTGGAACAACTGCAGGAGCAGTATAACAGCATTGCCAAGAAGAATGCGTTTAAGCAGCGTCCTCAGGGCGGTCCGAGAGGCCGCGGAATGATGGGCGGAAAGCCCAAGAGCGCAAAGAAGACCATTGCGCGTATGCTTACTTATATGCGCGGATTCCGGTTCCGTTTTGCACTGGTTCTGTGCTGCATGCTTTTCTCGACGGTAACGAGCCTTGTGGGCGGATATCTGCTGGCTCCGGTCATCAACAAGCTGACGCTTGCGGTGAACCCGGAAAGCGCAGCAAAGATGAAGCCTTCCTATTTTGAGAAACTGACAAGCAGATGGATCGGGGATCTGACTGAGAAATTCTTCCCGGGTAATGAAAAGGTAATGACCTACGTCCTGGTGGCACTGATTCTGCTCGGAGCAATTTACTGCATCGGTGTTATCACGACTTACACGCAGGCAAGACTGATGCTTTCCATCTCGCAGGGTATGATCGAGCGGATCCGTAACGAACTGTTCGAGAAGCTGCAGAGGCTGCCCGTCCGCTTCTTTGATTCGCGGCAGACCGGTGAGATCATGTCCCGGTTTACAAACGATATCGACAACATCGATGTTATGATCAACAACTCGCTGACGCAGCTGATCTCCGGCGGTGTCACGCTGATCGGAACATTTGTCTTCATGGTTACGACCAGCTGGATCCTTACGCTGATCACGGTTGTATTCATCCCGCTGTTCCTGTTCGGCGGTGTTGCAATCGGTAAGCTCAGCAGAAAATACTATGCGGCACAGCAGAGTGCACTCGGCGCCGTGAACGGCTATATTGAGGAGACGGTTACCGGACAGAAGGTTGTCAAGGTATTCAACCACGAGGAATGCTGCGTGGAAGAGTTCTCCCTGCTGAACGACGATATGCGTGACAAGCAGTTCAAGGCGCAGTTCTGGGGCGGCGTTACCGGCCCGATCATGGGCAATACTTCCCAGATTTCCTATGCGGCTACCGTTGGTATCGGCGGTATCCTGATGCTCGCGCACAAGCTTACGACAGGCGGTCTTACCGTATTTGCCGGATATTCCCGCCAGTTCGCAATGCCGATCAATATGCTTGCACAGCAGATGGCGACGATGTTCTCGGCCCTTGCCGGTGCAGAACGTGTATTTGAGGTCATGGATGAGATTCCGGAGGCTCCGGACGCACCCGATGCGGATCCGATGCCCGAGATGAAGGGTCATGTTATTATGGAGCACGTAACCTTCGGTTACAATCCGGACAAGACCGTCCTTAAGGACATCAACCTCTATGCGAAACCCGGCCAGAAGATCGCATTTGTCGGATCCACCGGTGCCGGAAAGACGACGATCACGAACCTGTTGAACCGGTTCTATGATATCAACGAAGGCACGATTACGATTGACGGCGTCAATGTAAAGGACATCAAGCGTGACGTGCTTCGAAAGAATATCGCAATGGTTCTTCAGGATACGCACCTGTTCTCCGGAACGGTTATGGAAAATATCCGCTACGGCCGTCTGGACGCAACCGACGAAGAGGTTATCGAAGCAGCCAAAACAGCTTCGGCCCACAGCTTTATCATGCGTCTGTCCGACGGTTACAACACCAGACTGGAAGGTGACGGTGCAAACCTGTCGCAGGGCCAGAGACAGCTCTTAAATATCGCAAGAGCGGCACTTTCCAAAGCACCGATCCTGGTACTCGATGAGGCAACCAGTTCTGTCGATACCCGTACCGAGCGTCATATCGAGCACGGTATGGACCGTCTGATGAAGAACCGTACCACATTTGTCATCGCCCACAGACTTTCCACCGTCCGTAACGCGAATGCCATTATGGTACTCGAGCACGGCGAGATTATCGAGCGCGGCGACCACGACGATCTGTTAGCGCAGAAGGGACGTTACTACGAGCTCTATACGGGCGCTACCGAGCTGGATTGATTCCGGATAATACCGAAAATGAAAAGAGGCATAACTTTCCTTTGCGGAGAGTTGTGCCTCTTTATTTCGTTGCCGGTATTCCGGGGATATCTCCCGTTCGTTTTTCATCAGCGGATCAGCCGGTTTCCGATTGCACACAGGCGGTACCGCTTCGGGCTTTGTGTGCGGAATTCCCTAAGGAGCGCTTTGTTGCCGGTCTTCATCGAGGAAACGAGGGGACCGATGTCGTCGGGCTTTCCGTAAAGATACTGCTCATAGGCGGGAAGCCACGCGACGGAACGCTTCGGAAGCGAAGCGGCGATGCGGTCATGGTATTCGGCCAGCGTTTCCTCCTTCTTCATGGAAAGGCCGAGATACGAGAGAAGCCGCTGGTTTCTTCGATACAGGACGGGAATCTTGTCCTCGTCGGAGAGCCGGTTGAAGCGGTGAAGCGTAATGATTCGGTCGGAAATCAATACGATTACGGTAAATACGATCAAAAACGCGACAGCGAAGCCCGTGAGCAGCAGAACCTGCCGGATCGGGAACGGCTTTGCTTCCGGTTCCTCGGTCGGGAGAACAAGCGGCGTCGGAGCGGAGGAGGTCGGGGACGGATTGTCCCAGACGCGGCCGCTTCGGTCCGAACTGGTCTCCCAGTACATATCGCGGTTGAAACCGGGCGTCACGTCGAACGGTATCCAGCCGATGTTTTCAAAATAGATCTCGCACCACGCATGGGCGTTGTCGGCGATGACATCAACCGAAGAGCGGTCGTTGACCGTAACGCTGAAGCCGTGCACATAACGGGCGGGAAGGCCCTCGGACCAGGCAAGAAGCGTCATGGAGGTGGCAAAGTGCGCACAATAGCCTCTGCGGACGGAAAGGAAATAGTCAAGGAAGGACGACGCGTCCTTCACATAAGACGGAAACTGTCCGGGGGAGGCGGAATAGTCAAAACTGTTCAGCGCTTTTCCGATCATTAACATCCGTTCAAACGGTGTTTCCGCGCCTTCGGTGGCAGCAGCAACGAATTCCTTCGTGTAGTCGGAGAGCGTTACGGAATGGATGTACTGCGTGCAGATCCGGTCGCGGTATTCGAGAAAATGCTCATACGAGGAAGCGTATTTGGAAACATCCGCGCGGGATACCAGATGGGTCCAGTCGGCTTCCGTAACCGGCTCGGCGTTATTTACGAAATCGGCGAACTCGGGATGCAGAAGGTTCACGCGGTAACCGCTGATCAGATACTGGTTGTTAACCCCTTTCTTCTTGTCGTAAAGAATGTTCGCGCCTTTTGCGGAAGCATTCAGCGCGGAAAGCGTCGTGCCGCGGACGGTGACCTTGTCCGGCACGAAAAGATGCCTCGTAGAGAAGTTCCGGTAGGTGACACGGAGCTCTAACGGCTGCATATAATCGGAGAATTTGCGGACTTTCTCCATCGTTGCGCGTGTCTCCAGCGTATCGAATTCCAGTTCTCTGGTATCTTCTTTGATCGTATTTTCCCAGCGCATGTTCTTAAAGGTGTCGCAGGCTTCTCCGGCGAGGCGGAAAGAAACCGGGTTGCCCATGACCGGCTCAACGATCAGAAGAACCTTCCGGCTTTCGTTCACTTTATCGCCGCTGATCCGCGAACTTTCCGAAAAGCCGGGCTGATAGGACGTAAAGTCGTCGGATTTGCCGCCGGTCCATTGCATGAAGCTGATACTCATGTTATTGACCATGTTCCACAGGTTCTTAACGATATTCCAGCCGTAAGGCGACTTCGAAACCGGGAACAGCAGGCATATGAACAGCCAGGCGTATATAAACGGTGCGACAAATGTCAGGTGCAGCGCATGGTCCGTGCGTCCTTTCTTATGCCACATAACCTGGGTTTCGTCGGCGAGCAGAAGGACGAGAACGCACAGGAACAGCATTACGCAAAGCTTGGTCGTGTGATAGCCGAGGACCAGAAACGCCACAAGCGAGGCAATCACGCCGATCGCCGTCAGGTAACGAAATACCCGGAGCTTCTTACACAGAAAACCAATCAGGAAGCAGCCTGCGGAAATCGCGGGAATCAGCCATATATAGCGGTGCGTATAGAAGAAGTCTTTCTCGTGCATGAGAAAGCCGTATCCTGCGGGTACGCCGAGAAAAACGACGGTCGTTCCGATTGCGAGAAGCCGGTCTTTGCCTTTCAGATATACGAGAAACGCACAGGCGGCGCAATACAGGATGGCATAGAAGCAGATCAGCTTCCCCGCGGACTCAAGGCCGATATCCGGATAGCAGAACAGAAGGATCCCAAGCGAGAGCGGGACAGCAAAGATACATTCATAGAGGTAGCGGCCGTATTTTCCCATCACAGCACCTCCTCTAACTTCACATCCGGCGCAACGGCAACGATTTCCGTACGCGGGAGGCTCAGACCGTCGGGAATTCCGACGGTTTCCCTGGAAACAAGATATACGACCACCGATACGCTGTTGGCGTTTAAAAGACGCACAAAGTCCTCGGAAGCGGCCGACCAGCGGGATAGGATCAGAAATACTGCCCGTCCGGAAAGAACGTCTTCCACGCCGCGAAGGGAATCAAACAGCAGCTTGTCCGTTGCATTCGGGAAGAAGGCAAGCTTCGCTAATAGTTCATAGTAGTTGGCAAAGGTAACGTTGTCGCTGATTCCGGTGGAAACCAGGGAATCGCTTCGGTGGTAGGCGCGGACCGGAATGCCCTGCAGAAGAAAGAACCGCGACAGGGCAAGGGCAATCTCAAGCATCCGGTTTTCGACGGGAAGATAGTCCGCCTGTACGGAGGAATCGCGGCAGGTGCTCAGAAGGATACTGATATTCTGCTGCTCCTCGCCGGTTTCCAGGCGGGTCATCAGTTGCTGCGAACGGGCGGTAGCCTTCCAGTGGATGCGTCGCCGGTCATCGCCGGGGACATAATCCCTTACGGTCAGGTCCGGAACGGAATGCCCGGCAGGGTATTCACGGGAAAGGATACGCGAAAGGTTGATGCTTCGAAGCTCGTTTACGGAAACCGTCTGCGGATAGATGGACACCTCAAGCGGCTCCGGATTTTTGTAATGAATGCGGAACAGGCGGAGAAGATCCGTAATCTCGACGGATTTGATGCCGACCATGTAAGTGCCGCGGTAACGGCAGATCAGCGTCGTGTCTTTCGTGATTTCGTCCTCCGGGAGAAGTTCGTATTCTTCGCCGTCCTTCAGGTCGAGAACCGATGAAAAATCCGCATAGAAATGCACGCGGACAGAGGCAAATGCGAACCAGTCTTCGTTTTGCAGGGTGAAATAGTATGGAATTGCATGATTGCTTACAAAGGTCTTGCCCTCAAGCCGCTGATAGATGGAAAAGCGGAGCCGCACGGCGAGCAGATACCCGTAGGACAGCAGGGGAATCAGCGTGACCATGATAAAATAGCCATACGTAACCGGCCCCCCGTAGAAAGAGATTCCAACCAGGGAGAGAATCCAGAGAAGGCATAGAAGGATTCGGTTTCGTTTCAAAATGATACCTGCTTTCGAAGTAGAATCAACCCGAAAAAGCCGGAAACGGCATGGTTTTACCGGGTCATGGAGTGCGGGTGACGGTGTTCAGGGGGACATTGCCCGCCGAAAGGTCATTCCTTCGGAATCCTGGCCTTCCGGATGAGGGCGGTCAGGATGGAGTCCGCATTTTCCCCGCTGATACGCGCATCGGCGGTCAGAAGGATACGGTGGTGAAGCACCGGGATCGCTACCGCCTTGACGTCGTCGGGCTTTAGGAAATCGCGTCCGGAAAGGAAGGCCATGGCCTGGGAAGCCCGCAGCAGGGCAAGGAGCGCACGGGGGCTTGCGCCGAGCAGAAGCTTAGATTCCTGTCTTGTCAGATCGATGATTTCCTGCAGATAGCCGAGCACGCCCTCGCTGACATGCACCTCCGTCACCTGTTTGCGCATTTTAAGGATATCGTCGGCCGAGCAGACGGACTCGACGTCTTTAACATCCTTGCCGGAAAGGAAGTTCTGTGCCATGAGCAGTTCCTGCTCCTTTTGCGGGTAGCCGATGGAAAGCCGCATCATGAAACGGTCGAGCTGTGCTTCGGGAAGAGGATAGGTTCCGACAAATTCGATCGGGTTCTGGGTTGCGATGACCATGAACGGTTCCTGCAGCGGATAGCATGTTCCGTCAACCGTAACCTGTCCTTCGGCCATTGCCTCAAGAAGGCTCGACTGCGTCTTCGGCGAGGTACGGTTAATCTCGTCCGCAAGAAGAATCTGGTGCATAACAACGCCTTCGTGGTAGTCGAAGTTCGAGGATTTCATATTGTAAACAGTCATTCCGACCACATCGGACGGAAGCGTGTCGGGCGTGAACTGGATGCGGCCGAAGCTGCATTTGATGCTCTTCGCAAGCGTGCGCGCCAGGGTTGTCTTGCCGACGCCCGGCACATCCTCCAAAAGGACGTGGCCGCCGCCCAAGAGGCAGCAGAGGACGAGGTCGACAACCTCTTCTTTGCCGACGAAGACTTCGTTAATCTGTGCTTTCAGCTTCTGAATCATAAGAGCCTCCTGTTATTTCC
>CAMIWE010000020.1 GCA_946402335.1 uncultured Lachnoclostridium sp.
CATCGAAGGACTTGCTGGAAGCATCGATCATAACGGAAGTGAAACCGCCGTCGATGCAGGACTTACAAAGCTCGAAGGTGTCACCATGATCAAGGTGAAGAGCGATCGGAATCTGAGGATTCTCGATTACAGCAGCCTCAACAAGTTTTACAAGGTAGGTGTGGTTTGCATAAGCGCGAGCACCCTTGGATACCTGAAGGATAACAGGGCTGTTCAGCTCGCCTGCAGCCTCAGTGATACCCTGAACGATTTCCATGTTGTTTACATTGAAAGCACCGATAGCGTAGCCGCCGTCATAAGCTTTTGCAAACATTTCTTTTGTGGTAACTAAAGCCATAATATATCTTCCTTTCTTTAATAAAATACTGTTTATTTATGCTTTCGCATAACCGAAACAATTATAGCAGAAACCCTTAGCCTTTGCAATACGGAAAATCCGCCCCGCCAGGCCTCGGCCAATGCTCCTCCTACCGCTTCTTTCCCCAGAGGAAGAACAGCATTTTACACTTCATTTCCGAGCGCTTGATCGCGCCGAAATACCGTCCGTCCATCGAGTGATAGCGGTTGTCACCGAGCACAAGGTATTCTCCTTCCCCGAGCTCGATATGCTGCGTTATCCCCGTCTTATTCGGGTACTGGGTATCATAATAGGCATACTCTTCCGTGAGCAGTTCGCCGTTTCGCACTACAACGCCGTCCGTGATATCAAGGACGTCCCCGGGCTTTCCGACGATACGCTTGATGAAATCGTCATCGTTGGTCTTTCCCTTTTCCCCATGCAGGACAATGATATCGCCGTAGTCGGGCGTGAACCAGATCACGCCGAAGCCAAATGCCTTGTCCTTAAGCGTCATATTCATGGAGTCTCCGCTGACGCGGTACGGCGGGAAAATCTTAAATAACGTAAAGATGATGATGAAGCTTACCACAAAGAAAACAACGTCTCCGATCAGTTCCTTCTTTCTGCGGAGTCTTCTTTCTTCTGCGGTTTCCTCCGGCTCGGATTCTTCTTCGGCACCTTCATCCCCGTTTACGCTTCCATTGTCCGCGGTTTCGCCTTCCTCGTTTCCGGGTATGCCTTCCCCGTCATCGTCTCCGTCAAAGCGGAGCAGCGGCTCTGCTTCCATGGCAACGCTTTCATCCGCAATCGTTTCTGCTTCCGCAATGTTATCCACTTCCGAAGATACGCCGTCCGCAACCGATTCCGTCACATCATCGTCCGGAACCGGAGCGCCGTTCTCTTCCTTATCTACCGTATAATCCGTATTCTCGTTCGTCATTATATCCCCCTGAAAGGTGCGGGAACATCTATCCGCTCCCGGCCGTTAATTCGCATTTGCCGCTTATCCTTTACTCGACAATCCGTTTCTTTCCGTCATAACGGATGGTAAGACATGCAGGCGCCTTCTTCATAAGCTTCACGCTTCTTGTATCCGGACCGGACGCGCCGACATAAATCCGATACTCGCCGGGCACGATCACGCGCTCCGCCTTGTCGTTGTATACGCCAAATGCCTTGGGCGGCAGCGAAATCTTCACGCGCTCGGTCTGTCCGGCCTTCAGATGTACCTTGCAAAGACCTTTCAGCTGCGCATTCGGAGCTCCCTTCATCGGCGACTTTACATATACCTGAACCGTCTCTGCGCCGTCCATCGCACCGCTGTTGGTAACGGATACCGAAACCTCTGCGCCGCCTTCCGGTGTTCCCGTAATCTTTGCATTCCGGAACGTAAACTTCGTATAGCTGAGTCCAAAGCCGAACGGATACAGCGCTTCTTTCGTCATGTAGCGGTAGGTGCGTCCCTTCATCGAATAATCGGTAAATGCGGGCAGTTCCTCGTCCGTTTTATAAAACGTAACGGGAAGCTTTCCTTCGGGGCTGAACTCGCCGAACAGCATGCGGGCAATCGCTCTTCCGCCCTGCGCGCCGGGATACCATCCCTGTACAATTGCCGGAATGTGCTCATCGGCCCACGTAACCGCCAATGCACTTCCGGAAAGAAGAACCAGAATGACCGGTTTGCCGCTTTCCGCGAGCACCTTAAGAATATGCTCCTGCAGTCCCGGCAGCTTGAGGCTTCTCTTATCACCGGAAGCGAATTCATTGCCCTGATCACCCTCTTCGCCCTCAAGGCCCGGATCCAAACCCATTACTGCAATTACAACGTCGCTCATGTCCGCAACGGCTCTTGCTTCGGCCGTACGGTCATTTTCCTGCCCGAGACCCTGTACCTTATTCCGAAACAGATGGCAGCCCTCCGAATATACGATTCTGGTGCGGCGGGAATGCTTTTCCACATACTCGCGAATGCCTTCCAAAACGGTCACATACTCGGAAGCGGTGCCTTCATAATTGCCCACAAGGGCTTTCCGGTTATCCGCATTCGGGCCGACAATGCCGATGGTTTTAATCTCCGAAAGGTCAAGCGGCAGAATGTTTCCGGCATTCTTCAACAAAACAATCGTCTTCTCCGAAACCTTTTGGTTCAGCTTACGGTTGGCGTTGGTGTCCACCTTGTCAAAGGTAATCCGGTTAAACGGAACCTTTTCGGGCTTATCAAACAGCCCGAGTTTCATACGCGTAGTAAACAGATTCGTCAGCGCGTTGTCAATGGTCTTCTCCTCAACCAGTCCGTCCCGCACTGCCTGCAGAAGATGCACATACATATTTCCGCAGTTCAGATCGCAGCCGTTGTTCATCGCAAGGGCAACGGTCTCCTCTTCGTTTTTGGTTACCATATGGAATTCATGGAAATCCTTCAAAGCCCAGCAGTCCGAGGTAACGTGGCCTTCAAAACCCCATTTGTCCCGAAGAATATCCTTAAGAAGCGTTTTGCTTCCGCAGCACGGCTCCCCGTTCGTACGGTTGTAGGCACCCATGACAGCTTCCACTTTGGCTTCCTTTACGCATGCCTCAAATGCCGGCAGATACGTCTCGTAAAGATCCTGCTTCGATACCTCGGCGTTAAACTGGTGACGGAGATCCTCCGGGCCGCTGTGCACCGCAAAATGCTTCGCGCAGGCAGCGACCTTCATATACTTCGGGTCATGTCCCTGTAACCCTTCGATGAAGCGGACGCCGAGACGGCTGCTCAAATACGGATCCTCGCCGTAGGTTTCATGACCGCGGCCCCATCTGGGATCCCGGAATATATTCACATTCGGCGACCAGAACGTAAGTCCTTTATAAATATCGCGGTCACCGTATTTTGCCTGCATATTGAATTTTGCGCGCGCCTCGGTGGAAATGGTATCCGCAACCTCTTCCATCATGTTTTCGTCAAATGCGGCCGCCAGTCCGATTGCCTGCGGGAAGACCGTCGCAACTCCCGCCCTGGCGACGCCGTGAAGCGCCTCATTCCAGTAATTGTACGCTTTTACGCCGAGCCGTTTGATTTCGGGCGCGTTAAAGAGTGTCTGAAAGACTTTCTCTTCCAGTGTCATTTCCGAAACTAATGCCGCCGCACGCTCACGGAAAGACTTCTTTTCGTCTTCGTATGCTTTTCCTTTACCCATAACCCTCCTCCTTATAATGTGTCCCGGGCTTTTCACCCCCGGTTATTGCGCTTTGAAATAAAAAAAATCCCCTCGGTTGTCTCTTATCTCAAAAGGCATTACTGCCTTCTGAGATAAGAGGGGAATTTCCGAGGAAATTCCCCTCCCAAAGGGAAAAGAGTCAAAAATTATTTCAGCTGATTATTTCAACTTAGCGTTGAACTCATCAACCTGAGTCTGCCACTCGCTGGAGTAAGCTTCGATGGTCTCCTGAGGAGTCTTTCCACCGCCAAGGTCATACAGCCAGTTAGGAGCAAAACCGGAAATGTATACGTCAGGAGCTGCCATGTACATATTCCACTTGTTGATCATCCAGTTACAGGTCTCAGTTACGGATCTCTTGTCCTTGAAACGGTTCTCAAGGTTGCCCTTCCATCTCGCATCATCATCCTTGTAATCATCCGGAACATCAGTGTAGATATTGTATACGAAAGCAATATCATCAGCTACGCTGGAGATCTTGTCGCAGTTAGCCATAACGAGAATGTTCTCACGACATACAGCAACATAATCCTTAGCGGACGGTCCCTTAGGAACGTTTACAAAACCGTATTCCATATCAGGAGACTGAGAGTTAATGTTGTCACAAGCATACTGCTCTTCTACGAACATTGCTGCTCTGCCTTCATAGAAATCAGCCTTGAAGTAATCCCATGCGCCGTCGCCCTGAGGAGAATAGTAACCTTCGGTAATGATTTCATTACCAAAGTTAAGTGCCTCAAGAACCTTCTTGTCGTTAGCGTTCATAACGAGCTTACCACCATCGATCGTGATGATGAAAGTATCGTTAGCAATCAGGAGACCCTGGAAGAATACTACGTTCTGACCGGTTACACCGTAAACATCGGTAACACCGTCGTTGTTCGTATCTCTGGTAAGAGTCTTACAGATTTCTTTGAACTTAGCGAACGTCCAGTCGCCGGAAGCCTGAAGATCATAAGGAAGGTCTTCAGAAAGGTTAGCCTGCTTGAAGAGAGCCTTGTTGAAGAACACACCGGTTCTGGGCTCAAGACCAGCTGCGAAACCGTAGATACCGCCGCTGTAAGACATAACGTCGATTACAGCCTGGTTGAACTTCTTATCGCTCCAGTCAATGGAGGGAAGTTTGGAAACATCAAGGAAAGCACCGGTCGTAAGAAGGGAAGCTACCCAACGGTTATCGAAAGTAACGATGGAACCCATGGGGTTGTTCTCACTTACACCAACAAGGAATTCCTCAGACCACTCAGTTCTCCAAGAACCGTTAGCTGCACGCTTAAAGGTGTAGTTGTAGTCCTTCATAGCCTTGTTCTGCATCTCCCAGTAAGCTTCCTGGTATGCATTGTTAGCTGCATTCCAGTCATCTCCTGACCACCAGTCAATAAGAGTAACCTCGAGACCCTTAAGATCTCTTGCCGGTGCCGTAGGCTCAGCAGTTACCGTTGCAGTAACGGTAGGGGTCGTAGCCTCTGCAGTCGGAGTAGGCGTGTTGTCTTTACAAGCTACTGCAAGAAGCATGCTTCCTACAAGTGCTGCTGCAAGGACAAGTTTCTTTGCGTTTTTCATTTAAGGATCCTCCTTTAAAAAAAGTATTCAACTTCCGGAACCACCTCAAGAGTTTTCACTCTCAAGAATGAAGGGCGCCCCCGCGTTCCGGAGCTGTTTATCTTAAAGCCGTCGTCACGACTTTAATTCGAAAATCGGGAAGTTTTACGCTTCGGTCGTCACCCTTTGATACCACTTTGGCTGATACTTTCCACGAAACTCTTCTGTGCAAGCACATAGATAATAATGAGCGGAACAAGTGACAGCAGGGTACCGGTTGAAAGAATCTGATTGGAACGAGCAACCGGAACGATGTAACCACGTCCGATAATTCTTTCCATATCATGACCCATGTTTTCAACCAAACCATTCAGTGCATTTGCGATGGTCATCCAGTTATTACCCTTTGCAAAGAATACACGGGAGTAAATACCGTCGGTCCACCACCATACAAACGAGAACAGGAAGCAGGAAACCATCATCGGTACGGCGCCGGGAAGAAGGATTTTCCAGAAGGTCGTCCATCTGTTACATCCGTCTACGTAAGCAGCCTCTTCCAGTTCCTTAGGCTCGTTACGGAAGTGCTGGCGCATCATGTAAATATACAGACCGCCTTTATAACCTGCACAACCTGCACAAACGATGTAGTAAGCAATTTCTTTACCGGTCAGCTTAAGACCGGATCCCTTGATCAGGTGCAGGATACCGATACCCTTGATACCCGGGAAGTCCCAGTCTGCAAGCAGCAGCTGCAGGGGGGTGATCAGTGTCTGTGCGGGAACAACGATCAAAAGGATAACACAAGCAAACCAGAAGTTCTTTAACGGGAACTTATATCTTGCAAATCCGTATCCTACAAGCGTACAGGACAGAACCTGCAAAAGTCCTACAACGATACCGATACGGAGGGAAGTGATGAACGGTGTTGCGCCGTGCAAATACTTCCATGCCGTCTTAAGCGGTTCCGTTGAGAAGTGTCTGGGTATATTGATGACGGTCTTATCATAAAGATCGCTTTCCGTCATCATCGAAATTGACAACTTATGCAGCAGGGGCTGCAAAATCAGGAAACAAAGTCCGAATAACAATACTGCTCGGCAAATACGAAAGATGATATCACCGATTCTCTTTCGTAACAGATATCCACCGGACTTACGGTTTCTCTCCCAAAATGATGTCTTTTCAGTCTTAGTCATAATAGTATACCCACCTTGTTATAATGAATGAGAGAATGCCGAGTATTCCCATTATGATTACAAAGTATACCCACGACATCGCGGCCGTCAGACCGTAGTCGAAATTGAGATACAGTGTATTGGTGATCAAAGTCATCAGATCGCTGTTCGACTTCGTACAGAAATCCACGATCGTATAAATCAGGTTTACAAGAATCATGGAGCTGATCATCGGGAAAGTAATCTTCCAGAAACTCTCCCATGCGGTACAGCCCTCGATCTTAGCTGCTTCATACATGGACGGGGAAATCGTCTGCAAACCGGAAAGGAAGATAATAATCTGAATACCGGATGCAATCGCGATATCGTATACCTGATCAACCAGGTCGATAACGTACTGGAAGAACTTGTTAGCACTCTGTCCGGTTAACAGGATGTCCTCCAGCGTTTTCGTAATACTTACGGTAGAAGTGTCCTTCGCAATCAGGTCCTTCATGCTGTTCAGAAGGGAGTTGTTGGTTTCCAGACCTACCATGATACCGGAGGAAAGGATAACCGGAAGGAAGTATACCGCTCTGACAAATGTTCTGCCGGCAAATTTCTGGTTCAACAATACAGCCATGAAGAAGCTGAAAACCAGAATGCCCGGTACGAACAGTGCCATATTCTTTAACTGCGTTAACAGGTTCGGAACATAGTTTGCGTTGATGAAGAATACCTCATGGTAGTTCTTCAAGCCAACCCAGGTGTAAGTGAATCCCTGCTTACCAAGTGCATCTACTTCCGTAAATGACATATACAAGGAGCTGGCAAGCGGAATCAGGAGGAACAGGGTGAAACCGATGATGAAAGGGAGGATAAACATATATCCTGCTATTGCATTACCTCTCGCCAGGTCTCTGCGTTTTTCTTTCGCCATCTTTTAGTTTCCTCCTTTCACAACTACCCAATCTCTTGCCGGGATCGTGAATCCGCCGATCTGGTAATCCGCAGTTCTGTAGTTTACATAAACTACGGTACCATCCGAATACTCGGTAACGAAAACGTTGTCGTTAATCATTCTGTGATTCTCGATCGTCTCGGAGGTCAGATGTCCAAAGTCCTTCTTGAACCGGTTATAAACCTCGTTCGCCTGCTGCTTCCAGGTTCCGTAGTTCGCACCGAAGTACTCGGTATGAGCGGATTCCTGAAGCTCTTCCGTT
Organism: uncultured Lachnoclostridium sp.; assembly: GCA_946402335.1. GTDB lineage: Bacteria > Bacillota > Clostridia > Lachnospirales > Lachnospiraceae > ISDg. The sequence continues at coordinate 7,457 of CAMIWE010000020.1, forward strand.
CCTGCATCCATGAAGATGAAGTACAGGCCGGCGCCGGTTTCTGCGGAGTTCAGAAGATTGGTAATATAGTCGTTAGTAATATTTACGGAATCGCCCGTGTAACGAACATATCCGTGAAGTACGATCGGGAAGAACGGAATGGAACGGTCCTCAACGCTCGACTTCGATGCACGAATCGGGAAATCAAGAATGATATCCGCATACGGTACTGCATAAGCATTACCGCCGTAAATAACGTTTCTGTTCGCCTGCAGGCTCTTCAGTTTCTCCGTCTGGCCCTTCATGGCGGACTGACGGGTCTGAACATTCTTGCGGTAGTAGTCCGCGCCGAGCATGTTTCCGATGGAGGCAAATGCAATACTCTTTGTTCCGAGTTTGGATGCATCCTTTAAGAAGCTGTCAATCGTCTTAAGTGTTACGGAAGGCTTAGCGAAGTAGTACTCAGGCTCATCGTCAAGCTCGCCGTACCAGATATTACTGATCTGCTTAAATTCTGCAACTTCTCTCGAAATGAATCTTGCGGAGTCACGCTTCGTATGGTAGGAATCCAACAATGTATCCTTCTTGGCGAACATAAAGTCTGCCTTCAATGATACATTATACCCTAATCCTTTCGCGCTGTCCAATAATTGTTTGAAGTTTTTCTTCTTTCCGAGCTTTCCGATCAGGCTGATGCTGTCCGGCCACTTATGATCGATGCCCTTGTTGAACCATCCGTTCAGGACTACATTGACATTGGTCCAGCCGTTCTTATTCAGATCCTTGATGATTGCTTCCATCTCGGAGTAGGTCGTCAATGCGTAAGGCTTCTCCTTCGGGAATCCGAGTACGTGCTGCATCTTTGCAACCGCGCCGAGCAGCTCAACCGCTACCGGTAAGTCTCCGTCTACCTTTGTACCGAAATCCGGGTTCGTATCAATCAGGTACTGACGATATGCCTTGGCCATATCCACATAGTTCGAGGAATCAACACCGATATAGCGGAGCTGAATCTTTTCGTTACGAGGCAGGTCTTTTTCGTAAACCTGGAAATCGGAGTTTGCACGGCTACCGATGTCGGCCTTCTCACTGTGAACCATCGTGAAGAGGTTGGTTACATAGTTGAACAGGTACTGTCTGCCGGCAACGTCGGCTTCGATTGCAGCGTAGCTGTCGCCTTCTTCGATTACGCAAAGAAGGGAAGCATTCTTATCGGTAAAGGAAGCGCCGTAGATCGGGAAGTTTGCACGAGGGTCATTGATAACGACGTCTCTGCTCAAACCGTAATCCCAGCCGTATACCTTTGCCGCATAGTTCTGCGCGGTCTTGCCGTTGTTGAAGTTGATGATCGCGCCGGAACCATCCGGTACGAACAGGAAACCGTCGGTCTGCATATTGGAAGCGCAGAAGAACGGAAGTACACGAAGTTCGGTGAACTGAGCACTCTGATAATACTCAATCTTATCGTAAGGAATCTCAACAACGAGTTCGTCATTCTCCAGTTTCAGGTACATGGAGATGTTAACGGCCGGAAGTGTTTCCTTCTTCTCTTCGGTCTGACCGTATTCGATATCCTTTTCCCAGTCTTCATGGGTATATCCGTCTTCAATCAGAAGTCTTTCAAGCTCTTCCTTCTGATAGTTCTGAAGGTTGTCATACAGCTCGTATACCTTCTTGCCTTCATTCAGATCGGGATATTTCTCAGCAAGGCTCTTCAGTTTCTCGGGGTCGCTCTCCGCGAGTTTTGCGGGATCGTAAGCACGGTACTTACTTCTCATCTCGCTCTTCGTTTCAGAAGAACCTGCTTCTCTGAGTTCGTTGTATCTTTCCTCGGACAATACGGTCGGAATGTAGTAGGTCTTTGCGATCAGACCGATGGTGAAATCGATACGGATCGTGGACTCATTTTCCTTCTCGTATGTATAGTTTCCTTTGTTGACGCTGTGCTCGCGGCTACTAAGGAAGTTCTTTTTACCGGCATTGTTCTTGTATTCTACCATCAGGAGTGATTTGACAGCTTCACTGCCGCCCTCTTCCGCTCCTTCGGGGCTCGAGAGCCATTCATTACCGTACTTGTCGGTATAAACGAAATTCGTTGTGGTCGGATCAAAAACAAGTTTTACTTTGCCGGACTGGATTGTCTGCGGCTCGATATCCATATCGGAGTCGAAACGATACGCAGTGATCGGTTCCTCTTCCTCATCTTTGGTATTGCCGAATTTGACAATCAGGACAATGAACAGGCCAATAATGACTAAGAGGATTGACGCTGTTATAATGAATCTTTTCATATTATGCACACCCTCCCGTATTAGCTTGCTCTAAGCGATATTTCTTTATAAAGTGAGATGAAATAGGCAACCGCATCACTGATCAAGCTGAAGAACAGCAAGATTACGAAAATAATGATTGCCATGCCCGCAACGGACATGATGGACGATCCGAGACCTTTCAGAAGGCCGTAATCGTGAATCATCATCATTGCACAGAGAATCAGGAATACACACCAGATTAATGCAAATGTATTAAAGTAGGTGTAGAAAACTCCCTCTTCCATCGTAACTACATTACTTACGAAGATCATCGGGATTCCGATGAGTACATAAGGCGTAAAGCTGTAAGCCGTCGCCATGTAAATATCCCGGAAACGTCCTTTTCCGTCCATCAGGGTCGTCAGACACCAGTTGGCAAGTACCCAGATAAACAACGGTACCAGTACGGTGGCAAGTTCCATCAGGATATTGATCTCGCTCCAGCGCGTCCGGTTAACCATAAAGCTGGAAAACCGTTTATCCCACAACCGGGTCAGCAAAGCGAGGATAACAATCGTGTGTGCAGCCGCCATGGAACCGCGGTTCTCATGGATCAGATCCCATGCTCCGTCGAACGGATGAAGGATCATATAAAGGCTGTACTTCAGCGACTTCAGATAGTGCTTCATTCCGTCGCCGGTGAAAAGATCGAAGAGGTCGGAGATAAAGTTCTTCATGCTTCCTTAATCTCCTTTCTCAGTCTGATAACCTTCCGAATTACCTTCGGAAGAACAATAAGCACAATGATAATTACTAAGAACAGTACGATGTGCTTTTCTACCTGTTCCTCACGGTAGTGTTTAAATGCCTTGGAGTAGTTGGTCGCATCTCTTACAACTTCGAACTTATCCATTGCTTCCTTGTACTTCTCCTGACGGAGCAATGCACGTCCTACACCGACATAAGCCAGATCGTAGTTTCCGTTGTATTTCAATACTTCCGACCAAACGTCTGCAGAAGCATCGTAGTCGCCGACACGATACAGGTCAATGGCATCCTTGATCAGGGTGCCGAAATCGGATAACGTGAACAGCGTAATGGTTCCGGTCTTCTTATCCAGAACGATCAAAGTCTTTTCATCCAGCTTGTCAATTGCAACCGGGTTTACGAAGCATCCTGCTTTTACGCCGTAGTTACCGAAAGCATAAAGCAGATTGCCCTGGAAGTCGTAGCAGAAGATTCTGCCGCGCGTTGCATCCAGGCAGCAGTAAATCTCATTCTCGTAAATGACAACATCGACAAATGCGGATGCACCTTTGATATTCTCAACATCTTCCCATTCAACATCACCGATCGGGAAATGATGACCGTTTCGGATCAGGATATCCTGTCCCATTGCATTAAGCTTACGAACGGGCTTTCCGTTTCCGGCTGCAAGTTCGGCTTCCGTAAGCGTCGAAGTCGTTACATACAGGAATCCTTCGGGATCAAGTGCAACGTTGTTATACTCGGTAGGAACGTACTGCTTCGTCCTGTCTCTCTGCTTCTTTGTCTGGATACGACGCCAGAGTCTCTGAGCAAGAGAAATCGTAACCGGGCTTGCTCCTACGTATGTCGTGAATACGCCGCCCTTGTTGAATTCCATCAGACCTGCGTTAATGTTTCTGGTCTGTACATAATAACGGCCTACATCATCAACAACGAACTTCTCGGGGAAGAATACGAAATCTTCCTTCAAAGTTTCATCTTTCGGGTCCTTTACAACACCGATAACATTCAGATTGTAATCGCAGTGAAGAATACGGTTATTCTCGGTATCGGAAATATAAATGTCATAATCACGGTCAAGCGTTTTCTTTACGACATTTTCCTTATACTCAACCGGCTTCTCGGCAGCTTCGCCGGTCTCACCGGCCTCGCCGTCCTCACCGTCCTCACCGTCTTCGCCGTCCTCGCCGTCATCCGCTTCTTCGGAATCGGAGGTCGTTGCTGCCTTATCAGCGTCAGCATTCTCGTCCGTTCCTTCGCCTTCTTCGGGCTCGGGAGTAGGAGTCGGGATCGGAGGCTCATACATCTTTCCGAGATGATCGGAGCCGAACATCTTCTCACGTTTCTCTTCATCCATCTTAACAACATGAACGTCGTAAGGGCTGTGCAGCGTGAGCGTGATGTTATCGTCTACCAACAACATTTCCTTGTTCTTCTCGGAAACATTCACCGTGTAGATAATCCGTACCAGTTCAAAGGTTCCGTCAACATACTGAGCCTCAACGATACGGTTGTTCTTCGTGTCACATACATAAAGCAGATCGTCGATAACGAACATGCCTTCCGCATCATTAAACGTGCCTACTTCTTCGCCGAAGCTGCGGCCGTAAAAGATGTTTGTAACGGAATACGAGTCGGGGGATGCAGTTTCATCTCCCCAGTAATTGTAAGTGTAAGTGTACCACTCATCATCATCTGCCTTAGCAGAAGGAATTCCGGTAATGACAAGGCAAAACAGGATGAGGAGTGTAAGTATTCTTTTCTTCATTCTTAACTGCCTCCTTACTCTTTAATACCGGAGCTTGCCATTGTCTCTACGATGTTACTCTGTGCGAGTATGAAGCAGACAACAGGCAAAATCATCATGAACAGGGTTGAAGCCGAAGATACGCCGGTACGGGCAACACCGCCTGCCGCCAGTGTACGGAGTGCAAACGGAAGGGTCTTCAATGCTTCGGAATAAATGTACGTCGTTCCTACGTTGTTCCACAATCCCTGAATGGAGAAAATCATCAGGGTCAGGATAGCCGGCTTAACAAGAGGCATAACAATCGTAAAGAAGATTCTTGTTTCTCTCGCGCCATCGATCTTGGCCGCTTCCACGAGTACGTCGGGAATACTGGATTCCATGAACTGCTTCATAAGGAAGAGTCCCATCGGGGAGGCAAATGCCGGGATGATCAATGCGAGGTAGGTATCTACCCAGCCGAGCTTAGCCATGATCAGGTAGCCCGGGATCTGAAGTACATAACCGGTGAACATGAGGGCTACCGTAACCATCTTGAAGAAGGTCAGCGAACCCGGGAAGCGGTACTTTGCAAGTACATAAGCTGCCATGGAAGCAATCAGGATGTGTCCTGCGGTTCCGACAACCGTGATCAGCAAAGAGTTGAACGCGTAACGGGTAAATGTGATAACGCCCTGCTTGTTCATCAAAAGGAACATGTCGCTGATGTTCTTGGTCGTAGGGTTACGAACGAAGAGCTTCGGCGGGAATACGAACAACTCATCGAGCGGTTTAAACGCGGAGTTGATTACGTATACCAACGGGAATGCGAAAAAGCATCCGAATAATACGAGGACAATTCCTACACCGATATCACCCGCGAGGGATCGGTTAGGCTGTCTTCCAGCTTTAATCTTTTTCATCGTCATTCCCTCCTATCAGGTTCCAAGTCTGCTGAGTGCCTTCTGAATGAACTTGTTACACAGGTACATTGCAAGGAAGAGCACTGTTGCGATGGCGGAAGCATATCCCATTTCGAAACGCTGCTGGCCATAGTCGATCAGGTGGGTAACAACGGTACGGGCTGCATAGTCGGTACTCGGGAATCCGCAGAGAGCCATTGTTACGTCCGCGGTATTGAATGCGGTCGTGATGGACATTACGGCACCGAACATCAACATGGACTTCATGTTCGGCAGGGTGATGTACCAAAGCTCCTGCCAACGGTTTTTAACACCGTCAACGTATCCTGCTTCATACTGGTCATCCGGAATGGTATTAAGACCTGCAATGAAGGAAAGGAATCCGGTTCCGAGGGATGCCCAGAGGATTACGATGATAACGATCGTCATCATGTATCTCGGGTCTGTCAGCCACATGACTGGTTTCTCCAGTAATCCAAGGTCTACTCCTATTGCGTTTGCATAACCGTAAGAGTCACCGGAGAAGATGAATGTCCAGATCAGGTAAACCTGACCGGAAATGGTCGGTGCGTAGAAGATCAGCACCGCGATTGCACGGATACGTTTCGGCAGCTCATGGATCAGCCATGCAAAAAGGAATGCCGCGATGTATCCGACAGGACCTGTGATTGCTGCAATCAGGAAGGTATTCTTAACTGCAGTAAGGAAAATGTCATCAACAAGGATTAGGTTGATGTAGTTCCGCATTCCGATAAAACGTGCGGGCTGCAGAACGTTGTAATAGGTAAAACCGAACCAGATGGAAACAACTACCGGAACGATATAAAATAACGTGAAGATGATCGCATAGGGAGCAAGAAAAGCGTAGCATGTTCTGAATGTTCTGATGTCTCTCCACATAAATTTGCGCTGAAGCTGTTTGCGTCTGCGCCAATTTGCATAACTCATACGTTTTCCTCCTTCCTTTTATTCGAGACCGAATTCCTGTCTCTTCTTCTTAATCTCTTCGTTGATATCACGTGTATAGTCAAGCAGTGTCTCACGTGCATCTTCGTTTGCGTTGATAACCTTACGAACTGCGTTAACGATATGTCTCGATGTGTAGTAACCGCCGGGAACCTCAGGTGTTCCTACGATCCACTTTCTCTGAGCGAGAAGCGTTGCACGCTGCTCGGTACTCCATGCCAGGCGGTCAAATGCCTCAAGGTTTGCAGCTGCATATCTTGCAGACTCACCCATAACGGCTTCAAGTTCCATACCGTACTGAGCCTGAATGTCTGCGCTTGCCCACCACTGCAGGAAGGTCCAAGCCTCTTTGTGCATATCGGAGTTCTGAAGCATCATCGAGCAAACGCCCCAGCACTGGATGCTTCGGTCGATATCGTACTCGCCGTCACCGTCGCGGTCAACCTTGTTGCCGTTCTCATCCGTTACATACGTTCCGGGGATGAGAGCCATATCCCACAAACCACGAATCTCGGGAGCGGATACGCAAAGGGTATTGAAGGTATTGAAGTCTACGAATCCGAGCGGCATCTCACCGGTACGGAAACGGTCAACGAATGCGTAGTCACGAGGCGTGTTGTAATGTGTAAAGAACTTGGTATAAGCTTCGAATGCCTCGATGGCGAGTTCCGAATCCAGATTTACTCTGGAAAGGTCATCCGTATAAAGGGAAGCGCCACGCTGATACAACTGTGCGTAGAAACCGTTCATATCCGGGTTTGCTACGTTGTTGATCTTACGTTCGGTGGAAGGAATACCGACATCCATGTGCGCTTTCTGTAATTCGGAAAGAATTACGATTACGTCGTCCCACGTCTGCGGGATATCAAGACCGAGTTCTTCGAAGATATCGGTACGATAGAACATTACGTTGAAGTACTGGGTCTCGGGAATCGCGTAAACGCCTCTACCATATTTATAAGGAACATACGAAGATTCCATGAAGTCGGCGATGACTTCGTCGAAGCCTCTTACATACATTCCGGTATCTTCCTGTGTCCAGCCCTTGAACTGCGTCAGGTCGACAGCCGCACCTCGTAATGCGTAGTTAACCGGTTCACCGCCGGCTACGCCGAGCGCTACGTCAGGACCGGTTCCTGCAACCGTTGCGGGAAGCAGAACCTCTGCCGTGATCAGGTCAAGGTTAACACCGATGTTGTAGTTGGAAACGAAGCTGGTATCAATCAGCTGCTTTAAGATCGTACTCTGGTCACGACCGCCGAAGATCCATACGGTGATGATCTTGTCAAGCTCGTCTTCGTATACGTTTCCGATTGCGTTATAGTCAACCGTGAAGGAAGCAACAAATGCTTTGATTTCATGGAATGCTTTCTGGAACCAGTTCGCGGTATCCTTCTTAACTTTGTAATCCGCACCGGATACAACAACGTAGTCGATATCCAGCTGGGAATCACTCAGCGTCAGGATTGCGGAACCGAGGGAACTTACATTACCTTTGAAGGAAACAAGGTTCTTCGGAATCTTGTCGGCATCCTTCGAGAATTTTTCAAGCTGGTCGGCAAGCGTCAGGCAGGCAGTAACCTGAGAGCCTTTCTCACCGGTATATGCTACAAGGTCATCAATCAGTTTGTACAAAACCTTGGACTCATCACCCATGGCCTTGATAACGCCGGGGTACTTTTCGTCAAGGTTGTAGTCACGGTATTCATCCGGGTTGGTACCGGTAAGAACGAGGATCTGACGATACATTGCGTTCATACGGAACACGCTGTCGTTCATCCGGTTCAGCAGGTCGCCCATCTGGCCGAGCGTAACCTCAAGACGGATGCTGTTCTTGCCCTGATGCAGATAGAACTTGTAAGGGTTGCCCTTCTCGTCGGCAAGCTTCTGCATCTTCCAGTCACTGCTGTATGCAAACTGGATGGCGGATACTTCGTCAAACGGAATCTCGCCGTTGACATATAAAGTACGGCACGACACATAACCACGGTTGTAGTTCTGTCTTGCCTTAAAGGTGATCTCGTAAAAACCATCCTTGGGAACATCAATTTCCCATTCAATCCACTGACCGGCTCTCTTCCAGTTCTCGCCGCCGATCATGTTGAGGACCTGTCTCTTTACGCTGTAAGGATAGGTGACTGCGGAGGATCTGTCATAGGTAGGGAACAAAGACTGCTCGGAACGGAGCTGAGCCTTTTCTCCTTCGATACGGACACTGTTCTTATTAGCAGCCTTGCTCGAACCGTGCTCGCTTTCCATCTTGCCGAGGTAACTCTGGTAGTTATCTCTTTGCTTAACTGCCGTCAGCGCGAGGTCGCTCAGGATAAGAGTCTCCTGGGTGGCTTCGAAGCGAATCTTGTTTTCGCCCTGCTTGAAATAGAAGCAGTAAGGCTCGGTGATGTAACCGAGGTCATCCTTAATAAAGGTAGTCTCCCAACGGGGAGCTTCCTTCTGCTTAGGACGGAGCTGGTTGCCCTGGTTGTCTTCCGTGATCTCGCCGGCATCCGTATACATTCTCGGGAATGCAATCTGGGACGCGCCGTTGTACTGCGCCTCGCCGTTGATCAGAAGCACTCTCTGAATCTCAACGCCACGGGATGTGTTCTTGTTCGTGTCGGGATAGTATGTAAGCTTGATGTTATACATTCCGGCTTCGGGAACGTTAACGGTAAACTCTACATAACCATTCTCGTAGGACTTTAATACGCCCTTCTTGTCATCAATGTCGGTGAACTCATACTTCTCGCCGGTCAGCTTCTTAAGGTCGACAACGATATCCCCGGTCGGATACGCAGCATCCTTATAGCGCATCAGGAAAGCAGCATACGAGTCCTTACGACCCTCAGCCTCGACTGTGGAAAAGTCAAAGCCCTTGTACTTGTCGGAATAGTCTGTCTTCTTCGTCACGCCGTTCCAGATCAGAAGAAATACAATGACAGCTATGATGATAGCCGACCAGTATACACTCTTTTTCTTTAAAAGTTTTAACATTGGAACCTCCGTTCTGTCGGTGTCCGACACGCCTCTTCGGTATTTCAGCGCGTAAATCACCCCAGAAATCACCATGATGTGCAAATATTATATAAAATATGTCTTGCAAATGCACTTCATTTTTTGCTATATTATAATCAAATATTGCTAAAACATTTTTTTCGACGGTTTTTTTTGATGTTTTTTCATCGATTTTGTGCAAAAATCAGGGATGATAAATGGCATTTACCTCTTCCATTTCCCCTTTCTGTACACAAAATCCCCTAAAAACACCCCTTGTTTTTGTTCATTTTATCCATTTTCCATTTAGCAACATTTGGGTTTGAGGCTTTTTATAATGGTAATTAATGAATCGTAAGGAGGCGCCATGGCACGCGAACTGGAAGGTACACGCGAAAAAGTCGCATATGAGGACAACCGTTCCGTCCTGTTATATGTCAACCGGCAGAATGTAAATTATGACACGCACTGGCACACAGCAGCCGAAATCATCATGCCGATTGAAAATGATTACCGTGTTTCAACAAACGAAAGAGATTACGACCTGAAAAAAGGCGACATCCTGTTTATTCCGCCGGGGGAACTGCATACGCTTCACGCTCCCGCGACCGGGCAGCGTCTCATTCTGATGTTCGACCTTTCCGTTTTAAGCGCGTTCGAGGATTTCTCCACCATCACGCCGATCCTGTCCCAGCCGATTCTGATCTCGCCGGAATCCAATTCCGAAATTCACGAAACGGAGGAAAGGATTCTTAAGGATATCATCGAGGAATACCAGCAGCGGTCCGAGCCTATGCGGATTTCCATGATCTACTCGCATCTGATCCGCTTCTTCGTGCATCTGGGGCGGCAGCACATCCGGGCCGACGTCATATTCCCGGAGGTCCGCCTCGGGAAACAGATGGAATATGTCGAAAAGCTCAATAACGTCGTTTCCTATATTAACTCGAATTTCGCCGAGGAAATATCCCTTGAGAAGGCGGCTTCCCTCGCTGGCTTTTCGAAGTTCCATTTTTCGCGTCTGTTTAAGCAGTTTACCGGCCAGTCCTTTTATAACTACTTAAACCAGCGGCGCGTAAAGGCAGCCGAATCGCTTCTTCTGAATCCGCATATGTCCGTCACCGATGTGGCAATGCAGTCCGGATTCACCTCCATTGCAACCTTCAACCGTGTATTCCGCCAGGCCAAGAACTGCACGCCGTCCGAATATAAGATTTATTACCACCGCAGAAGCCGGATCCGTTAAAGCATATAAGCGTTAAGGCATATAAAAAGGAAGCAGAAATTCTGCTTCCTTTTTTCATGCAATCAGTTCGTCGGTGCGATATATGCCTTTTCCTCTACCAGACACCAGTGCGGGTTGATCACGCTGTCATCGGAGTCATCGGTATAGACGAAGAAGAAAATACTGTCAGTGGTGTCCGTTCTTGCCCCGCCCGTCTTATTAAGAATCATGTTTCTCGTGAATTTCACGTGGCAGGAATAGCACACATCGCTGTATTCCGTATATTCCGTTACCGAGATGTCACTGTACTTCGGATTCGCAAAGCGATGGTCGCTGATGAATGTAATGTCAACATCGCTTGCGTACTGTCCGGCATAATCATACAGATAGGAATCCTTGGCAAGACGCTTGCGGATCTTGCTTAAGCCGTACTGCGCGCCGCTTAAGTCTCTGGTTACGAAGTCCGCCCACATCTGCACGGTTTCGAGGGCAAATTCCCTTCTGTCCTGCGGCATAACGTCGGGCGTCACGCCGACCATCGCGTCAATGCGGATATTGCCCTTCTCGTCGGGCGTAAACTCTGCCTCCATGCCGAGGGCATCATAAATCTTGATCTCAGGCTTCTCGGCAAGGCCGGTGATCTCATAGGTTACGATGGAAGGAACCCGGACATACTTTAAGATGTTCTCGCTGAGATCGGTCTCAATCTTCTTCGGATCTCCCTTTTGGAAATCCTCGTTCACATCAATTCCGTTAACGGTAATGCGGTAATCATCCGGAACGGCAATCCGGTAGGAATTGGTCGTGGCGCTGAATACCGGCGTAATCGTATCGATTTCCCAGTCGCTGACCGTCAGAATCGCGAAAATCGTCTTGACATTGGTCTGCTTCAGCTGCATCTTGGCAACCATTTCACCGGAGGTGGAGTAAATATCAAACTCCGGATGCGTTGTATCGTAACTGTTCTTATCCTTTTCGTACGTAAACGTTCCGCTGGCACGCAGATTGTTCAGATACGTCGAACGGTACAGGTCTTCGCTTTCAAAAACACAGGCATGCGCCGGAAGCTCTACCATGTCAAGAACCGTTCCGTCCTTAACCTTCTTTACGAACTCCGCCATCTTATCGTCGATCACGTTCTCGTAGCGGGAAGCCTCATAACGCTTCAGGCATTTGTCCGTATAACGGAGAAATACGCCGCCGAGGACGATCAGGATCAACGCATAGATCGCAAGGCAAATGTAAAATACCTTCCGCCCGGTCTTGGCTGCACGCGCCGCCTGGGCTTCCCGGACCGCCTCACGATGGGTCTTCGAGGAAGTTTCGGAACGGGTAGCTTCCGCGGAAGTACCGCGTGCAGGCTTGGTCTCAACCGGAATCTTACGTCCGCCGCGCTGCTCTTCCTTCTCCCTGCGCTGCTGCATTGCACCCTGGCGTTTTGCCCGCTCGGCTGCCCTGCGCTGTTCGATCTTCTTTCTGCGCTCCGTGATTGCAATGTACTGCTCGGCCGTAACTTCGTCCTCATCCGGATCATAATCGAGATTCGGATTGCGGCGAAGCGCCTCATACAGTCTCCTCTCGCTTTCATCACGGAAGCGCCCCAGGGAGTTCGGGGAAAATTCATTGTTATCGAAATCCGCCATATTCCCCTCCTTACTGCTTCGGCCTTACGACATATGCCGTGGGCAGTCTCCATGACGAATTCTGGTAGTAGAACGTCGTACTCGTCATTTCATACTTGTTGTTGTAATACATACTCGAAGAGCTTCCGCCGTCGAGGTTGGCCGCATTGACTGCGCCGTATTTTAACATCAGGCCAATCAGGTCGGATGCCGTTGCCCCGAGGTGTCCGCTGGCTCCGCGGCCGTCGGTAACAAGCATGAGGATTGCTCCGTCCGCACGCTGTCCGATCGCGGTTCTCGGATTGGCTCCGGAACCGGCGCCGTTTAATTCACGGCCCTGTCCGTTAATAACAAGCGGAACAAAGTGGTTATTCTTATCGGAAGCCTCTTCCTGGAAGCATACCGCATCACGGATGCCTTCCTCAGCCACATACTTCTTAATAGCTTCGGTGTTCATCCCCTGAATGTCTTTGATGATCAGCAGATTGTCATTGTTCATTGCGATCATGTAAAGACCTTTGTTGGAACCGGGTTTGTTACAGGTAATCTCGCCGTCCTGCACAACGACGCCCAAAGGATGACCGCCCTTGTTACCGGTGGACTCATACAGGCCGCCGTTAATGCCGCCGATTGCACCGGCACCCTTTACAACCTGCTCGAGTTCCTTTCCGTATTCACCCCACGGGTAAGTCGTTCCGACGCATACCTGGGACGGATCCTTAATGATCATCATCGTTGCAAGGAACGAGCTTCCCGCAATCTTTTCAATCCGCACGCCGTTCTCGTCGAACACTTCCTCGCTCTGCGGCGCGGGCTGGTCAGGGTCGTCCGGATCGGTCTCGTTGTTAACGATATGAATCAGGTTTTTGTCCAGATTGTCCGTTTCCATTGCCTTACGGCTGTTTTTGTTCTGGATCTCCTCGATTTCCGCTTTGGAAAGAACCAGACCTGCCACAAACTTCAGCTGGCCGCTCTCCAACAGGGAGGAACCGAGCTCGTCACGTGCCGCCACGGAAGGACCGTGACAGATTTTGTTCAGGACCAGATACAGCGTTCCGACCAGAATCACCAGTGTGACGAAGATGACCAGAAATACTCTCCCCACATACTTTAAAACTTTTTTCGCCTTCATTACTGCTCTCCTTTTCGTCCGGCCCGGGCCCTTTGCCTTACGCCGGCGGAAATCTGAATTGCATTGCTCTTACCGGAACACCCACCGCTGCTGAATCTGGTAGCTGATCAGAAAGAGCACGAGATCAACGATCATTTTAATAATGGACTCTAAGAGGCTGGCGCCGAGTCCGAGCCATTTCTCCGCGATCAGATCCACTAACAGGAACGATACCGTTACCTGGCAGATCGCAAGCAGGAAATATTTGACCAGCGATTTTTTCACATCCGCATCGGACTTAAATACAACTTTGCGGTTCAGCGTGTAATTGAAAACGGAACTGACCACCCGCGCGCCGACGGTCGCAACCGCGATACGCGTCGTATCCTCCATGCTGTCGCCGATCAGCAGATTGAGAATCGTAAAGATCAGGAAATCCACCAGGAAGGACGCCAGGGAACTTCCGATGAACTTGAAAATGGTCATGTATATCCGCATGGAATCGCGGAACGGATGAAAATGCGATGAAGCATTGTCGTCGATGTACACCGTATCGATCACGACTTCGTCAAATCCGATGCCCAGCTTCTTCATAACCAGAAGCTGGTTCGTCTCGTATTCATACCGGTCACCTTCAATCCCGATCATAACCGGCAGATGCTGATACGGAATCGCACGAAGCCCCGTCTGCGTATCGCTGATCTTAATCCCGCACGCAAACCGGAATACCGCCTTTGTGATATTGTTGCCCGCCTTTGACTTAAACGGAACCTGCGGCTGCGAGAAATCCCTCACGCCGAGGATTACCTTGTCCGGATGCGCTTCCATCGCCTGCACGCAGGCACGCATGTCTTTGGGCAGATGCTGTCCGTCCGCGTCGACGGTGATCACGCCGAGAATGTCCTTCCGGTTGGCCAGAACATACTCAAAAGCGGTCTTCATGGCACGTCCTTTGCCGCGGTTCACTTCATGCGTCAGGACGGTGACTCCGGGAAGCGTCTCCACTTCCGCAAACCGTGCCACATATTCCGGCGCGCTTCCGTCATTGACAACGATAATGTCGTCAAATCCTTCGGCCAGAATGTTCTTCACGGTATTCACCATCTTCTCGTCCGGATTCAGGGACGGAACAATTACCGTAGTCTTCATGTCGTACTCACTTTCCTGCTTCGCTTACAGACTGCTCCGTTTCGGTGCTTCCCGCTTCCGAAACCGTTTCCGCTTTCAAAGCGTTTCGATTCTCCCACCACTTGATTACGCGGTTGCCGATCACATTGGCCATGATGCCGAGGAACAGACCGCTCATAAATCCTCCGAGAATATCGGACGGATAATGAATTCCCACATAGACGCGGGAAAATGCGATCAGGCAGGCCATGATGATCAACGGGATACCGTACCGTTTCTTTACGTTCGGCACGATCGCAATACAGGATGCGAAACTGGCTGCCGTATGCCCGGACGGGAAGGATGCGTCCTTGGCCCGCGCAATGATCAGCTTAAGTTCCGGTATCAGTTCGTAGGGTCTTACTCTTCCGATCGCGTTTTTCAGGATCACATTGTTCAAAAGAACCGATCCGGCAAGCGCGCCCGCGGAGAAGAACCCCGCTTTTCTCGTCTTTTTGAAGCAGAGCAGCACCAACGTCAGCAGAATCCAGAAGATTCCTGCGTCCCCGAGATGGGTGACCGCCTTGAAAAATCCGTCCAGGATGCCGGTGCGCCAGTGGTCCTGCACATACAGTAAAATATCTCTGTCAATTTCGAAAATTCCGAGAAAACCGAACATATTGCTCTCCCTTAGCCCATAATCGGATATATTATAGCACAACAGCCCCGAGATGTCACGAAAAAAAGCTTTTTGTTTGCATCCAAAAAGCTTTTTTCAAAATCCCTTATTGTTTCCGTCTTATGCCTGCTGTCCGTCCCGTCTTTTCGCCGCCGCTGCGAGCAGATATTCCTTCGTATTGTGCTCCGGGAACTCTAAAACGTCCTCTAACAAAGCTTCTAACGTTTCCCCGAGCTGCGGCCCCGGCTCATAGCCTGCCGCGATCAGATCGGCGCCTTTGACCGCAAGGGTCTTAAGGCTGACACACTGGCCTTTTGCGAGGATCTCCCGGCAGGCCTCTTCCATCTCCCCGATCATCAAAAGGCTGCCTTCCAGGTACTCAGGTGCCTGCGCATAGGCGTCTGCGCGCTGGATCGCATACAAAAGCGCGATATTCTCCGCGCCGATCTTATACATGTCGCACCGCACCGCATGGTCGATTGCTCTGCCCTTAAGCTTAAGCCGCGAGTCGTGGTTCGCGATCAGCTTTACCGCAAGGTCGATGGTTTCATTGTCAAACTTCAGTCTGCGAAGGATCGTGTGGGCAAGCTTCGCGCTCGCCTTTCCGTGTCCCTTGAAGTGGGCGGAGCCGTCCTCGTAATACGTCTTGCACTGCGGCTTCGCGCAGTCATGTAAAAGCATGGTATAGTCTAAAACCGTCCTGGTATGGCGGTCCGCATTTTGATAGACGGCCGATGCGTGCAGCGCCCGGATGCCCGCAACCGTATGCCTCCCGACATCGTATATGTGATGAATGTTCTCCTGTGCGGTCGCAAGCATCACGTCCATCTCCGGAAGCCAGTATGCCGTAAGTCCGGTTTCGGAAGCCCGGATCAGCTCCTCGGGGTGGTCCGAACCAAGCAGTTTGGTCAGTTCCTCGCGGATCCGTTCCGCACTGACGGCCTGCAGGTTTTCGGCAAATGCCTGCATGGCACGTTCCGTTTCCGCCTCAATCGTAAACCCGAGCTGTGCGGCAAAGCGGATGGCGCGGAAGATGCGAAGCGCATCCTCACGGAAACGTTCGGACGGGTCACCGACTGCGCGGATCACGCCTTTTTGCAGATCCTCGCATCCGCCGAACAGATCCACCAGTCCGGTCTTTTCGTTGTAAGCCATTGCATTGACCGTAAAATCGCGCCGCTTAAGGTCCTCGGAAAGACTTCTTGTGAACGTCACTTCCTTCGGGTGGCGGCAGTCTTCGTATTTGCCGTCAATCCGGTAGGTCGTCACTTCAAACCCCTGGCGGTTTAAGAGGACGGTCACCGTACCGTGGGCAATTCCGGTATCCACCGTGTGGCGGAACAGTGCTTTCACCTGCTCCGGCGTTGCCGAAGTGGTAATGTCCCAGTCCTGGGGAACACGTCCGAGAAGAGCATCACGAACACAGCCGCCTACCGCATACGCTTCGTAGCCGGCTTTTTCAAGTACCGCGATCAGCTTCGCCACATTGTCCGGAAGTGTCAGCCGGAATTCCATGTGCTCTCCTCCTGTAATACGGCTCTTCCCGCAGGCCCTTTATGTCCCTGCAGCCAGTTCCGTTCTTCTTCCCGCGGGCACCTTATGTCCCTGCGGGCAGCTCCGTTCTTCCCGCCGGGCAGGGAGCCCGGCACAGTCCTATTTTAATACAGAAAAACCGGGGATGCAACACCCCTCAGAAGTCTGCATAGCCTTCTGCGCTTTGCGCCCTGCGGCGCGGGGTCCGTATCTCCGGTTTTCGAATTCGTCAATTATAATTCCACGGTTACCTTGTCGAGGTGCCAGATGTCTTCCACATACTCTTCGATCGTACGGTCGGAACTGAATTTGCCGGACTTGGCAACGTTCAGGATTGCCATCTTTGCCCAGCGCGCCTCGTCGCGGTAAGCAGCCTCAACACGCTCCTGCGCCTGTGCATAAGAGCGGAAATCCTTCAGGATGAAGTACTGGTCTGCCCGCTCGCCGCCGTTCTTCTCGAGCAAAGAATTGTAAAGCTCGCGGAAGCGGTCCGGATCATCGGGGCTGTAGAAGCCGTTCACCATCTGTGTCATTACCGCACGGATATCCTGGTCGGTATTGTAAATCTCACGGGGATCGTATCCGCCGTTGTTCTCGTAGTTGATAACCTCGTCGGAGGACAGGCCGAAGATAAATGCGTTGTCCGCACCGACCTCCTCAACGATCTCCACGTTTGCACCGTCCATCGTACCGATGGTTACCGCACCGTTCAGCATGAACTTCATGTTACCGGTACCGGATGCTTCCTTACTTGCCGTCGAGATCTGCTCGGATACGTCGGCTGCCGCAAAGATCCACTCGGCGTTGCTAACACGGTAGTTCTCGATAAATACGACCTTGAGCTTTCCTTTGATGGACTTATCGTTGTTGACAACATCCGCAACGCTGTTGATCAGCTTGATGATTGCCTTCGCACGGCGGTAGCCCGCGCTTGCCTTGGCGCCGAAGATAAACGTTCTCGGATAGAAATCCATCTCCGGATTCTCACGGAGCTTGTTGTATAAATACATCACATGCATGATGTTCAACAGCTGGCGCTTGTATTCATGCAGACGCTTAACCTGCACGTCGAAGATCGATCTCGGATCCACGTCGATTCCGTTATGCTCCTTGATGTAAGCGCAAAGGCGAAGTTTGTTCTGATACTTGATGTTCATGAACTCCTTCTGGCATTTGGCGTCATCGGCATAAATCGTAAGTCCGTTGATATGCGGCAGGTTCGTGATCCACTCGTCGCCGATCTTGCCGGTTACCCAGTTTGCAAGAAGCGGGTTGCCGTGCAGCAGGAAACGGCGCTGCGTGATTCCGTTCGTCTTATTGTTGAACTTCTCCGGATAAATCTCATAGAAGTCGCGAAGCTGCTCCTTCTTAAGGATCTCGGTATGCAGTCTTGCCACGCCGTTTACGGAGAAGCCGGCGATGATTGCCATATTGGCCATGCGTACCTGGCCGTCCATCAGGATTGCGGTCTTGCGGATCTTCTCGTAGTTGTCCGGATACCGTTCCTTGATCTGCTCAACGAAGCGGCGGTTGATCTCCTCAACGATCTGGTAAACACGGGGAAGGAGTCTTGAGAAAAGCTCGATCGGCCATTTCTCCAGCGCCTCGGACATGATCGTGTGGTTCGTGTAAGCGCAGCAGCGGTTTGTGATGCTCCACGCCTCATCCCAGCTGAGGTAGTACTCATCCATGAGGATACGCATAAGCTCCGGAACCGTAACGGTCGGGTGCGTATCGTTCAGCTGGAAGACAACCTTCTCGGGAAGTCCGTGGATGTCGTTATGGGTGCTCATATATTTCGCCACCGCACGCTGAACGCTTGCGGAAACGAAGAAGTACTGCTGCTTTAAGCGGAGCTCCTTGCCGGCGTAGTGATTGTCGTTCGGGTAAAGAACCTCACAGATCAGACGCGCAAGGTTCTGCTGCTCAACGGCCTTGTGGTAATCGCCGCGGTCGAAGCTCTCGAGGTTGAAGTTGTCGATTGCTTCCGCATCCCAGATACGGAGCGTGTTTACAACGTTGTTGCCGTATCCTACGATCGGCAGATCATAAGGAATGGCACGTACGGACTGTGCGCCTTCCTGCGTAAAATGCTCACGGCCGTTCTCGTCTCTGGAGTAGCGCACATAGCCGCCGAATTTTACTTCGCAGGCATATTCCGGACGCTTGATTTCAAACGGGTTGCCGTCCGCAAGCCAGTCATCCGGGCGCTCCACCTGGAAACCGTCGCGGATCTCCTGCTTGAACATACCGTACTTATAACGGATGCCGCAGCCGTATGCCGGATAGCCGAGAGTGGCAAGGGAATCTAGGAAGCAGGCTGCCAGACGGCCTAAGCCCCCATTTCCGAGCGCTGCATCGGGTTCCTGATCTTCTATCGTATCAAGGTCAAGACCGAGCTCCTCAAGAGCCTTACGGATCTCCTTGTTCGCTTTCAGATTGATGATAATGTTCCCCAGAGCACGTCCCATCAGGAATTCCATGGACAGGTAGTAAACCGTCTTTGCGTCCTGCTTTTCAAATTCCTTCTGGCTGGCCGCCCAACGGTCCACGATATAATCCTTTACGGCAAATGCCACGGCGGAGAATATCTGCTGCTGGGAAGCATCCTCTACGGTTCTGCGGTAGAACGTCTTTAAGTAATCCTGAACGCTCTTTTTAAAGTCCTTTTTGTTAATAACCATACCTAAAACCTCTCTTCCAAAACGTTAGGTTTCGTATTTTTACGCAAAGTCTTTGTCATTATACCACAATCCAAATAGCGAAACCATACAAAAATTACAAAAAACCACCCCCGTTTTCGGTCAAAACGGGGATGGCTCAAATGACGGAATAATTGTCATGGTTATATGGTTTCTTCGGTCTTGCGAATCGTTTTATCCCTCGGAATGATAAATTCGATCTCGGTATGGTCTCCGATGACGCTTTCGATGCGGACGACGTCTTCTTTGTCGCAGAAATACTTCACTCGCTCGATGGTTCCCCAGAGGCCGAAACCGAACTGGTTCAGATCGTCTTCGTTCTTCGCCGTACGCTTCTGCTTAAGGATCTTGTCAATCTCCTCCTGCGGCATTCCGACACCGCTGTCCCGAACCGTAATGTGCAGATTATGCTCCGACAGGTATGCCTTGATCGTAACCGAACCGGGCTCGCCCTTCATGCGGATACCGTGATAGATACCGTTCTCAACGAGGGGCTGCAGGATCAGTTTGGGAATTACGCAACTCTTCGCCTCTTCGCTGATCTCGTATTCGTCCGAGATAATGTCGCCGTAACGGAGTTTCAACAGTTTCAGGTAGTCCTGGATGATATGTACCTCGCGCTCAAGCGGAATCTCGCGGTCGCCCTTACTAAGGAAGTTTCTGAAAAAGCTTCCGAGCGTTTCGAGGGCGGAATGCACATCGTCCGCTCCGGCGTCAATTGCCATGGCGCTGATCGTCTCAAGGGAATTGTACAGAAAATGCGGCTTGATCTGCTCATGCAGTGCCCACACCTCCGCCTTCTGGATCATTTTCTCTTTTTCAAGCAGGCTGTTGATCAGTTCCTGCAGGTGCGCGATCATATCGTTATAGTTGTCACCGAGTTCGCCGATCTCATTTTCCGGAAGCCGTACGGAAAGCGGCTCCAGGCCTCCGGCCAGTTTCGTACGGTCAATCTCGGCCGTCAGCTGGGCAAGCGGGCGCGTAATGTTCTTTGAAAGATAAGCTCCGGCGAGGAACACGGCAATGCCGAATGCAATCGCCATCAAAACCAGGCACAGAATGCTCTCCCAGGAGATTGCCTTCAGGCTGGACGTGGAGTAACAAAGGATTACGATCGGCAGTTCTTCCACTTTTCCGCCGACGATCGTACCGTGACGAACGCCCTGCCAGATGCTTTTCGACTTTGCCTTTTCCGAAAGGAACGACTCGTCATAATATTTCATCAGATTCTCATCGCCGGCGAGGAACATCCCTCGGTCCGTGAGAATGCATATATGCTCGTTCTTCTGCGCGTGCAGAATCATATTTAACAGGCTGTCGTCAATACTCATCAGAAGGATGCCGTCCTTCTGCTGGTTGTTAAAGTTATTGATTACCCGGCAGATTGTCATGAGCGTTTTGCCGTCAAAGCTGAACAGCGCGTCATAGCCGTTGATGCGGACAACCGGGCCGCCCTTTCGGTCCATGATCAGCTTCTGCCATTCCGGCTGCTTCATCCGGTCGAAATCGACGCGGTATTCGGATTTGGAGGTCTTCATGTAGTCGAGATCGTTCCGGAATATGTGCACGGAGTCGATGTTGTTGCAGACGGCAAGGATCTTTAAAACGCTGTACTTTGTATCATTGGTAAGGCCGCGGTCCACCTTTTCCGCGCTGAGGAACTTCTGCACGTCGTCATTCATCAGTATGAGGGACGATATTTCGACATAATTGTCCATCGCCGCAAGGATACTGCTCTCGACACTGTTGCGGTACGTTTCCGCTTCCTTCAGTTCGTGGTCGCGACGTTCTTTCTGTATGATCACGACAAAGGAGACCAGAAACGCGCATGTCAGAATCAACAGTCCGAGCCGGAGCATGCGGTTTAAGCCGTTTGCCAGAGACTCTTTCTCACGGTCAATGCCGGCTATGCTGATCAGTTTTTCTTTTGCTTTGCCTTTCACTGCCTGCTCCTTTCATCCGGGATTTGTATGATTCTTTTATCTTAACACGATTTTTTTCGCTTGACAACATAAAACGGGACAGCCCTGGGGCCGTCCCGTCATTATAATCAATCGAATTGTACGTAATCAACCTTTGATTGCGCCGGCGATGAAGCTGTCCTGAATTCTTCTGCTCAGAAGAACATATATGATAACCATCGGAATAGTCGCGATGGAAAGCGCCGCGCCTACGGCACCCCAGTTGGTCGTATGTGTTCCGGTCAGCTGCATGATACCTACCGGCAAAGTCATGTATTTGTCGGCCGTATTGAACGTCTGGGCAAACATGAGCTCGTTCCAGCACTGCAGGAATGTATAAATGCTCGCCGTAGCCATAGCAGGCTTCATCAGCGGAAGAATAACCTTGAAGAATACGCCTGCACGGCCGCATCCGTCAATGTATGCCGCTTCGTCAAGCGAAATCGGGATTTCCGTCATGAATCCCGAACAGATCAGTATCGCCATCGCCAAAGCAAACGCGGCGTACGGGATAACCAATGCCTGATAGGAATCCAGCATTTCCAGTTTGTTCAAAACAACGAATACCGGAACTACCGATGCCTGAATCGGGATTGTGATACCGAGCATGAAAATTCTTTCAACGGTTTTACTGAATCTCCACTGAATACGGCTGATCGCATAAGTTGCCATCAAAGCGGCAATCAGTGTAAGCGCAATGGTAAAAAGTGCAACCAGTATACTGTTAAAGAAGTATTTGAAGATCGGACCGGAATCCAATGCTTCTTTATAGTTGCCCCATACCCACGGATCCGGAAGACCGAATTTGTTCGTGGTCCAAATCTGAAGATTGTCCTTCAAAGAGAAGGTAAGCATCCAATATAAAGGATAAAGGTTAATACATGCCCAAACAACCATGAAGATCCAGATGAATACTCTTACAGTTTTGCTGGACTTACCTACCTGGTATTGGGAAAGGTCCATACTTGCTTCTTTTCTGCCCATATCACACCTTCTCTCTGTCTTTGAAAACTTCCGAGATTATTATTGCAGCAAGGAAGCACATAATAATCAGCAGTACGGCAACCGCGCTGCCTCGTCCGTATTTGCCCCAGTTAATCGTCTGGTCAAGCAGCAAAATACTGGGTACTGCTGCCTGTCTGGTCTTATAAGTAGCCAGAATAGCAATCAAATCGTATGCTTTAAAAGAACCGGTAACCGAGAAGATTACGCAGACTTTAATAATCTGTTTCATGGACGGGAGTACGATGTGACGGTTAATCTGACCGTCCGTGGCTCCGTCGATTTTAGCTGCTTCCCGAAGTTCCGGGGGAACGCTCTTAACGCCCGCATACATCAAAAGCATATGATAACCTACATACTGCCAGATCATCGGAACAAAAACTGCTCCCAGAATGTAAGAATAGCGTTTACCGGTCTGAGGATTTATCGCAGACTCCGCAAGCCAGAGGATATCTGCCTGCCCCTTTTTCAAAATGCCCAGCGCTCTTAAAACAGAGTTCAAAAGACCGCCGGTCGGATAATAAATCTTCTTCCAAAGAGTACCGATAACAACGCTGGAGATAAGAACCGGAAGGAAGTTGACCGACAGGAAAAATCTCTCACCTTTCACGCCTTTACCAAGCAGCAATGCCAGTCCGAGCGAAAGCGGCAACTGAATAATCAGTGAGAACAATGCCAGTAAAAGAGCATTCTTCGCCGACAGGAGGAAAGGAACCTCGGTTCCATCAAACAAGTCCTTGTAATTCTGCAATCCGATATATGTTTTGTCTCCAAATCCTTTCCATTCAAAGAAACTGAAGTATCCGGATGCGATCAACGGCGCAACCAGGATTCCGATAAACAGAATCAATGCAGGAAGAAGGAAAAGGATAATACTGATCCAATCGTTTTTTCTGTTCGTCATAACACGCACTGCCTTCCTAAAAAATGTGGCCTCTCCGGTTCATTGGAAAGGCCACATAAATTAATGTCTAATTACCGTGCCCAAAATTATCTGATGGCAGCCTTGAGGCCGTCAGTAAACTGCTTGCCGTTTACTTCGCTGGTGTAAACCTTAGCAACGAATTCAAGATACTTCTGTGCTTCATCGGACGGCATAGCGGTGTCGCCGAAGAGTACCATGTAATCAGAAGCGGCAACGATCTTAGCTACAGACTGAGTAAGAGCGTTAACCTTAGACTCATCATAGTCAACCTTCCATGCAGGAAGACCACAACCATCAAGATATCCATACTTGCAGATGAGCTTACCAAGTTCGAAAGTGTACTCAGCAGCCTTCTCAGCGTTCTTGGAAGACTTAGCAACAGCGAGGGTATCGGAAGGTCCGCCGATCAACTGGCCAAGCTTAGACTTGCTGGAATCGATAACAGGGAATTCAGCAACTTTTACGTTGATGCCTGCCTTAGCGAAGTCAGCACAGTTCCAAGTACCGTTCATGTAGAAAGCATACTGACCGGCGATGAAGTTACCCTTAATCTCGTCGTTGGAGAGAGCAACACCATTGGGGTCAAAGTACTTCTTAGTAATCATCTCCTGGAAGATATTAACGGCCTTAGTAACGTCAGCGTTGTCCCAAGTAGCGCCATTTACGAAGATGTCGTCGAGCGTCTTAGCGCCGCAGCTCTTCTCGATAATGGACTCAAGGTACTCGGTTACACACCAAGTCTCTTTACCAGCACAACCGAAAGGAATCTTGCCGGCAGCAACGAGCTTATCGCAGCAAGCGATGAGTTCATCATAGGTGCCGGGAACGTCGTTGTAACCAACTTCCTTAAGGATGTCCATGTTAGCGAAGAGACCTACGATGTTCATGGTCAACGGAACACCGTACTTCTTGCCGTCATAAGTTGTGTTCTTGCACATCTTCTCATCAAGGTCGTTAGCAAACTTCTTGTAAGCGTTGTCAAGGCAGTAAACCTTATCAGCCTTTACGAAATCGCCAAGGAATGCGCAGGACCAGGTAAAGAAGATATCAGGCATGCTGTTACCGGAAACAGCGGTCTTGATCTTGGTCTTGTAAGCCTCGTTCTCGGTAGCGGACCAGTCAAGCTTGATATCAGGATACTTCTTCTCCATATCCTTAATAGCTGCTTCATAAGAAGCACGGTTGGAGTCACTCTTGGTAGCGATACACCACATGGTAAGAGTGATCTTGTCCTTGTCGCCGTCCCTGCTTCCGCAAGCGCAAAGAGAAATTGCGGTTACAAGAACCAGCAGTGTTGCAAGAATCTTTTTCATGATTTCCTCCTTTAAAGAAATGAAAAATGTTGTTCCGGCTTACGCCGGTATATCGAAAGCGTTTCCGCTTGCGACCGGAATCAGATACCCCTATTTCGTTGCCTTAACCATCGGCCAAGGGTATTCGACAATCAGGTCTCCGCCCTGTAGGGTATAGTAGAGAACCGCGTCATCAATCGGTTCGTTGTATACCAGACGGATAGTTCCCTTCTCCTCGTCCACAAAGTAATGTCCGGGAAGAACGCCGTCCTCAAGGAACGTTCCCTTTTCGGTAAATTCAAACGACAGATGGTCATCGCTTTCCCAAACGCCGATGACGCCCGATTCGTTCGTACCGAATGTCGTATTAAAATGATAAACCGTCTTTTTGAGGATGTATCGCGTTTCGCCCTGGTCAACATATGTCATCTGAAGCGCAACGCCGTTCTCATCGAACAGTTTAATCTCGTTATTTGCGATTTCGTACTTTTTGTAATCCTTCTTTTCGAAGGTTGCCGTGCCGTCCTTATAAAAGGAGAGCACCGGTGTTTCGGTATCATGAGGATATGCCCACTGTTCAACTGTTTCCTTGGACTTCTTCTTTCCGCATCCGGCAAATGCCAGGATACAGAATGCCAAAACAGAAACAATGGCAAGCAATTTTTTTACTTTCATTCTATTACTGCCTCTCCGGTATCGGCAATTTTACCAAATAACAGACAAAAACTGCGGATACATTCTCTTTCTGATAGCTTACCCCATAATCCTTTTAAGTTGATTATAGTATTATTTTGAGGCAAGTAAATGTAAATCCTTTACTTTTTCAAGCATGATTTTGACATTTTGTACAGATATCCGCCGTACGCGAAATCTTTTTGGTCATATTATACAATAGTAGAAAAACCGGCGCCCGAAAATCCTATGCGAAACGCAAAAAAAGAAACGGGGAACATCCCCGTCTCCCGTTATCCCGTATATTTGGAATCCAATGTGCCGAGCAGATACGCCTCCATCTTTTCTTCATCCAGAAAGGCATCCACCCGGTCAAATTCCTCCATGGCCTTTTCCGCGGCCATGGCTTCCGCCTCATCAAAAAGCGGGACGGTTATTCTCTTTCGCTCGCGATAATCCGCGAGCAGGATCAGTTTATCGTTCAATTGCGGTCACCCCATTTCGCAAAATTAACCTATTATCATTATGACAGACGAAAAAGGACATTTCAACCCGCGGAATTCGGGCCGAAATGTCCTTTGGTCACTTTTTTCTCTTTTGCGACTTGAAATCCGTCAAAGGTAAAGCGGGGTTACATTTGCCGTAAAGGGATGTAACATGCGCTTACAGGCGAGGCTCCGTTATGCGAACCGGAACTGCCGAAGAAGCGCCCGTCGTTACCGTTTCTTTCCGGTTACCGCTTATTTCAGGCCGAGGCCGGCACGGAAGCTGTCCATGAAGGCTTCGAAACCGGCAACGTCTTTTGCGTCGGGATCGATCGCAACCGCCTTACGGTCGGCAAATACGACTGCATCCAGATATTCCTGAAGCGTTCCCGCATTGCCTGCTTTCTTTGCAAGCATGTATGCAGCCAGAAGGCCGATGCCCCACGCGCCGCCTTCGCCCGCGGTTTCCATAACGGATACGGGTGCGCCGACTGCCGCAGCGGCAAATTTCTGTCCGACAACCGGAGTCTTGAAGTATCCGCCGTGTCCGAGCATCTTGTCAACCTTTACGCCCTCTTTCTTAAGAAGCAGGTCAAGGCCGACCTTCAGGGCGCCGAGCGCGGAATACATATGCATGCGCATGAAGTTGGCAAGTGTGAAGCGGCTTTCGGCCGTACGCAAAACCGCAAGTTTGCTGTCCGCAACGCCGACAACCGGCTCGCCGGAAAGGAAGTTATAAGAAATCAGCCCGCCGCAGTCAGCATCGCCGTCAAGGGCCACGGAATAAAGCTTTGTAAAGAGATCGCCCGCCGGGATGTCGTATCCCATCAGTTTGCCGAATTCACCGAACAGGTTCACCCATGCGTTGATATCGGAAGTACAGTTGTTGCAGTGAACCATCGCAACCGCGGCGCCGTCGGGCGTCGTTACGAGGTCGATCTCGGGATAAACCTTGCTGAGAGGCTTTTCGAGAACAACCATGGCAAATACGCTCGTTCCGGCGGAAATGTTACCGGTTCTTAAACCTACGCTGTTCGTTGCAACCATACCGGTTCCGGCGTCGCCTTCGGGAGGACATACCGGGATACCTGCCTGAAGCATGCCGGATTCATCAAGGAAAGCTGCGCCTTCCGCACTTAAAACCCCTGCGCTTTCACCTGCGGAAAGAACCTTCGGAAGAATGTCGCGAAGCTTCCACGGAACTGCCTTTGCTTCCGGAAGCGTATCGAAAATGTCGAGCATCTTCGCATCGTAATCGCCGGTTGCCGAATCAATCGGGAACATACCCGAAGCGTCGCCCACGCCGAGCACCTTCTCGCCGGTCAGCTGCTCATGTACCCAGCCTGCAAGCGTCGTAAAATGCGCAATGGAATTCACATGGCTCTCGCCGTTGCGCATCGCCTGATACAGGTGCGCAATACTCCATCTCTGCGGAATGTTGAAATCGAAAGCCTTCGTCAATACGCCGGCCGCATCTTCCGTGATCGTATTTCTCCAGGTACGGAACGGTACCAGAAGCTTTCCTGCCGCGTCAAATGCAAGATAGCCGTGCATCATGGCCGAAATACCGATTCCGGCAAAGGACGTAACGTCTACGCCATACTCTTTCTTAATATTGTTGCGCAGGTCGGAGTAGCAGCTGCGAAGACCGCCGCGGATATCCTCCTCGCTGTATGTCCAGACGCCGTTTTCATAGCGGTTCTCCCAGCCGTGACCGCCCTGGGCCAGAACGTCGCCCTTCTCGTCAATTACAACTGCCTTGATTCTCGTTGAACCGAATTCGATTCCGAGAATTGCCTTGCCTTCTGCAAGAATTGTTCTGTTATCCATCCCCTTGTACCTTCCTTTTTCGTAATGATAAATGAGACAAACGGCGTCATCTGCGGGCGCCTGCTCTCACAGCCGGCCCCGAAACGCTGCAGGTTCCTCTTTCGCGCCATACCGCTTCGCCGCTTCTTATCATCTCACATTTTCCGTGTTTTTACAAGTCAATGCGGCGCGGGCGAGCATACTTTCAATGCGCCACATCCAGCTTTCTGCCATGCAGGAGCCGGGTTACCTTCACTTCGTCACACCATTCTTTCTGTCGTGTTGTGCTGGCGCCTTTCCGCCACACGTTGCAGCCGTTCTTAACGATACCCCTCATAATTCTCGCCGCCGATCAGGATATCCCGGCGATAAAGCTCCATGAATCGGTCGACCGCCGCGGTCTTCTCATTCCAGAACGCCAGCGCCTCGGGGCTCACGACCGGGCAGTCGTGCTGCTGCGGGTGCGTGTAAAACATGAAATGATTGTAGCAATCATAAAACGTCGCCTCCGGTTTCCTCGCGCGGACAATCATGGCGTCCATCACAAGCCCGAGTACGCCCATGTCGTCGAGCAGATCCGCTTCCATCAGCATCAGCAGGTTCCGGTCAATGTCCGGGTCGCGCATACGCCATTTTTCGGAATGCGCGCCGACAAGGCCCGCAATATACTTCGCACGCTCCTCCGCAAACCCGTTCTTAAGAAGGTATTCTCTGGTAATCGGAACCCCGGCCTTAGCGTGATCGCCGCCCTGAACCGCGGAAATTGCCCTCCCGACATCATGGAACACAGTCGCGATCATCAAATCCTCGTAGCAAATTCCGCTCTTGTCCGCGGTGGCGTCGTACAGCCGCTTTGCCCAGCCGAGCACGCGTTTCGTATGCTCGA
>CAMIWE010000021.1 GCA_946402335.1 uncultured Lachnoclostridium sp.
GCCATATGTTCCAAAAGATCGCCGGATTTGACTCTTCTCTCCATGTCATTTCCGTCCTCGACAGCCTGCAGCACTTTCTTAAAAGACCAGTTCTTCTTGCGTCTCATGAATTTCTTCACGGCAAAAGGACGCATCCCGAGCCTGGAGGCAATCTCGTCAGCGGAAATTCCGACATCGGCGAGACAGAGAACCTTATAGAAACTATAGAAATTGTTTGTAAGCATATATAAAATCCGAAGCGGCTTTTCCTGTGCGGAAAGCAACTCCGTATACAGCTCGACAGCCTTCCTGCGGTCGTCGTTAACGATAGCATCCATCATTGCAAAAATCTGCCCTTCCGGAATCGGCGATACGCTTCTGAAAATATCTTCTCTCGTAACCGCTTCCTTTCCCATACAGTATGCGGACAGCTTCTCCATTTCGGTCGTTAAACGGTTCATGTCCGTTCCGGCCCGTTCCGTCAGGAAATCCGCATCGGAAGCAGTTATGCCAAGTCCCTGCTTTTTGAAAAATGATCCGATAAACATTCTCAGGTCCTCGTCCGACATGCCGTTAATCTCACAGACATAGCCGTGCTCCTTAACGGCGGAATACAATTCCGAACTGCGGTCCACATCCGATTCCACAAACAACATAACGGTCGTTTCAGGCATATCCGAAAGGTATGCGGCAAGATTGCATTTGCCTTTAAAAAGGCCGCTGTCACGAACCAGAATAAGCCTTTTCTCTGCGAAAAAAGGCACAGTATCAGCAACCGACATCACTTCCGTAATGTCGGTCCCCGAGCCTTGAAACAGATTATAATTCATGGTGTCGCCATCCTGTACGATGGCATTCACGAGCTTACCTTCCGTAAGCTTGATCAGATACTTCTCCTTGCCGAAAAGCAGATAACAGGGGGCAAATGAACCGTTTTTGATATGTTCCCGGATAGTTTTCAATGTTCCCCTCCGATTTCGGCCTGGATCGGCAGATTATAAGAACAAAACAGCAATGAACAACGCAAGACCGATAAGTCCCATCAGGATAAACTGCTTTCCGTGAGGCTTCGGCCACGGGATATTAAAGATAAACAGGAAGGAAACCAGAAGTTCAAATCCGCAATATACATAGGCGCTGTAATCCGGTACAAAGGAACCGATAATATAAGCAACCGGAACCATAATCGCGGAAGCGGTGATCGGAAGTCCCTGGTAACTGGTTCTTCTGGAATTCGTAGTGGCCTGACGTTCCTCTTCCATGACATTAAAATACGCGAGACGGATTAATCCGCATAGCGTAAGGAAGAACCCGCATACATAAGCAATCCAGCGGGAATCCAAGCCTTCAAACTGAATAATCCCGTAAATTGCGGGGGCAAATCCGAAACAGCATACATCGCAAAGGCTGTCCAGCTGAATGCCGAATTTCTTCGCCTGCTCACACCGATCGATCATACGGGCAATCGTTCCGTCAAGCATGTCGCAGCATCCTGCAAGCAGGAAGAAGAATACCGCTATCTTATAATTCCCTTCCCCGGCAAAATGCAATGCTAAAAATGCGCTGACCAGTCCAAGATATGTCAATACAACCGAAGGATTGTAAAAGCCTACAAAACGCTTCTTTTCCATTAATCCCATCCCCTTAAATGTTCTATCCCGGTCTGCCTTTATGCAGACTCGAAAAGGATCTTTCATACTGCGGAAGACATCCTCTCATCCTTCCGTTCCCCTTCTTTAACAGTATAGTAAACAGACGCCTTTTTGTCAACCGAACATGCTTGTTTTGCCATGCTCAAAAAGACCGCATTTTTCGAAGATTCCGGGCATTTTATCGTCCGTTTTTTTATTTTTGAAACATGCTGTACGTTTTGCATTCCCCGTTTCGGATTTCTGTGATCACCGCACCGTCTTCCTTCGTTACATAGCATTTTCCCAGATTACCAAGGTTTTCCGTCACTTCTTTCGCAGGATGCCCGTAATGATTATAGCCGACCGATACCGCATAGACTTTCGCCCGGTGTTTAAGATAAAAAGCTTCCGAAAACGAATAGATGCTGCCGTGATGCGGAACCTTGATCAGATAAGGATTCTTTTTAAGCTCGATATCAAGTTCGTCTAATATGCCCGAAGAAATATCACCCAGAAATAGGAAATCATATCCGGCAATCGTCACACAAAGAAGCTGGCAGCGGTCGTTCGGATCTTCAGAGGAAACAGCGGCTCCATGCAGGAAACTGATCTTTAGAGAACCAATATACACTTGTTCTCCGGGCTTTGTATAAACAATCCCGCAGTCTTCAGCAGCAGGCATCAGTAACGTTCGGACATCCGTAAAGAATTCGTCTGCAAAGATTCCTTTCAAATCACCGAATACCTGCGTACAGTTCCGGATCCCGTTAATATGGTCCTCATCCGTATGCGAAAGAAATACATAATCCGCTTTGCCGTAACCATAGTAGAAAAGGCAGGATTTTAAAATATTCTCACCGACTTCCGTTTTCGAAAGACTTCCGCAGTCAATGACAAGCACATTTTCCCCCTGCATGATCACAGCGCAGTCTCCCTGTCCGACGCTCAGATTTACGATTCTTGCAACATTTCCGTGATATGGGACAAATACGACCCATAACGGCAGCAGGAAAAGCCATACCGGCTTAAAAGACCTTTGTTCAAGCCACATCAGGAATCCAAACAGGGCAACAAAGAGGATGATCCGTATACTGCTTTGATGTCCGAGAGGAACGGTAAGAAGCCTCAATTTGGAAAAAGCCCGCATTCCTTTTTCAAAGAACAAAACCGTATAATATACCGGCCCCGCGAAGAAAAGTCCCAAAGGGAACAAAACAAACGATGCCGTAACCGCACAAAGTGTCAGAAGAAACAACACTTCGATCAACAGCAACAGAGCCAGATTAAACAAAATTCCGAAGGGCGAAAAGGTATAGAACGATTGGATCTGAAACGGGAGAAGCCCGATTTGAAGAATGGTGGATGTACGTAGGATCCGGAATACCTTCCCTGCTGCTTTTGCGGCATTCTTCGGCCTGATTGCATTCTTCGGACTGTTTGCAGCAGTCTTCGGTCTGATTTCGGCAAAAGCGAGCAAAAACCCGGCGCCAAAGGACAGTTGGAAGGACATGTCCGTAAGGGAATAGGGTTTCAGAAACAAAATCACCATCATCAGGAACGCATTTGCCGAAATCCGGTCAAAGGACCGATGGATTCTCCTGCCGTATGACGAAATCAGAAAGGTAAATACGGCGCGGATACAGGAGATGCGAAAGCCGCACAGAAATCCGTAAAGGATTAAAATAAGCAACGCAATCCGGTCAGAAGTCTTCCGCTCAAAAAAGGAAATCAGAAGCGCCAGAAGGATATTCGCAAAAAGTCCGATGTGAAGACCGCTGATTGTCAGAATATGGGCAAGACCGAAGCGCTCGTATAATTCTCTCTGGTCCTCTTCCATCTGCTTTTTATCACCGAGCAGAAGGGCCATCGGCAGCCCGCCAGACGTACCGGGAAACAGTTTATGCACACGTTCGGAAACCGCATTGCGCGCGGATTGAAGCGTCGTCCGAAACCGGCCCGGATGTTTCACAATCCGGATACTTTCCGGTTGGATTTCGTATAAGCTTCCTACAGACGGATAATACGAAGAAGCATCAAATTGTCCCGGATTGGACGGCCCTTGATAAAACCGGACCGTACCTTCTACGATTATTGTTGTATAAGTATCCGGGATTTCGTCCGTATTAACGGTTACGAAAAAGGAATAAAACGGATTCACTCTGTTGGTTCCGTCACCGGTATCATAACGCTCAATACGCATAAGAAAGCCATACTGTCCGGTTTCCTTAACGGTACCGTAAACAGCAACGGATGAACCTTCCGAAATAAGCAAAGGTTTTCGGCTGAATTGATAACAAAAGCTTGTGAATAGTCCGAGAAACAGACCAACCAGAAAGTATAGAAGCAAAGATTTCCGAACAAAGAATAAACATAGAAGAACCGATAAAATAATCGGAATCATGTAAATGCCGCCGTGAAACAGCAAAGCCAAAAGCCCGGAAAGCATTCCTGCCGCAAGAAACAGAAACGGCCTTTTCATCGCACGCATACCAGGTCTTTCATGCCCTGGTAAACCGTACCCTTCAGCCCGGGGATATCCTGCAGCTGTTCGACCGAAGTGAACCTGCCGTTCTTCTCGCGGTAGCCGATTATATCCGACGCCCGCTTCTCTCCGATTCCCGGCAGTTCCTTAAGCATTTCCGCCGTTGCGGCATTCAGATCAAGACGCCCGAGCCCGTCATAGGCATTGTTCCCGTCCGGATACGGCATGGCTTCCCCGGCCTTCGGAACATAGATCCTCTGTCCGTCATAGACGAACTGGGCAAGGTTCCAATAGGTCCTGTCCGCCTCTTCGGTAAAGCCTCCGGCAAGACGGATCACGTCATCCACCCGGGATCCGGCACTTACGTGGCAGATTCCTTCTTCTTTGACCTGGCCGCAAACGAAGACGCAGTATTCTTCAGTTTGAGTCCCAGAGCCACCAGCTTGCCCACCTTCCACAGAAATCCAAATATCCTTCGGATCAGTGATTTCTTTTTGGGTTTCGCGGTTTCTTTCGTCTTCTTTGACATAGCGGTAATCATCTCCGTTTTTCCAATGCAATCCCAAAAATAAGGATCCGAAAAATGTAACAAGGATTGCACCGGCAGCATATAATACTCGTTTCTTCATGGATATTTCCTTTCCGGAAATACCATTGCACACATTGTTATTGTACCCGAAACCAATCAGATAAACAAGAGGCGAAAAAGAAAAACCCGGAAAGAATAATCGGTTATCCTTTCCGGGAATACAATGAATAAAAGCCTTATTGAACGGTATCCAGTGCCTTTCTTAAGCACTCTCCCATTTTCTTAATATCCGCCTCGGAAACAATCAACGGCGGAACAAAACGAATGATATTCGTACCGGCCGAGATTAAAATGCATTCCTGACGGATTACTTCTTTAACGATCGGGCCTGCGGGTACGGAGAACTCCAGTCCCTGCATCAGTCCGAGTCCGCGATGTCCGGTAACAACCGGATATTCGGCTTTGATGGCTTCAAGCTCGTCCCACAAAACCTTGGCAATCGAATTAACATGCTTAAGAATTTTGGTTTCTTCAAACATACCGAAAACGGTTTCCACTGCTTTACATACAAGCGGATTGCCGCCGTAAGTGGAGCCGTGATCACCGGGAACCATTGCATCTGCCACCTTCTCAACTGCAGCGAAGCAGCCGACCGGTACGCCGCAGCCGAGTGCCTTGGCACTCGTCACGATATCGGGCTTCACGCCGTACTGCTGGTAAGCAAACATCGTGCCGGTTCTACCCATGCCGCACTGGATTTCATCAAGGATCAGGACGATGTCCTTTTCCTTACACAGCTTAGCAATATTCTGTAAGAACTCTTTATCGGCAGGATAGATGCCGCCTTCGCCCTGCACCGTTTCCATAATGATTGCGGCGGTCTTATCGTTAACCTTCGACAAGACATCCGCATAATCATTGAATTCGGCAAATACGACGCCGCCGATCAACGGCTCAAACGCCTCCCGGTATGCTTTCTTACCGGTTACGGAAACCGCACCCATGCTCCGTCCGTGGAACGAATGGTCCATGGCGATAACCTCGCTGTCTGCGGAACCGTGCTTTTTGTAATAGTATTTTCTGGCAAGCTTTAATGCGCCTTCAATGGCTTCCGTACCGCTGTTTGTAAAGAATACGCGGTCCATTCCGGACGCTTTGCAGAACAATTCGGCAGCTTTTACGGAAGGCTCGTTATAATAAAGGTTCGAAGTATGAACCAGTTTGTCAATCTGTGCCTTCAAAGCATCATTATAGGTTTTATTGTTGTAACCGAATGCGCAAACGGCGATACCGGCTGCGAAATCCAGATATTTTGTTCCGTCGATATCGTACAGATACATGCCGTCACCGTGATCTAAAACCATGTCAAACCGGTTATAGGTATGCAGCAGCACATTTTCCCCGAGCGCGGTCAATTCCTTTTTCTCCATGATCAATCCTCCATCCGGTTGATAATTGCCGTGCCGACACCTTTCTGGGTAAAGAATTCAAGCAGCAGGCAATGGGCTTTCCGTCCGTCCAGAATATGCACTCTGCTTACACCGCTCTTAACAGCGTCGATACAGCTGCGGAGCTTCGGAAGCATGCCGCCGCCGATATAACCGTCGGAAATCAGCTGCTCCGCATCCTCAAGCGTCAATACGGACATTAACGTCGAAGGGTCCTTCGGATCCTTGTAAACGCCTTCAATATCGGTCAGGAACGCAAGTTTCTCTGCGCCGAGGGCTTCCGCGATCGCGCAGGCAGCATCATCGGCATTGATGTTATAAGCCTGGTAATTCTCGTCCATTCCGATCGGCGCGATTACCGGTACGTATCCGTTTTCAATCAGGGTATCGATAATCTTCGTGTCCACATTCGTGATATTTCCGACATATCCGATATCACGGCCGTCTGCAAGCTTCTTCTCTACATTTAACATGCCGCCGTCTTTACCGGTAAGGCCGACAGCCTTTACGCCGTTCTTCTCTAGAAACTGCACAAGGCTCTTGTTCACCTTGTTCAATACCATCTCGGCAACACCCATGGTCTCAAGGTCGGTTACGCGAAGACCGTTTACAAACTCAGGCTCCTTACCCATCATGGAAACCCACTTGGAGATTTCCTTTCCGCCGCCGTGTACGATGACGGGATGCATGCCGACCAGCTTTAAAAGAGCAACATCCTGAATAACGTTCATCTTCAGTTCTTCGTCGAGCATTGCGCTGCCGCCGTACTTAACGACAACGATCTTATTATAAAACTTGCGGATATAAGGAAGCGCCTCGATCAGCGTCTGTGCCTTATTCATTGCAATATCTACCGATTTTGTTTCACTCATAGCATTCACCAATCCATCCTTTATCTTTTCACGGAATAATCCATCAGGAACGATAGTCTCCGTTAATCTTTACATAGTCATACGTAAGGTCGCAGCCCCACGCGGTAGCTCTCTCATAGCCGTCATGCAGATCGACGATAAATTTCACGCGGTCCTGGGAAAGCATATTGGTTGCGATTTCTTCGGAATAATCAATTGCCATACCGTTCTTCACGATATCTAAGAAATCGTCCTCATGCTGAATCGAAATGTCCACCTTTTCCGGATCGAAATCAACTCCGGCATATCCCAGTGCACACAGTACACGGCCCCAGTTGGCATCGCTTCCGAAGAACGCAGCCTTCACGAGATTCGAAGAGATAACGGAACGGGCAAGAACTCTTGCGCCTTCTCTCGTCTTTGCATGGAACACCTTACAGGTCAGAAGCTTCGTAGCGCCTTCGCCGTCATGTGCCATCTTCTTGGCAAGATCCTTACATACAAGGAACAACGCTTTCGCAAATTCCTCGTAAGCCGCATCCTTCTTTGTAATCTTCTTATTGCAGGCAAGACCGTTCGCCAACACGATAAAGGTATCGTTTGTGGAAGTATCCCGGTCAACGGAAATCATATTAAACGTATCCGTAACCGCATCCGAAACGGCTTCCTGAAGAAGCGCCTCATCTATATTTACGTCGGTCGTTACAACGCTTAGCATCGTCGCCATGTTCGGATGAATCATGCCGGAGCCCTTACTCATGCCGCCGAGTAATACTCTTGTTTCCCCGATGAACAGTTCACAGGCAATCGTCTTCGAAACCGTATCGGTCGTCATAATTGCTTCCGCAGCATCCTTACCGGCCTGCTCCGAACCGTTTAACATCGAAACGGCTTCCTCAATACCCGTGGTGATCTTATCCATCGGCATCGGCTGTCCGATCACACCGGTGGATGCGGTAAATACCTGCTCGGGCTTAATATACAGAAGTTCTGCGGTCTTTGCGGCAAATTCATAGTTGTCCTTTACGCCCTGCTCGCCCATGCATGCATTTGCGATACCGCTGTTTAAAATAACCGCATGCTTTGCAAGACCGTTCTTTAATAATGCAATGTCCCAGTTAACCGGAGCCGCTTTAACACGGTTTGTGGTAAATGTTGCACCGGCAACGCACGGTGACTCGCTGTATACAAGCGAAATGTCTTTTTTATTCTTCTTACGGATGCCGGCCATGACTCCGCTCGCCTGAAATCCCTGAGGGGTTGTTACGTTTCCGCTGAATTTTCTCATAACTTAGTCCTTTCTGCACCGGATCCTGTCAAGACCTGTTATCGCCCGTTCCGTTGCAATTGTTTATAATAACGAGGCATATGCCCCGTTTGGATTCATAAAAATCATGAATATATGCATCAAAGCTGATATTTATTCATAATTATACACACTTTATGCAATTATGCAAGCCTCATTTTATATAAAAATAATCTTTTCTTCAATCAGTGTTTTGTATAAATCGTTCATCGGAAGACCCATTACATTATAATAGTCTCCGCGAATGTTTTTGATATGCCTTCCGAAGATGCCCTGAATCCCGTATGCACCGGCTTTATCCATCGGATCTCCGGTTGCAATATATTCATCGATTTCCGCATCCGTTAATACATCGAATAACACCTCGGTTTTCGTATGAAACGTAACCGTCCGGGCATCCTTGCCGCGCACCTGTACGGTTACTCCCGTATATACCGCGCTTTTGTTTCCGGAAAGCATCTTAAGCATGCGTTTTGCATCTTCTTTATCCTTAGGTTTTCCGAGTATTTTCCCGCGAAATGCAACGACCGTGTCGGAACCGATCACGACGCATTGCTTCTTATTAATAACAGCCTGTTCCGCCTTCCGTTTCGAAAGAAGTTCCACCATGGCAGAAGGCGCCATGCGGCCGGTCTTCTCGTCGGCCTTCGAGTCTGCCACGCTGAAGCGGATTCCCATAAGGGAAAGGATTTCGCTTCTTCTCGGGGATTTGCTTGCCAGATAAATTGTTTCCGCCTGTTTCATACGGCACTCCTTTATGCTTCATTGCTCCTACGATTATAGGTGTTTTGCACGGAAAATGCAAGGCAGAACAACCCGTCTTGCGCGGAATGGACAATCTTTCATTTTCCGCTTGCATTCTCATGCAACATGTTGTATATTTATGAATTGAAAGAAACCGGAAGCGGAATCTGTCCGGTTTTCATATATTTCAGATGGTTTTAAAACAGGAGGTTATCATGAAAGAGAAAGTCATTCTTGCCTACTCCGGCGGACTTGACACCACGGCGATCATCCCGTGGCTGAAGGAGAACTACGATTACGAAGTTATCTGCTGCTGCATCGACTGCGGTCAGGAAAGCGAACTTGACGGTCTTGAGGAGCGCGCAAAGTACTGTGGCGCCGAGAAGCTTTACATTCTCGATGTAAACGATGAGTTCGCAGAGGATTATATCGTTCCCTGCGTACAGGCCAATACCGTATATGAAAACAAGTACCTGCTCGGCACTTCCATGGCTCGTCCTTTGATTGCCAAGAAGCTTGTTGAGATTGCACGTAAGGAAGGCGCTACCGCCATCTGCCACGGCGCTACCGGTAAAGGAAACGACCAGGTTCGTTTCGAGCTCGGCATTAAGGCTCTTGCTCCCGATCTTAAGATCATTGCAGCATGGAGAAGCCCTTACTGGACCATGAGTTCCCGTGAGGAGGAAATCGAGTACTGCAAGCAGCACGGCATTGAGCTTCCGTTCAGCGCTGACAACTCCTACTCCCGTGACCGTAACCTGTGGCACATCAGCCATGAAGGTCTTGAGCTTGAGGATCCCGCGAACGCTCCGAACTACGATCATCTTCTTGTTCTCGGCGTTTCTCCCGAGAAGGCTCCCGACGAAGGCGAGTACGTATCTCTCTCCTTTGAAAAGGGTGTTCCGGTTGCCATCAACGGCGTTAAGAAGAAGGTTGCAGACATTATCCGCGACCTTAACAAGATGGGCGGACGTAACGGTGTCGGCATCATCGATATCGTAGAGAACCGTGTTGTCGGCATGAAGTCCCGTGGCGTTTATGAGACTCCCGGCGGAACCATTCTTATGGAAGCTCACCAGCAGCTCGAAGAGCTCATCGCAGACCGCGATATGATGGCTTTCAAGAAGATCATCAGCAACCGTTTCGCAGATCTTGTTTACGAAGGCAAATGGTTCACTCCTCTTCGCGAATCCCTGCAGGCTTTCATTGAGAAGTCCCAGGAGTTCGTTACCGGTGAAGTTAAGATGAAGCTCTACAAGGGCAACATCATCAAGCAGGGAACCACCTCTCCTTACAGCCTCTACAATGAGAGCATCGCTTCCTTCACGACCGGCGACCTTTACAACCATAAGGATGCCGAAGGTTTCATCAACCTCTTTGGTCTTTCTCTTAAGGTTCGTGCCATGAAGCAGGCCGAGATTGAGAAGAACAAGTAATTTCTCAGCCAAACGTAAATCAAACAGGGAACAGCAATCTGCTGCTCCCTGTTTTTATATTCCAACTCTTTTTACCGAAAATGCAATTGGGCTTTTCGTGTTATTGATTCATGTCTGTTTCGTCCGGTCCTGTCTGTTATGCACGGTCCGCGTCTTTTCGGATCATCTCAATCAATTCCGGATCAAAAATACCTTTTTTAAGCATCGCAATCTCATAGCGGTACGGGGAGAACGCCCTGTCCTTCTCTCCTTCTCTGGTTACATAAGGCGTTTCAAGAATAATCGGCGTATCGGCAAACTCGTTCATTCTCGTGATGGAATGCAATGCGTCAAATCCAATCGTTCCAAACCCGATATTCTCATGACGGTCCTTAGCTGCCCCGAGTTCGTTCTTCGAATCATTTAAATGAATGCAGGCAATCTGGCTCAACGGAAAATACCGCTCAAACTGCTTTAATACGCCTTCAAAGTCATTCTTTACATCATATCCGGAATCATTCAAATGACAGGTATCCATACAGATGCGAAGCTTGTCGTTCCATTTGACGCCATCATAAATGCGTGCCAGCTGCTCAAAGCGGTTTCCGATCTCGCTTCCTTTGCCGGCCATTGTCTCTAAGGCAATATGCACATTACAATCGGGGGTAAGAACTTCATTCAAACCTTTTACAATCGATGCGATTCCTGAATCCTCACCCTCACCGACATGGGAACCGGGATGAAGCACCAGGGTATCGGAACCCATCGCTGCGGTACGTTCAATCTCTTTTTTAAGAAACATTACGGCGAGATCATAGGTTTCCGCATTCACGGTGTTTGCAAGATTAATAATGTAAGGCGCATGCACTACAAATTTCTTCATTCCGTGTTCGGCCATCAATGCCTGCGCTGCCTCGATATTTAAATCCGCAATTTCTTTTCTTCTCGTATTCTGCGGTGCGCCGGTATAAAGCATAAACGTATCAGCCCCATAGGAAAGCGCTTCCTTAACGGATGCGAGCATCATTTCCTTACCGCTCATTCCGACATGTGAACCTAATAACATACCCTTCTCCTTCTGAAAACGCGTGCAATAAGCACGCGTTTCATAATCCTATAATCTTTTAATGACAAATCCGTTCAGATTACTCTTCTCACTGATTTCAAGCCGTTTCTCGATGCGGTACCCGGCCGTACAGTATTTATATACCAACTCCGGATTTCTGCAAAGCATCAGAATATAACAGCCTTCCTTCAGATGATCCTTTGCCTTGCCGAAGAAACGGTAATAGATATTATCAATCTTAGCTGCATCCTCGTCCTTGGTTGCAAACGGCATATCGGTAACAATCTCATCGAACAACGAATCATGCCGGAAATCGAAGAAATCACGATGGATAAAATAAATCGGAAATTCGGATTCGTTGCCGTTCTTTCTTGCCTTATCAATTGCTTCTCCGAAGGTGTCTACGCCAAATGCCGCCTTCACGGGACGTAACAGGTTGCGTTCAAAAAGCATCGTGCCGACACCGCAGAACGGATCCAGCACCTGCGCATCCTTTTTCAAATAAGATTCGTGAATCTTCAAAAACGCAGCCGCATTTAAAGGCTTAATGCTTGCCGCAACAGCTTCCTTGCGGTAAGCGAACCGGTCATCCCCGAGGGTCATCAGTTTAAAATGAAACCGGAAAGTATTGTCATCCTTATAGACAAGCCGGAGTTCCATCTCATAATGATCCTTGCTTAATACAAGCATATGATCGGAAAGCCGTAAAATCTCGCCGGAAAGCCGTTTCACAAGAACCGATTTCTTCTTATCATCGATTCCCTTGATTTCCATCCGGTAACGGAACGGACCGTCTCCTTCATGGCGTTTCTTCAGATAATCAATAAAGCCCGCGTCCATCAGCTGCATCGCTGCCGCATAAGGATCGTCGGTCAATGTCTTCAGATTCGGCAGGAAGAGCAGAATCTCCCGGTAGGTACGAATCTTCACATACCGGTCTAACTGCTTCGTACGCATATAAATGCCGGTAGGAAGCGTTTTCTTCTTCGTCTCGTCGATCAAAGAATCGGTAATCGGGACAAATGCCTTATCGGTCACGAAAAGCACTTCATTCTCAAGCCCCCAGCCGGTAAAGGTATGACTGCCTTCCCGATCGTCTCCGAGGCAATCCTCCAAAAGCTGAAGTTCTTCATTCAGATGCTTCCGGTCTTCCGGAGAAATATCTCCGCCGGTAATTTCGTTTCTTCTTTGTTGCAGAATATCAAGGATCGGTTTCTCAAGATCGAAATTCCGAAGGGATTTCAGATATTGAGGACGTACATAGAGCACATTTTCCTTCTGAAATGCACGGATCAGGATGGACGGAACAAGCGGGTCCTCCACATAGCCAAGTACCCTTGCGGCATTCTTCCGGACCTTTGCATCGGCATTTTCAAAATAAGCCGGAACATAGTTCATCAAAGGAATATGATATTCCTCGATTTCAATCGGAAGCATGCCTCCGAGCAGGTCCGCTACAGCGGCAAGCGTCTCCCGGGGGCTTACGCCGTATTCCAGTTTTTCAATGAGACTCTTCATTTCTGTTCCATTTCCCTGCGGATGTCTTCGATATGACGGTCAATGAGCTGATAAGGCTCCTGGTTCTTGATTAAATCGATATAATCCCAAATCGTAACGATTTTCTTCTCACAAAGCATTCCGCCGCCGACCGGATGGATTCCGTGCACGTCGGAGCCTGCAGTCTTCTTTAAATGAAACTGATTCGCGTACCAGTCGGCACGGTCGTTCTGGATCTTCGGATTGGAGGAATTGATCGTCTCCACCGCATCACAGTAATCCGGATAAAGCCGGATACTGTCCAGATAGCCTCTCTGCCTGAACGGATGTGCCTGCACGCAGAAACCGCCTTCCGCATGCACGATTTCATACTGCTCCACCGGCGACCATTTGATCATATCCGGATGTGCAAGAAGCCAGGCTTTGTCAAAACCATAAATTAAAAACTCGGCAC
The DNA here is from genome assembly GCA_946402335.1 of uncultured Lachnoclostridium sp. Classification (GTDB taxonomy): domain Bacteria; phylum Bacillota; class Clostridia; order Lachnospirales; family Lachnospiraceae; genus ISDg. The sequence continues at coordinate 13,403 of CAMIWE010000021.1, forward strand.
CGCCGAAGTTTTCCTCCCATCCGAACAAAACGTTCAGGCCGATCTTATCGCCTTCCTCTTTTGCATGCTCATAACCGCTGCAGAACTCTTCCACATACTGTTCCCACGGAAGATCCCGCTTCGGTCTCGTATTCCCACGGAAGAAATGATCCGTAATGATAACGGTATCGTATCCTTCCTCTTTTCTTGCACGGGCGCATTCAAAGCCGTTCGAATAACCGCACGCGCTTCCTTCGCTCGTATGACTGTGTGTTTCAATTTTGTACATTGATTTGGAAATGATTCCTTTCCGTTAATATGTTTCCTTAAGCCGTTTTGCGGTTATAAGAGTGCAGATGAATTCAAAAATCATGCGGACAACATATAGGATCATCGCAACGAAGACCACGCCGCCAATCAGGAAGTCATTAAACGCTTTATGCGCTTCTTTCCATTTATAATCGTGGGCATGGTAATACTCCGCACAGACAAATGCCATAACGCATAAAATGACGACTGCAATACCGATAATAAACAGAATTCTCCAAAGAATCAAAGTCTTCCCGTGCATTCTGTCGGAAATTTCCTTCTGCATCAGCCAATAATAGATCGGCTTTACCGAAATAACCAGGATTACATATTATAACCTACCAAAAACGCCTGCTTATTCAGTTCCACCGTCTTCGGAGGAACAGTATTCTCAATAACGTTCAGCCAGTCTTCCTTCGAGAAATCCATATGCTTTGCCGCAAGACCGAGAACAATCGTGTTGAACGCCTTCGTGTTTCCGAGTTTTCTTGCTTCGGACAAAGCATCGATTTTCAATACCTTATACTTCTTAGAAAGATTCTCAAGGATTCCTTCCGGATACTCGGCATCTCCGATTACAACCGGCATCGGATCGATGCGCTGATCGTTTACGATAATAACGCCGTCCTTCTTCATAAAGTGTGCGTAACGAAGCGCCTCAAGACGCTCGAACGCGATCAGAACGTCAGCCTGTCCCTCTTCCACGATCGGTTCGAAAACCTTCTCACCGTAGCGGACAAATGTTACAACGCTTCCGCCTCTTTGTGCCATTCCGTGTACTTCGGAAAGCTTTACGTCATATCCCGCAGCGCGGGTAATTCCGCCGAGAATACGGCTTGTCAGGAGGGTTCCCTGTCCGCCTACACCGACGATCATAATATTCTTCGTTTCCATAGGTTACACCTCCACTTTCTCGATCGCACCGAATTTGCAAAGCTGTGCGCAGAGGCTGCAGCCGTTGCACATCGTGTCGTTGATGCTTACCGTACCGTCTGCATTCTTCGTGATGGCAGGACAGCCGGGCTTCATGCACATGCCGCACTTCTTACATTTGTCGGGATTCGATACGTACTGGACGGTAACCTTCTTCTTGTTGAGCAGTGCGCAGGGCGCCTTAACAACGATGACGCTGAGTTCGCTCTTCGCGGTCTCTTCCTTGATGGCCTTCTCAAGAGCGGGAACATCAAATGTGTTCACAACCTGCACATTAGGAACGCCGATTGCCTGACAAAGCTTTACAACGTCGATTGCATTAACGATATCACCCTTTAAAGTCTTACCGGTTCCGGCATGATCCTGATGGCCGGTCATACCTGTCGTAGAGTTGTCAAGGATCAAAACGGTTCCCGTTGCCTGGTTGTAAACCATATTCATAAGGGAGTTCACACCGGTATGCATGAACGTGGAATCACCGATAACGGCAACCCAGTTCTTTACATAATCGGAACCCTTAGCCTTTTCCATGCCGTGCAGCGTGCTGATGGAGGAACCCATGCAGACCGTCGTATCCACAACGCCGAGCGGTGCAACCGCACCGAGGGTGTAGCATCCGATATCACCGGCCGCATGCAAACCGAGCTTCTTCAAAACATAGAAGGTGGAACGATGCGGGCAGCCGGGGCAAAGGATCGGAGGACGGTTCGGAACCTGTGCGGCAGCCTCAAGACCGAGGTCGATTCCGAGGATGGCTTTTCTAAGCATGTTGGCGCTGTATTCGCCCTGTACGGTAAAGATTTCCTTACCGGTGCAGGCAATACCCATCGCCTTAACCTGCTCTTCAATGATCGGATCCAGTTCCTCAACGATATATAACTTCTCTACCTTTGCGGCAAAGTCTTTGATCATCTTCTTCGGAAGCGGATTCACAAGACCGAGCTTCAATACGGAAGCATTCGGAAGCACTTCCTTTACATACTGATAAGGAATACCGGAAGTGATAACGCCGATCTTCGTGTCGTTCATTTCCACACGGTTGATCGGGAACGTCTCGGCATCGTCCGCCATGCGGATCTCACGATCCTCAACATGAAGATGTCTTGCCTTTGCCATTCCGGGCATCATAACGTTCTTACGGATGTTCTTCTCGTAAGGCTTATCGGCAATCTCCGAACGGTCGCAAAGATTCACAAGACCCTGGGAATGCGCAAGTCTCGTCGTTGTACGAACCATAACGGGGGTATCATATCTTTCGGAAAGATCGTAGGCAAATTTCACGAATTCCTTCGCTTCATTGCTGTCGGACGGCTCGATTACCGGAACCTTGGCAGCTCTTGCAACTGCACGGCTGTCCTGTTCGTTCTGGCTCGAATAGAGACCGGGGTCATCGGCAGCGATCATAACAAGTCCGCCGTTAACACCGATATAAGAAACGGTATAAAGAGGATCGGAAGCAACGTTAACACCGACATGCTTCATGGATACAAGCGATCTTACGCCTGCCATGGATGCGCCGATGGCAACTTCCATTGCCACCTTTTCATTCGGTGACCATTCTGCATAAATTTCATCGTATTTTACGACATTCTCACTGATTTCCGTGCTCGGGGTACCCGGATATGCGGACGAAACCTTCACTCCGGCTTCCCATGCGCCGCGGGCAATCGCCTCGTTTCCGAGCATGATTTTTTGATTCGCCATGTATGTTCATTCCTCCTGAATACATAAGACAGACGGCCTTTCCGCCGTTCTGCGTTTCGCATAATAATATAGCATTCCCGCCCCATAAATGCAAGTTTTCCGACTAAAAACCTTTGCGAAACAAAGAATTTGTGATATGATAAACGGGAAATATCTTTTGTCTGAAAGGAATTACCGTATATGAAACTCTGGGGCGGTCGTTTTACCAAAGAAACCAACGAACTGGTGAATGCGTTTAATGCTTCCATTTCCTTTGATTCGCGGTTCTATCATCAGGATATCCGCGGCAGTATTGCACACGTTACCATGCTTGCAAAGCAGGGAATTCTTACCGATGCGGAACGTGATACGATGATCACGGCATTAAAAGGCATCGAAGCCGATATAGAAAGCGGAAAGCTTCCGATTGACAACTCCCAGGAAGACATTCACAGCTTCGTGGAAGCCAATCTGATCGAACGTGTCGGCGATACCGGAAAGAAACTGCATACCGGCCGCAGCCGTAATGACCAGGTCGCCCTGGATATGCGTCTTTATACAAGAGATGAAGTTCTTGAAACAAGAAAGCTGATCGTTCATCTGATTGAAACCCTGGAAACGATCATGGAAGCCAATACGGAAACCTATATGCCCGGCTTCACGCATCTGCAGAAGGCGCAGCCCGTTACGCTTGCCCATCATATCGGTGCCTATATTGAAATGTTCAAGCGCGATTACAGCCGTTTGAGCGACCTGTACGAGCGCATGAATTACTGTCCTCTCGGGGCCGGTGCCCTAGCCGGAACGACCTACCCGCTGGACCGTGACTATACAGCTTCCCTTCTTTCGTTCAAAGCACCCACTTCGAACAGTATGGATTCGGTTTCCGACCGGGATTATCTGATTGATTATTTAAGTGCCGGCGCAACGATCATGATGCATTTAAGCCGCTTCTCCGAGGAAATGATCCTCTGGAATTCCAACGAATACCGCTTTATCGAACTGGATGATGCCTATTCGACCGGTTCCAGCATTATGCCCCAGAAGAAGAACCCCGACATTGCCGAGCTGATCCGCGGCAAGACCGGACGGGTTTACGGAGCGCTCACCAGTCTATTGACGACTATGAAGGGTATCCCGCTTGCCTATAATAAAGACATGCAGGAGGACAAAGAACTCACATTTGACGCAATCGATACCGTTAAGGGATGTATCTCCCTCTTCGACGGCATGATCTCCACGACGACCTTCCGGAAAGACGTAATGGAAGCTAGCGCAGTCGGCGGCTTCACCAATGCAACCGATGCGGCGGATTATCTTGTAAACCACGGCGTTCCGTTCCGGGATGCACACGGCATCATCGGAAGACTCGTTCTTTTGTGTATCGATAAGAACTGTGCTCTGGATGATCTTCCGCTTTCGGAATGGAAAGAAATCTGCCCCGTATTTGAAGAAGACATTTACGAAGCAATTTCCTTGAAAACCTGCGTGAACCGCAGAAACACCGTCGGTGCTCCGGGGCCAGAAGCCATCGCCCGCGAAATCGCCGAAAACCGGAAATTCTTAAGCGAATGTAAATAATACGACGCAGGGGTTGATAAAAGCCCCTGCGTTTTTCATAAAACGGTAAAGTCCCATTATTTTTGCGTGTAAAATTATTTAGGAGGATAAAACCGTGTATATCTATGTAACCGATCAGCCGTCGCGATTCGAAATTGAATCGAAGGACGAACGGGTCTTCTGTTCGTTGCCGGAAACGCTCTTTGAACATCTTCGGAGCGTAAACGGCTCCAATCCCTGTGCGATCGTATTTCAAAAGCCGCTACCGGAACATGTGGTCCGGGCACTAATGCTGTGCTTTCCGAATGCGGAATTAATTCCGTATGAAACTGCCGCGGAAAGTCTTTCCGAACTCAGACAGAACCTGCTCTGTCTGAAGCCGGGTTTCTCGGTCAATCTGAAACAAGTACGATGGATTGAAAGTGACCGAAGGCAGTTGAAGTTTTATCATGACGGATACGTTAGAACAACCAATTATGCAATCGGAAACCTTCCGTTTGAGCGTCTTTGCGGTTTTGGACTTGTCCGTTGTCACGAAAGCTACATCGTAAACCTTGATTACGTGGAAAGCCTGCAGCCGGGCGCCTTCGTCATGCAGGACGGTATGATTGTGCCGGTCAGCCGTTCCTATTCCCGCCACATGACAAAATACCGGAAGGCGTTTCGCGGAAACACCTCCCGGTAAGTATAATCTATGCTATTCGGTAAAAAAGCAGGCATCGCCGAAACTGAAGAAACGATAACGTTCCCTTACAGCTTCCTCATATGCACGAAGCGTCAGTTCCCGTCCCGCATAGGCGGAAACAAGCATGATAAGCGTCGATTCCGGCAAATGGAAGTTCGTAATCAAAGCATCCATCTCTTTAAAACGGTATCCCGGATAGATAAAAATCTTCGTTTCACCGCTTTGCGCCTTCATCACACCGTCTTCACCTGCTACCGATTCAACGGTACGACAGCTCGTCGTTCCGACACAGATCACGCGGTGACCGCTCTTCTTCGCGCGGTTCATCTTCTCTGCGTCCTCTTCCCGCACCTGATACCACTCGGTATGCATCTCATGGTCTAAAATATCGTCTTCCTTCACGGGCCGGAACGTTCCTAAGCCTACATGAAGGGTTACATGCGCGATATCGATTCCCTTTTCCGCAATCCGGGAAAGCAGTTCCTTCGTAAAATGCAATCCTGCCGTAGGTGCGGCCGCAGAACCGGAATACTTCGCGTATACCGTCTGATAACGGTCACGGTCCTTCAGTTCGTGGGTAATATAAGGCGGCAGAGGCATCTGTCCGAGTTCATCAAGAATCTCTTCAAAGATTCCGTCGAAAAGAAACTCCACAATCCGGTTCCCGTCCGGAAGCACTTCCTTGATCTCTGCGATCAGCCTGCCGTTTCCGAAACTCACACGGTCGCCAACGCGGCATCGCTTTCCGGGCTTCACGAGACTCTCCCACTGCGTATCGGAAATCCGCTTCAAAAGTAGGATTTCGATCCTTGCTCCGGGCCCGTCCGGTTCCCGGTACGGTCCGTCCGTCTTATGCAGCCGTTCTCCGATCAGTCTTGCCGGAATAACCTTCGTATCGTTGATCACAAGACAGTCGCCGGGCATCAGATAATCGATGATATCCGTAAAATGCTTATGCTCAAGCTCCCCCGTCTTACGATGAACGACCAAAAGTCTTGACGCGGAACGGTCCGTAAGCGGGTCCTGCGCAATCAGTTCCTTCGGAAGATCAAAATAAAAATCACTTGTCTTCATTCTTAGAGGCTGACCCCTTCCGCTCCGTACTCGTTAAAATAGTTCTTGATCGCGGCCATAATCTCATCATTGATCACAACCGTTCCGTTAACCTCATTGTTGTAGAGTTCTTCGATGACTTCCTTCATCGTAACGATGGCAGCCGTCTCAATGCCGTACAGTTCCTTAATCTCATCAAGCGCGCATTTGGTGCCTTTTCCGCGCTCCATGCGGTTCAAAGAAACCATCAGGCCGATAACCTTGATATCTCCCTGCTCCTTTAAGATCGGGAACGTCTCCTCGATGGATTTACCGGAGGTCGTAACGTCTTCGATAATTACAACGCGGTCTCCGTCTTTCAGTTTGCTTCCGAGAAGAATACCGACATCTCCGTGGTCCTTCACTTCCTTCCGATTGCTGCAGTAGCGGATTTCCTTACCGTACAGTTCGGAAAATGCAATGCAGGTCGCCACACTCAACGGAATACCTTTATAAGCAGGTCCGAACAGTACATCGAAATCGGTTCCGTACCGGTCATGAATGGCCTTCGCGTAGTATTCGCCGAGCTTCTTTAACTGGTAGCCGGTCACATAACTTCCGGCATTCATAAAGAACGGGGATTTCCGTCCGCTCTTAAGCGTAAAATCGCCGAATTTCAATACATTGCTCTCCACCATAAAGCGGATAAATTCCTTCTTATACTGTTCCATATGCTCACCTGTAATCCTTTACTTATTTAACACAGCCGATGATCTCGTTGATATCGGCTATATTATTGTCTCTTAAAAATGCTTCGATGCCGGAAACAATCTCGGCCGTCACGCCGGGGTTTCGGAAATTAGCGGTTCCGACGCTTATCGCCGTTGCACCGGCCATCAGGAACTCAATTGCGTCATCCGCACAGGCAATTCCGCCCATTCCGATCAAAGGAAGCTTAACGGCATGTGCCACCTGATATACCATTCTTACGGCAACCGGCTTAATGGCGGGACCCGAAAGGCCGCCGGTACGGTTTGCAAGGGCAAATGTGCGGCGTCGGATATCAATCTTCATGCCCATCAGCGTATTGATGAGGGAAATACCGTCCGCTCCGCCGGCCTCAACCGCTTTCGCGATCTCGGTGATGTCGGTCACGTTCGGACTGAGCTTCATAAATACCGGCTTCTTACCGGCAACGTTCTTCACGGCTTTCGTAATCTCTTCGGCCATCTTCGGATCGGTTCCGAAGGTGATTCCGCCTGCCTTTACGTTCGGGCAGGAAATGTTGATTTCAAGAATATCCGCTGAACTTTCGGACAGACGCTTAACCGCATCCGTATATTCCTCGGTCGTATGACCGCATACATTTACAATCTTCCTCGTATTAAACTGCTCAAGAAACGGCAGGTCCCGTTCCAAAAAGACATCCAGTCCGGGATTCTGCAGCCCGATCGCATTCAGCATGCCGCCGGTCGTTTCCATGACTCTCGGTGTCGGATTGCCTTCCCAGGGTGTTACGGAAACGCCTTTGGTCACCACGCCTCCGAGCTTATTTAAGTCCGTAAAGCGGGCAAATTCTATGCCCGAACCAAATGTACCCGAAGCCGTCAGAACGGGATTTTTCAAGGTCACACCGGCAAGTTTTACTTCGGTATTCATCCCCGTACCTCCTAACTTCTCGTAAAATCAAGCACTTTCGAATCGAAAACCGGTCCTTCGGTGCAGATTCTTGCATTCTTTACATGACTGTGGCCGTCAACTTCTCTTGTCTTCGTGATGCAGCCGAGGCACGCACCGATTCCGCAAGCCATGCGTTCCTCCAGGGAAATCAATGCCGTTCCGCCATTTGCCTCAGTATACGAAGCAAGTCCTTTAAGCATCGGCATCGGTCCGCAGGCACATACGGTATGAACCGAAATACCAAGTTCGCGGATGGCATCCACAACGGTTCCGTGGACCCCGAGACTTCCGTCATCGGTAGCGATCACAACCTTGCCGTAGTTTTCAAATGCATCCACAAGGAAGGTCCCTTTATCACGAAAACCGAGTACAATCGTTACCTTCTTGCCCTGCTCTTTCAGTTTTCTCGAAAGATACAGCATCGGAGGGATTCCGATTCCGCCGCCGACAACGGTTACATCCTCCGAATCGATATCCGGATATCCGTTCCCGACCGGTCCGAGGATCTTGATCGTATCTCCGCTCTTCTTTTCGGCAAATTCCGCGGTTCCGAACCCGACGATCCGGAATACGAGCCTGAGATGACCGTTCATCGATTCACAGATGCTGATTGGTCTCGGTAAGAGATGCGCATTGTCATCACAATACAGGCATACGAACTGCCCGGGGCGGGCTTCCTTTGCGATTCCGGGTGCATTAACGAGCATGTCAATGATTCCCGGAGCGATTGTCTGAACGGATACAACCGTTCCCTTCGTGTATTCCATAGTCCCCTCCGAATAGTAGGCGATATCTTGTAACAGTATATATGAAAACCACAAAAGATGCAATTGTAAATCACCTTTTTTTGAGTTGCTTATTTCTTATAAAAATGGTAGAATAATCGTCGAATGCAGTTTGGGGACTGTATTGTCATTACGGAGGAATGGAATGGAACAATACCGTCTTGGCATTGATATCGGCTCTACGACCGTAAAAATTGCCATCATTAATGAAAATCAGGAAATTTTATTTGCCGATTATGAACGTCATTTCGCGAACATTCAGGCAACCCTTGCAAAACTTGTAAAGAAGGCTCTTACCGAGATCGGCGACCATACCGTCTGCCCGGTTATGACCGGTTCCGGCGGACTTGCCATCGCAGGTCAGATGAACGTTCCCTTTGTACAGGAAGTTGTTGCGGTTTCGTCCGCACTCTCCTATTATTCGCCGAAAACCGACGTAGCCATTGAGCTCGGCGGCGAAGACGCTAAGATTGTCTATTTTACCGGTGGTATCGAGCAGCGGATGAACGGCATCTGCGCCGGCGGTACCGGTTCTTTCATTGACCAGATGGCCAGTCTTTTAAAGACCGACGCCTCCGGTCTCAATGAATACGCAAAATCCTATCGCGAAATCTATCCGATCGCGGCACGTTGCGGCGTATTTGCCAAATCGGACATTCAGCCTTTGATCAACGAAGGTGCTACGAAGCCGGACCTTTCCGCTTCGATCTTTCAGGCTGTCGTAAACCAGACCATCAGCGGCCTTGCATGCGGCAAGCCGATCCGCGGTAACGTCGCATTCCTGGGCGGACCGCTTCATTTCCTGACCGAACTCCGTCAGGCTTTTATCCGTACGCTGAAACTGACTCCCGAGCAGGTATATGCACCCGACCATTCGCATCTTTTCGCTGCGATCGGTTCCGCTATGTCTTCGGAAGGAAAATGCCCCGCCACGCTGTCTTCCATGTTCGAAACGCTCGACAAAGGAATTCACATGGCATTTGAAGTGGACCGCATGGAGCCTCTGTTTTCTTCCGAGGAGGAGTACGAGGCTTTCAAGCAGCGCCATTCAAAGCATACGGTTGAAAAAAGCCCTCTTGCGGATTATGAAGGCAACTGCTATCTCGGTATTGATGCCGGTTCCACAACGACCAAACTTGCCCTGGTCGGCGAAGACGGCAAATTATTGTATTCCTTTTACAGCAACAACAACGGTTCTCTGTTAAAAACGACCATCCGCGCGATCAAGGAAGTTTATGCGCAGATGCCCGAGTCGGTTCGAATCGTACGGGCATGCTCTACCGGTTACGGCGAAGCGCTCGTTAAATCCGCCCTGATGCTTGATGAGGGCGAAGTGGAAACCGTTGCGCACTACTATGCCGCTTCGTTCTTCAATCCTTCCGTTGACTGCATCTTAGATATCGGCGGCCAGGATATGAAATGCATCAAGATCAAGAACCATACGGTTGACAAAGTACAGCTGAACGAAGCCTGCTCTTCGGGCTGCGGTTCCTTTATCGAAACCTTTGCGAAGAGCCTTGATTACGATGTATCGGACTTCGCCAAGATTGCCCTTTTTGCCAAAAATCCGATCGATCTCGGCTCCCGTTGTACCGTATTCATGAATTCGAAAGTTAAGCAGGCCCAGAAGGAAGGCGCTACGGTTGCCGATATTTCCGCAGGTCTTGCTTATTCCGTTATCAAAAACGCCCTTTATAAGGTTATCAAGGTTACCGACCCTTCCGATCTCGGACGCAACATCGTCGTTCAGGGCGGTACCTTCTATAACGACGCCGTGCTCAGAAGCCTTGAGCGTATTGCCGGCGTTGAGGTTGTACGTCCGGATATTGCCGGTATCATGGGTGCATTTGGCGCCGCCCTTATCGCACGTGAGCATTACGACGGCACCATGTCAACAATGCTTGACGAGGAGCAGGTCGGCGAACTCAAATTCGAAACAACGATGGCACGCTGCAAAGGCTGTACGAACGCGTGTCTTCTTACCGTTAACCGTTTCTCGGGCGGACGCCAGTTCGTATCCGGAAACCGCTGCGAACGCGGTATTGGCAAGGAAAAGAACGCCGAAGGCATCCCGAACCTGTTCGACTATAAGTTAAAGCGTACCTTTGACTATACGCCTCTTACCGAGGTGGAGGCAAAGCGCGGCAAAGTCGGTATTCCGCGTGTTCTGAACATGTACGAGAACTATCCGTTCTGGTTTACGTTCTTTACAAAACTCGGCTACCGCGTCATTCTCTCGCCCGCCAGCAACCGTAAGATTTACGAGCTCGGTATCGAATCGATCCCGAGTGAATCGGAATGCTATCCGGCCAAGCTCGCGCATGGTCATATCACCTGGCTCATAAAGCAGAACGTACCGTATATCTTCTATCCCTGCATTCCTTACGAACGCAAAGAGGATGCCGGCGCAGGCAACCACTATAACTGCCCGATTGTTACATCCTACGGGGAAAATATCAAGAATAACGTCGATGAACTGTTCCAGAATCCGGATATCGTTTATGAGAATCCTTTCTTCTCTTTGGAGAACGAACAGATCATCACCGACGGACTTCTGCGTCATTTTAAACCGAAGGGAATTCACGAGCAGGAAATCCGTGACGCCGCGCATGCCGCTTACATGGAACTCAACCGGATTCGGGAAGATATCCGCAAAAAGGGCGAAGAAACCCTTAAATATCTTGAAGTTACCGGACGGAACGGCATTGTCCTTGCCGGCCGCCCGTACCATATCGATCCCGAGATTCATCACGGAATCCCTGATATGATCTGTTCCTACGGCGTTGCCGTTCTTACCGAGGACAGCGTCAGCCATCTCGGCAAAGCGGAACGTCCGATGATCGTCGTGGACCAGTGGATGTACCATACCCGTCTTTATAATGCGGCACAGTTTGTCACAACCAGAAAGGATCTGGAACTGATCCAGCTGAACTCCTTCGGCTGCGGTCTTGACGCCGTTACTACCGACGGTGTCAACGATATCCTTTCCGCTGCCGGCAAGATTTATACCGTTTTAAAGATTGACGAGGTAAACAACCTCGGTGCTGCCAGAATCCGCGTACGTTCGCTTCTTTCCGCAATCAAAGACCGCAAGCGCAAGAATTATACCTGTGAAACGACGAGTGCCCGCTATGACCGCGCCGTATTTACGCAGGAAATGAAGAAGGAATATACGGTTCTTGCACCGCAGATGTCACCGATTCATTTCCGTCTTCTCGAAAAGGCATTCTGCTATTCGGGATATAAGCTTGAAGTACTCGGGAACGATAACCGCGACGCAATCGACGTCGGTTTGAAATATGTAAATAACGATGCATGCTATCCGTCTCTGATCGTTGTCGGCCAGTTTATGAGCGCCCTGCTCTCCGGCCGTTACGATACGCATAAGGTTGCCATTCTGATCACACAGACCGGTGGCGGATGCCGTGCAACGAACTATATCGGATTTATCCGAAGAGCCTTAAAGAACGCCGGAATGGATTATGTTCCTGTCATCTCCTTAAGCACCACAGGACTTGAGAAGAACCCCGGACTCAAATACCGTCCGAAGATTCTTATGCGTTGTCTGGAGTCTCTGATTTACGGTGACCTTCTGATGCGCGTTCTGTACCGCATGCGTCCTTACGAGAAGACTCCCGGAAGCGCCAATGCCCTATACGAAAAATGGAATGCAAAACTGAGCGAAGACCTGAAGAGCCCTTCCTTTGGCAAGTTCAAAAAGAACTGCCGTGCACTCGTTAAGGAATTCGATAACCTTCCGATTGATGAAACCATTAAGAAACCCCGTGTCGGAATCGTCGGCGAGATTCTCGTTAAGTTCCTTCCTACCGCGAACAACCACCTTGTGGATCTTCTCGAGCAGGAAGGTGCCGAAGCGGTATGTCCTGATCTGATCGACTTCTTCCTGTATACATGTTACGATAACGAGATCAAATATCAACTTCTCGGAAAGAGCAAAAAGGTTGCCCGCTACAACAACTGGGCTATCAGCATCATCGAATTTTTCCGAAAGGCGGGCCAGGAGGAACTGAAGGCTAGCAAACACTTCGAGCACGCGAACCCGATCCAGTATATGCAGAAGCTCTCCGAGCCTTATGTATCGCCCGGAAATATGACCGGTGAAGGCTGGTTTCTCACTTCCGAAATGGTCGAGCTGATCGAGACCGGCACGCCCAACATCGTATGTGCACAGCCTTTTGCCTGTCTGCCAAACCACATCGTCGGAAAAGGCGTTATTAAGACGCTGCGGGCACATTTTCCGAATGCCAATATCGTTGCCGTCGACTATGACCCCGGTGCCAGCGAAGTTAACCAGCTGAACCGTATCAAACTGATGCTCTCCGTTGCCAATAAGAGGGCTCAGGAAGGAATCGGAACCAGATAATATCATATATCAAAACTAAGAAAGCCGCTGAAGTTCAGCGGCTTTTCCTATCTTCATTATCTTGTAAACTTACTTAAGAACAGCCATGCATGCTCGCAGGTATGCACTCTGCACTCGTGCCCCTGTCCGCTGATACTGCCGAGCGCCGTGCGGCATACGCCGTCGGTGCTGTCGAAGTATTCAACAGTCAGAACGCTTCCGCGGGACGGATCGTCGAACTTATCGGTACGGTCTCCGTTAACACCCCAGATCTTATTCTCCCAGGCATCCTGATTTTCAAAAGTTACAGAATAAGGCTTCTTCACGCGGTTTACTTCGAACAGATACCGGATGCGGTCCCAGCACTTGTGGGCCTGGAACGGAAGTTCCGGAAGCGGCGTAATCTCTCCGCCCGCGTAGAATACGGGTACCGGAACGTTTTTGTTGATCTCGCACGGAGCCTTCTGACCGTACGAGTTATCTCCCACCTCAAATGTTGCATCCATCGGAGCGAGACCGGCAAATGTGTCCGGATACTCCTGATAGAGATCCCAGGACTTACAACCGCCCATGGAGAAGCCGCTCGCATAAATCCGATGCTCGTCAACCGGGTATTTCGCTTTAAGGCGTCCGATCAGTTCGATCATTTCGGTCGCCGTGCTGTTCAGATGGTTTTCAATCGCGATCAAAAGGAAATTATGCTTGTGCGCAACCGAATACCAGCCCGACACATTCGAAATATACATGGCCGAATCTCCGCCGCCGTGAAAGGCTATCAGCATCGGAACCGGCCCATTGTCGAAAAGGCCTTTGTTGTAGTAAGCAAGATACCCGACTTTGTGCGTAGCGGTTCCTTTATCATCACCCATATTGTCGGCGGATGTCTTAAGTACTTCGACGCAATCCTCACGAACCATCCCCAAAGCATTCAGGTCGGGCTCATTCTCAAGGTTTCCGCACCAGCGACGGTATTTGATCAGGAAATCCGCAAAATCCTTCTCATAGTCGGCTTCCGCCTTCACCAAAACGTTATTGCAGCCTTTCTGAAGGGCAATATTCACTGCACTATTGTTTCCGACGGAAATAACCGGAATGTCGTTTCTCTGTACCACAGGCACAGCGCTTAAATTGCTAAGCACGCAGGCCGCAGGAGTGATTTCTCCGGGGCCCCAGAGGAATTCGCCGTTCACGGTCTGCAAAAGGTATTTTGCAATATAATCTGCCGAAGCGCCGTATCCGTAAACATAGGTCCGGAATATCGCTCCGCGAATAAAGAAACCGGCCCATTCTCCGGTGAAACGGTTACGCATCGTAACGCATCCGTTTTTATAATACTGGTGAATCTTCGAATTCGCGATCAATTCCTGAAACAGGGTTACATCCGCACCGCTCCATCCGTCCTTTGCCGTCGGATAAACAAAAACCACGCTCGAATCATATCCTGCGGCAATCTTTGCAAGGCCGGTCTTTTCGGCAAATGCAACCGCTTCCTCCGCACTCTGCTCCTTCTCCTCAAAAACAAGCAGATACGGTGCTCCGAAACCGTAATTTAACACGTCTCCGTTAAGGTTGTTGTCCGGTACGTATACTTTTACGCGGAAAGTATCATACGCGGCGCTCCAGAAACATCCGTTTCCCTTACGGATGACTTCCGGCATCTTACTCATCGTCATAGTTTTTTCCTCCTCATAATACTGCTTTTATCAAACACCCCTCGCGGGTATTTTTCTAAAAATGCTTCATTGCACCTGCAGAAACAGAATACCCCATGAATATCTACACTGCGACGAAAATACTATATAAATACAAAATCACCGGAATCGTCACGATACTGAACAATGTACAAAGTCCGAATATATGCGAAGCCGTCTGCACGTCACGATTAAACTTCTTAGCGAAAAGGATCGTATTGGTTGCCGTCGGGCATGCCGTAACGATCATAATATACTGTTTGATCTCATAGGATGCCGGCAAATACCGGAATACCAGTATCAAAATGATAGGAAACAAAATGAGTCTCAGAAATACGATGTAATAATTCCGAAGTCTGCGGAAACTTTTCAGAATATCGACTTTGGCGATCAGCATGCCCGCTACGATCATCGCAAGCGGCGTATTCATATCGGCAAGATAAGAACAGGTCTTCGTAAACGGCGAAGGAAAATGAATCCGCGCAAAATAACAGATCAGTCCGACAAATACGCTGATGACCGTAGGATTGGCGAACAGCTTCAAAACCGTCTTGGGCGTAAACTTCATGCCATTTGCCCGCTGTAAGATTGCTACGCCGAAGGTCCAGACGGCAAGCTGGAACATCATCAGATAGGTATTGCTGAAGAAGACGCCCGCGGTGCCTGCAACCGAGACCACAAGCGGAATCCCCATAAAGCCGTTATTCGGAAAGCATGCAGCAAACTGCTCTACATCGCCGTACTCCGGCTTGCTCTTGATTCTTGCAAGAAACGAAACGACGACACCCAGGAACATCGCAAGAGCCGCCACCCCGAGGGCAACCAGCAGGTTCTTCGCATCCGTTGCGGAATAAGGCTGCTGATAGGTCTTAAGAATCAGTGCCGGCGTAACAATATACAACAGCACCGTCGTCATGTCGTCGGCCGTCTTCTCCTGTACAACCTTAAAATGATACAGACAGAAGCCGATCAGCATGATCAAAAACATGATAAACACCTGATTGGCAAGTGTAAGCGCTACATCCATTTCGGATTAATCTCCTTTTCAGCCGGCCGAAGTGCCGGTCATATCCATCATTCCGTAATACCAGCCCGTAATTCCGTCTTTTTTGATCAGATACCCGCGGCTTGTGGCGGCAATGACGGAAACCATATCCCCCATCGTTACCGCAATCTGATAATCGGTAATATCGTCCGAATACCGGACACCGTCCTTTTCCGTAAGAAAGGAGGTCGGGATCCAGAAATTCCGGTCCGTTTTATCCTGCTTGCAATAAGTAAAATCGTTGACAACACTTAGCGGGATTACAACATTGTCAGGCGAACAGATCGTATGGCTGAATTCTCCCGACGGCTGGCTGTTACGCACAATTCCTTTCGGAAGGGAATCCTCATAGACGACCTCACAGTTCTTTAAATCACCGTTTCGCACGATCAATGCATTCAGCTGTCCGTCACGCTTTTGCGAGATTCCGCCGTTCATACAGATGATGCGTCTCTGGTGGTTAAACAGCGGATTGGCATCTCTTTGCGTACGGTCATATAACATTACGGGCCAGTGCCCGACGATGACGTATTTGTCAAAAGAAAAGCCTTTATCTAAGAACGCGTCTGCCCGGATTACCTCGGTCGGATTCATATTTTCCGGCTTTCCGGGATAAATCTGCGCATGCGCCATAAGAAACGAATCCGTTTCGATAATATGCGGCAGGGCGCAGACAAATGCGATTTCTCTTTCGTACAATACCCGTAACGACTGCTTTACGAAGAACATATTCGTATCCGGCCTAAGCGTAATGTCGCTGTTTTTGCACATATCGTAAATGAGTCCGCTTTTCCGTGAAAGGACATACCGAAGCAGTTCGTCATTCCGGTCGTTTCGAAGCAGTTCCTTACATATAACGTCACGGTTTCCGAGAACCGTATAAACTGGATTGGAGTTGGCCAGTTCCATGACATGACGAAGCGTACGAAGACTGTCCGGTCCCTCCTCGACAAGATTGCCGAGAATGAACAGCGTATCCTTCTTCGTATAACCGATTTTGGCAAGCAGACGGGTAAATGCTTCATCGTTGCCGTTCAGATCGGCGATGATGATCGTTCTGCTTCCCGGTTCGATTACCGGCCGTAAAACCGAAACTGCCATACTGTCCTCCGTTAAGAAATCCGCCTGCAGACAACAACCAGGCGCTTGTCTTTATCATAATGGTCGCAGGTGGATAAGGAAAGAAGCTCATCGCCCCACGACGCTTCCATACCGCTTTGATAAACCGCGATTGCCTTCATCTCACGCAGATATGCATTGAACTGTTCTTCCGAAAGCACCCCGCCGTATCGGTAATAACGAAATCCCGCTTCGTTCTCAGCCCGAAGTTCATAACGGCATACATACAATACCTGATATACTCCCGTACTTACCGGCGTGTTAAAATATACAAGCGGATGCTCCGATGCGTATTCCGCCTTCGTATAGTTGCGAAGCGTCCCGAACCCCGTTCCGTCCTTCATATCATGCGCATAGATGATATAATTGCGGCTCAGGCCGATCTGCGTCGCGCCGTCCAGAAACGGAAGCCCCCGATAATCATACTT
Source organism: uncultured Lachnoclostridium sp. (assembly GCA_946402335.1). GTDB lineage: Bacteria > Bacillota > Clostridia > Lachnospirales > Lachnospiraceae > ISDg. The sequence continues at coordinate 30,695 of CAMIWE010000021.1, forward strand.
TTTATCAAAATTGCGGTTCAGATAGTAATCATACTGCGAAGGCGTGAACATGACCGGATAGGCAAGCGCCGTACCGGGGATCTCCAGATACCCGATACAGTCCCGGTTCTTTTCAAAAAGGACCGAATACTGCTCTTTCCAAAGATCCGGTATCTCCTCCGAAAAGGCCGAAACATAGGGAATCAGATCATATTCCGTCTCGTCCGGAAAGACCATCCTGTCATGATTTACATAAAGCTGTTCCTCTGCCGATGCATCCGTTACGATACCGCCGCCGATGGCTTCACTGAGTTTGCGAATTTCCTTTTTGTACCGATAGCCGGAAGTATAATACCATATCCGCTCTGTGGCACACAGAAGGCAAATCCCAAGAAAAATAATTCGTAACACGACGAAAAAGCAGTCGTGTTTCCTTCGATCTGCTTTCGTATCCTTCTCCGGTTTCTCCTGCCCCGCAAGCAGCCGGGCATACAAAGTGATTATTCCTACTCTCTCCGAATAATCCTTTTGATTCATACAGTAACCCCACGCAAATGTCCGTTCGGAGCATTTTCCGACGGCATAAACCCATATTACCACACATTCCTGTGAAATTCCACTTATTATCTTATCGAAAAGGGTAAAAAAACGGTAATATTCATATGGTATTTTTCGTAACAATATGCTAAAATATGAGACGAAATTTTTATGCAACGAAAGGAGTTCTATTCGTATGATTTATACTCAGGAAGTTGAAAAGATGTGCACGGTAGCGCAGGGTGTTCATCACGGCTGTGCTCCTATCCCTGAAGAAGCAAAATGGATTCAGGCGAAGGAAGTAAAAGACATCTCCGGCTTTACCCACGGCGTAGGCTGGTGTGCTCCTCAGCAGGGCGCTTGCAAGCTGTCTCTTAACATTAAGGAAGGTATCATCCAGGAAGCTTTGGTTGAGACGATCGGCTGCTCCGGTATGACCCATTCCGCTGCTATGGCATCCGAAATTCTGCCCGGTCTTACCGTTTTGGAAGCTCTGAACACCGACCTTGTATGCGATGCAATCAACACCGCTATGAGAGAATTGTTCCTTCAGATCGTTTACGGACGTTCCCAGAGTGCTTTCTCCGAGGATGGTTTGCCGGTAGGCGCAGGTCTTGAGGATCTCGGTAAAGGTCTCCGCTCTCAGGTTGGTACGATGTACGGTACCCTCAAGAAGGGTCCTCGTTACCTTGAGATGGCTGAAGGTTATGTTACCGGTCTTGCTCTTGATGCAAACAACGAGATCATCGGTTACAAGTTCGTTTCTCTTGGAAAGATGACCGATTTCATCAAGAAGGGTGACGATCCGAATACCGCTTACGAGAAGGCTTGCGGTCAGTACGGCCGTGTTGCCGATGCGGTTAAGATCATCGATCCCAGAACCG
>CAMIWE010000022.1 GCA_946402335.1 uncultured Lachnoclostridium sp.
GTATCAAAGATGCCCGAACCCAAAAAGGACTCATCATTATGTACAGATGAAAGAGAAAAGTTTAGGGATTTGGCACAAAAAAGAAAAACTGTCCTTAGTAGTATTGACCCTGGGGTTGTAATAAAAAACGAAATGCAGGTATTCACAGCTACTGGGAATAAAAAGGATTTACAGAGAATAGATATGTATGAGTCTGTAAATGGAATAATAACAATATATGAAGGGAAGATAGATTCCACAACAAGCAAAGATGTTTATCAGTTAAGAATGTACTGGGATGGATTGATTTACGATGGCATGACGCCCAATAATGCCGTGTTAGTGGCAAAAACGCATCCTGCATCAGTAGAGAGGCTAATCGATATTGTCAATAAAATGAAAGATGCTAATGGAAACATTTATCACCTCGTTGCTAAAAAGTGGGATGAACTGTAATTGGTTTTTGATGGAATAGATAGGCAGTCATTAAAGAAGATATCTTTAGTGACTGCCTATTTGGTCTTTGTAGTAAAATCAGGGACAAAAGAGATTACGTCTTCTACATCGCACTGGAGTTTTTGACAGAGATCGTTGAGGGTATTCATAGTGACGTTCCCATTCTTTCTGAGTCTATCTAGAGCACCAGTACTTATGTTGTATTCTTTGATTAATTGGTATTGGGAGATGCCCCTTTTCTTAAGGGTATCCCATAATGGGTCAAAAGTAATCATGAATAATACCTCTTTCGTCTCTATGTTAAGCTATAGCAGAGGATTTGACTATTGCCCATAAACGGGCTATAATTTGCACAGTCAACACGACAAAATTGTCGCTACCCAAATGAGATGCATTCTTGTAAAATATATAGTGATGAAGTATAGGGAGAAGTGAGTGCTATGGGTAATAATCTCCGAAAGATAAGAGAGGCCAAGGGACTTAGTCAGCAACAATGTGCTGACGCTATTGGTGTTTCAGTTAGAACATGGCAACGATATGAAAGTGACAATATAGGGTACCTTGACTGCTTAAAAAGAATTGTGGATTTTTTGGGCGTTACAATTGATGAGATAGAAAATGATTCGTCACGTGTGAAAAAGGAACAGACATGAGATATGGATATATTCGAGTGAGTACAAAGTGGCAGGCCAATGACGGAAATAGCATTGAGGCGCAAAGAGAAGCGTTGTCCGCCCATGGTGTGAATCAAGTATATGTCGACGCCTACACCGGAAAGAAAATGCTTCGCCCTGAGCTGAGTGAATTGTTGAAGATTGTACAGCCCGGGGACACAATCGTTGTATGCAAAATTGATCGATTTGCTAGAACCATTTCTCAAGCGACGGAGATAATCGAAGAATTACTTGATAAAGGCGTTGCTATTCATATCCTGAATCTGGGACTTCTAGACAACACTTCTACTAGTACTCTTATACGGAATATTATGCTGGCCTTTGCACAATTTGAGCGGGATATGATTATTGAACGAACACAAGAAGGCAAAGCAATTGCTAGACAGAAATATGGATATAAGGAAGGACGACCTAGGAAGTTTCGAGAAGAACAGATTAAGCTGGCTATGCGATTGTTGGGAGAATATTCCTATAAGCAAGTCAGTATGATGACGGGAATAGGGATAAGTACTCTGACAAGGGCAAAAAGAGAATATGAAACGCAGATAAAGGGATGAGAGCCTTTATCTGCGTTCTTTTTTTTATCTGTGAGAAATGCAAGATATAGTATGCGGCAAAACATGGTCAAAACTCGTGAGAATGCAATAATGTTGAATACATACGATATATGACCACAAGTGCATGGTCAAAACTTTTGGTCTTAATGGAGATGGTCAAAACTCAAATGAAATGGGCATATACAGGGGAAAAGCAATATGATATCTTCTATGAAAAGGACGGCTGTCTGTGTCAGAGCGGGAGCCGTTTCCACGACCGGAAGCGTCTGGAAGACGTGATCCAAAAGATTGCGGCCGGGGTAAACCGGGTAATCGGGAATTATCTTGACTTTTCGATTTGCGTGGCGGATAATGAATTTGATTTCTAGAATAATACATCAGGGAAGGGAAAGCAGGAAACACTTGTTGACCTGTAGTTTGACAACCTGATAACCTATAACGATGCGGTGAAACGAAGCGGTGACAAGGAAGCATTTGACAAACTCGTTGCTTCCCGTTCCGTTTGCGTATGATTTCTTGAGCAATGAAAAGAAACCGGAACGAAGTTGCGGCAGGAGGTTATAAAATAGTATGTGTTACATAATCGCCAAAAAGTTTGAAGGACACGGCTGTTTGGCTTTTAAGACTGAATATGGACGTGAAACAGCGCAGCTTGTGGACTATCTTGGGCAGAAAAAAGAGACGACGGCATACAGATTTTGACCATCAGTTCAAAAGAAGCGTATGGAGAATATGAACCGTACACGGAGGTTGATTCGAAAGAAGAGTTTGTATCTCTTGTTTTAGCCATGAACTAAATTAAGTGTCGGCACCCCGTCAGCCGACGGTGTGCTTCTTACAGAAACACAAAGTTGAAGAGGAAGGAGTGAGTGTCGTGATTGTTAAAACCGAAACTGCTACAGCAACAGAAATGCAGAAGAACTTCGGACACTATCTTTCATTAGTGCAGGATGGTAATGAGATTATTGTTACCAAAAACGGTAAGGCTGTTGGAAGGTTCATTCCTCAGAAGAACGTTGTTTCGTATTTGACGGACTCCCTGACCGGTATTCTTAAGGGAGAGGAGAACATGGACCAGGCGCGAGAAGAAGGGTTAAAGGAACGGTATGAGCTAATAACCACATTGTAGAGAATTGGCCACATACTATAAGGATCAGAGGTTACTGGGATATGATGGATATTTGTAAGAAAGAAAAGCTATTTCAGACTTATCTTCAAGAACAATTAGAAGATGACGACGAATTTCGAGAAGCGTGGGAGAAACTTCAACCGTTTCGAGCAGTTGCCCAGGCGATGATTGATTCTGGGTTAACGGAGGAAGAGCTTGCGAATGGCACTGGGCTCGCGCCTGCTACAATCCGTAAGCTGGAAAATGGGACAATTAACCCGTCTGTTAGAACACTACAGAAACTTGCTGCCGGAATAGGGAGGACGTTGCGTATAACTTTCATCACAAAAGAGGAAGCAGAGGTTAATACAATAACGGAAATAGAGGCTGAGGAGGATAAGCTAATAAAAAGGGCTGTTCTTGAGGCTATTGCAAAGGCAAAAGCGTGTGGAAAGCCTGTTGCTCGTTATGATACCGAAAAGAAGAAAGCGTTTTTGGAATATGAAGACGGCAACAGGGAATATATCAATTGACCTAATATTGGTGTGAAAATGTATAATTTGATGAAGGGTAAGCTGAAACCAATTAGGGCATACATACTGTATTTGTACCGCAGACGGGCTGTCGATGATTAAGAACCAGTCGAAGGAAAGTGGTGTCATGGGAATGAGCGCAAAAGAACTTAATGAAAACAAAGCTTGGTATATGTCTGCTGTAGAAAGTTGCCTGATTCTGCGTGGCATGACTAAGAATCAAGCGAGAAAGTTGATTCGTGATTATCAATTAAAGGAAAGAATCGATGCTTTTCCTGAAATTCAGTTACACTATGACGTGGAGGTAACAGCTGACGAAATCGTTGGCATGGCTTGATGCTTTAAGTAATTGTTAGGGTTACTTTAGGTAATTATAAAATTACTTTAGGTTAGTGACTAAACAAAGAAAAGAGAAAGACATCGGCCAAACGGTCGATGTCTTTTTTGTGGTCAGCCGAAGTCCCGGTGGAACAGCGATACGCTATTCGTTCGCGGCATTCCATTCGGCAAGATTCTTATAAAGAGTATTCTTTCTAACACTCTCCTGCATGGATTGAACTGTTCCGCCGACAATGAAACGGTTCTTCTCTTCCTCGCTTAGCTCACTTGCCTTCACTCCTTTTGCTCTCGCATAAGCTATAAGAGCAACGAGATCGACTTGAACATTGGGCAACTGGTCTCCTAAAAATGGGGCCGGGAGAATGAACAGTGACTCTCTATACTTTTCACAATTTATCGTCTGTCCATCTGTATACATAATCAGCACCACCTTTCTCGCTGCCATCCCCTCAATAACGAATCGATAAGGATGTAGCAAATATCCAAGCGCCTCTGCATCAAACCATTTTACATAGTGCTCCAAGAGTTCCTTGCTCGCGGCAAATCCGGTTATTACTCCGCCGAAACCATACTCGACGGACTTCTGAATTGCTAATAACATAGTAATATAGAAAAAAGACAAATACAATAGGAATAACATAAATAATTCGAGATTTCGTGAGATGGAACCCCCCAATGAACTTACAAATGCTCAAAGAACGAAAATCGAAATCGACGATATAAATTGATTTTGAGTTTTTTGTTCCCGTGCATCTGTCCGGCCACCTCCTGTCAGTGCTTGATCCAAACGACGAGAAGGCTGTCTATAGTGGCTACGCATTTCATGTTTTGTGCCATGGGGATGCCTGCACTTTTCAGGCCATTTCCGGGATTTTGGAGGAGCGTCCGGCATTGCCGGAACTGGAAGCGTTGTCTGAGGCAGAAGAGGAGGAAGAATTCCCGAAACCGAAGCGGAAACGAAAAGGCGCATTGTGGGTTGGCGGAAGCCTTGTATTCCTCGCATGGGTCGGGGCGTTGCTCTTTTTTGTGATGCGCTGAACGCCTGAAGATGAGGCAATGAAGAAAGGATGTTACGCTGCCGGGGCGCGTGACCGTGACGGCAAGCGAGACCGAAATCACATTTCATTCATTTGACGCAGGATGTTTTTTTCGATATAATACTATTTTAACAGGCAAATTGTGGGAGGAAAGAGCAAGCCTGTACAGGTCCGGGAGTGGGACAGTTCCCGGAAATGTGCCGAAAGTGAATGGAAAGGCGGTCGAAAGAATGAAAACATCCAAAAGGATAAGACGTTATGTTGCGATGCTTCTGATATTCTGTCTTGCGGTTTTGAGCATGGCAGGATGCAGCGAAGAAAAGAAACCGGAACCCGGCAGGACCAGACAGTCGGCGGAACCGAAGGGACTGAGCGTAAGTGATTTTCTGAAGCTGTCGGACTCAAGGGTACTTGTCATGTATCTCGCGGAAAATGATAACGCGGATGCCGAAGTTACCGGAATCTATGTATTTCGGAATGGTAAAGTAAAGGCATATCTGCCGGAAGATATTGAGCGTGCTTTCGATGGGCAACGTCTCGGGGCATTGCTGCAGTACAACGATGACCAGGTGGCAACGAGGCTTTCCCTCGAATATGAAAAAGCACATAAGAAGATGGTACAGGCGGTTAAGGAAGGCCCTTCCAAATTCGAATTTCTGAAGGGGTCCGCGGAATACCTGATTTCTGCTTCTTCACCCGTAAACTATCACTATTATCTGTCTCTGGACGTACCTGCAAGCGGGGGAACGGGAACGGAAACGATATTTCTTCCGAAACCGACAGGAGTTTATTCCTGCAAGGGTGCCGGGGATTTTTCAATCTACCGGATCGGGGCGGACGGCGAAGTAGCGGAAGAACCGGAACCGGATCGGTGTTTTAATCATACGATTCCGGAGATTATGGAGCTGGTCGGAACGAAATTTGTTATGAAAGAAGCTGTTTCCGGTGAGATTCAGTCCGTTTCTTATACCGGCTTTAAAGATGCACAGGGACAGGTTCTGATAACCAAAACGGGCGACGATGTGACCTTTCTGATTCCTGATGAAGCGGGAACTGCAGAGGTTTATGTGAATCCGAAGGATACGGATTATATGGGCATCATTGCAGTAATGAAGGGAGAAATCTACGATCCGACGCCATCCTGGGAACCGTTAGATCTGGATGGGGTTACCATTACCGTATGGTCTCCGATTGATGAGACGGATTCCGAGTATATCGCGGTTAAAATGGCAATCGAAGATATGAGGGTGCGCTATCCCGCGATTCGTATCGTATGGGAGACCAGCAACCGGGAGGCCTACAAAATGAAGATTCGGCAGGCCGCTAAAACAAAACAGTTGCCGGACGTTTTCTACGTGTGGTCGGAGAGTTTTCTCGGGGAATTCGTAGAGGAGGACCTGGTATACTGCCTGGATACGGAATATCAAAAGCATTCCGGCTCGCTTAAGGAAAGCATGTGTGAAAGCACGAGCTTCGGAGGGCATAAGTACGGTATGCCGCTTCCCATGAACTATGTCGGGCTCTTCGCGAATATGGATATATTACGGGAAGTCGGATACAACGAAGTTCCGACAACGATTGAAGAATTTTTGAAATGTTGTGACGACCTTGTTGCCGCAGGAAAGATTCCGTTCGGCTGTGCCGGGCGTGAGGCATGGTGCGTTTCGGAATATGTGGAGTCCATCCTGTTGAAGACCTGTGGCGCAGACACCCTTCGGAAGCTGTTCCGCGGTGAGGCCGGATGGAACAACGAGTATGTGGCGGAAGCAATCTCGCTGTTCCAGAATATGGTTGACCGGTATTTTGACCCGGCAGGGGTGAATAGCCGGAACGATGAAATAAAACAGAATTTCATAAACGGAAAGTATGCTTTTTACATGAACGGAAGCTGGAACTGTTCGGATTTCGCGAATTGTTCGGACTATGACATTCAACTGGCGGAGTTCCCGGTAGTAAGACCGGAGATGGCGACACTCGGGCAGCTGATTGGCGGACCTGACCACGCCCTGGTTGTGTCGCAGGCTGCTCCGGACAAGGAGAGAATCGCGGAATATGTATTTGAACTCAGTCAGCTGATCAACAAATACGGCTGTTTAGACGGAGCCGGACTTCCTGCATGGACCGTCGATTATGATATGACCAATCTGAATCCGCTTGCGCAATCCGCCATACAGAAGCTTCAGGCCGCAGAACATCTGGTTGTATACGGTGATGCCGCAATGACGGAGGAGGACATGGAGATTTACTATACTGCACTTTCGAGAATTTATGAGAAAGCGCTCGACGGGCAGCAGTTTATCAACCATCTCTCCACGTATCTGAGGTAAGATTTTATAGCATTTAAAGTCTGCATGATATGGTTTTGAAAGCCAAATGCAAAATACAATTGCAAAAGATGTTGATTAATCGGGACGAAGGGTCTTTTTATGGCTCTGCGCCCCGATTTTCATTGACCGTTCCCTATGGGACTCGGTATAATGAACTCAGGCATTCCGAAGGAAAGGGGGCTCTTTGGACTTTTTTACGGACAGAGCTGTCGGGATGCGGTAACCGGAGGTCCGGACGCTATGGGAAGCGTGCCCGGATTCTTCCCGGAAAGGGGTAAAACAGAATAGGGAGGTGTAAGTATGCAGAATGTCAGACGAAGAGTTGTATCGACAATGATTGCAGGTGCGGTTGGCATCATGCTGGCAGCCGGTTTGTTGTTCCCGGCAGCCGCGAAAGCTGCACAGGCGACGGACACGGAACCGGCATTCACGGAGGTGGAGACCGTTTCCGGCGACACCGTGGAAATTGACCTTTCGGAAGAGTTCCCGCAGAGCGGGGACGAATTGTTACTGCAGTATTTTGAAGAGAAATCGAAACCGGCGCAGACCGCGTCGGCGAAGAAGGGCGTGCGGAAAGCAGCACCGAGATCCTCAAGACTTTCCGGCAATAATCTGGTCTGCTATCAGTATCTGAAGGAGCAGATTGCATTGATTGCTGCCGGGCAGCTTTCTTCTGCGAGCATTGAAGTTCCCGTATCGCTCATGGTGAATGGCGAGGAACTCCTGGAATATATATCGGAAGAAGACCTTGGTGTTGAGGGGCACTGTTTCGATTTTGTAAACGGGCAAGCGGTTCGGAATGATGAAGTGGTGGCTGCGGCTATGGCACTCATGTACGAGCGCTTCGAAATTGATTTTACCACCCTTGTATACAGCCTGATGGCAGACTGTCCCTATGAGTTTTATTGGCAGAAGAGATCCTTTGGGATGAGCTTTCCGGGCGTTACGTTTGGGACACTCGGAGAGACTATTTATCTGAAATTTAAACCGGAAGCGCAGCTTACCTTCGTTTTCATGGTCGGTTCCGAATACCGTGCAGAAGGCGGGGACGAGTATACGCTTGATACCGCGAAGACTTCGGCGGCTGCTGCGGCTGCGGCCAATGTGCAGACGATTGTTGCGGAATTTGCCTCCGAGCCGGATTACTATAAGCTCGTAAACTATAAAAACCGGATTTGCGATCTGGTTTCGTATAATGACAATGCGGCGGCGTATGTAAACAATGAGAATTATCCGTATACCGATCCGTGGCAGCTGATTTACGTTTTCGACGGGGATTCGTCAACCAACGTAGTTTGCGAAGGGTATGCGAAAGCCTTTAAGTATCTGTGTGACTGTTCTGATTTTATGTTTGACATTGAGTGCATCACCGCGAGAGGTACTTTGACCGTAAACGGTGACGGCGGCGGGCATATGTGGAACATCGTGAAGATGGAAGACGGAGAGAACTATCTCGTAGATGTAACCAACTGCGATACCGGAACCGTCGGAGCACCCGCAAAGCTGTTTATGCAGGGATATGACAGCATCCTTCTGGATTCGGAGCACAGAGAGGTCGGATTCACGGTCGACTGTGGTTACGCCACAGCCCGTTATCAGTATCGTGAAATCATGTTTGATCTGTACGATAACGTCAGGGACCTGATGCTTTCGAAAACAGATTATGAATACCATGAGATTGTTCTGCCGACATTCGAAGAGGTTGCACTGGTTCTGAACGGAAACATCGGTGTGGTGTTCAGCGTGGATATTCCGTCCGGATTCAACGGAAACGGCAGCGAGATGGAATTTGTTGTAAGTGACGGCGTAGCAGGACATACAGGACGTACCGTTAAGGTTCCGTATTCCGAATCCGTTCCGGTTGCAAACAGCACGAAGCGCTGCTTCACGGTGGAGATTTCCCCGCTTGAGATTGCCGATACCATTACGGCCACGTTTAAGCTCGGAAACGGCGCGAACACGTCTACCACTTACCAGGCAACAACCTATATTGCCTATGTGCAGGAGAACATGGCACAGAATACGGAACTGCTGAATCTGGTGAACGGACTTTATACCTACTGCTATTACCTGCAGTTTTACGGATGGGACAGCAACCAGTACACGCACCGGGCTGTTGCGGCACCGGCACAGAACAGCATGCTGCTTTCGGCAGGCGATGTGCAGGCGGCGAAGGAAGCCTTAAGCGGGTACGTATTTGCGAACGAACTGGCAGGAAGCGGAATTGAAGACGCCAGCATTTCCCTTACGCTGAACGGCCGGACGGACATCAATGTTTACGTGAAGCCGGACAATACGGCGGAAATCACTACAGGCGGCGGTGTGGAGCGCACCATCGGAACGGCAACCTACTACCGTTTCAAGACGCTTCCGATCGGACCGAAGAATCTCGGCGATGAGTACACGATCACCGTGGAAACGAATCAGGGAACGGCAACCATTACCGGTTCGGCACTGGCTTATGCCGGTTCTGTTTTAAACAATGGGGCAGTTGCACAAGCGAAGCAATATGCCATGACCGCGTTTTACCGTTATTATCTGGCTGCTTTGGCATACACGGAATAGCGGAAATCGGACAACTTAAAGAGCAGTGAGGCTTGCGCCGGATCTCCGGCCCGGAGGAACACTTCGGGAAGAGGTCCGGCGTTTTATTTTCCGTATCACGCCCTCCCCATGCGTTGAAAGTTGCTCTGTTTTATGATACAATCTGTTTTGCAGCGGTCGGAGGACCGCATCGGATAGGAAAAGAGGTATTCCATGGGTGAATCGGTACAAAGAGAAACGATAGCAGCCAGGCTTCGCAGATATTTTGCGGGGCGTGGTTTTTCGCGCGTTGATACGCATTCCGAAAGCATGGAACTCTATTATACCGCGGTGGACGGACGCGTGAGCCTTATCTGGATGGTAATGGCGGAGGCCGTGGAGGAGATGACGTCCGAGCAGTACCGTAAGAGGCTGGAGACGATCTGCCGGACCTTTACGAACGGGACGTACCAGGGCGTCCACACGCTGACGCTGTTTCTTACAAAGAATACGGAAAAGGCCCGGAGCCTCGGGGCGGACACCCCGTTCTGGATTGTCGATGAAACCTACGGGCGGCTGATCATATACGAGAATCAGATGGAGGATTTTCTCGGGATTCGCAGCATGATCGAGCAGAATCTTCATTTCGGCGCAGATATCCGGAATGAGAACGGCATTCAGAAGAAAGGCGTTCTTTCCGAAGCAAGGATGCCGGAAGCGAGTAAGGCTTCCACCGGCGCAGTGGGCTTTAACGACCGTTATCCGCAGACCAGGCCGCTTAGCCGCCGTAAGCCGCTTCCCAGACAGCCGTTTATTACGATCACGCTTGTTGTGATCAATGCAATCATTTATCTCGCGCAGATACTCCACCCTGCGATTGAGGAGCTGGGCGCGAATTACTGGATTTGGATTAAGGACGAGCACCAGTATTACCGGCTCTTTACCTGCATGTTTCTGCACGGAAGCCCGGATCATCTGATCAATAATATGCTGACTCTCTGGGTGATCGGATCGATCGTGGAGGATGAGATCGGACACTGGAAGTACCTGTTCGCGTATCTGGTGGGAGGACTGGCCGCCGGAGTGGCATCCTGTCTGTATTTCTGGTCAAGCGGACTTTATGTATATTCCGTCGGTGCATCCGGCGCAATCTTTGCGATTACGGGAATCTTTGCCGTCTGGCTTGTAACCACGCCCGAGAAACGGGCAGATATCTCGCCCGCCCGGCTGATCCTGTTCACGATTCTGATCCTGTACGAGCTTGGGATTTTCCAGTCGTTCGGTCATTCGGAAACCACGATTGATTATGCGGCGCATGTCGGCGGATTCGTGTTCGGATTGATGTTCGCCCTGACCCTTGTGGCATTCCGGAAGGACCGGAAGCAGCGTACGATGTAAAAGGCGGTGGCAAGATGTTTCGTATGTGGTGTAAAATCTGGAAAGACGCGCGTCTTATCAAGCATATGACGGTTTCGGACGGAAAGCCGGTCAACCGGACGAAAAAGGTGCTCTCCGCGATTGACGAAATGTGCGGCGCATGGGATTTGGCCCGGCCGATCTGGCTGGAAGCCAATGTGCGCGACTTTCAAAAGCATTCCAAAACCCGTTTCGGACAGGACTGTTTTGCCGAGACGATTGACTTTGATTATCTTGAGATTCAGATTATTGAGGAGGATTAACCCCCCGGAGGAAACATGTTAAGAAGAATTGATTTGATGGCACTTCCGTTCTATCGGAAGGAGCCGCTTACCGGAAGCCTTAACGGGATGCGTTACCGGATTGCCTTAAAAAAGGCCGAGGAGCCGGAAAATGAAACCCTGCAGGTCGTTTTGTACCCGGACGAATGGAGCTTTGAGAATACCGACGAGGCATTGAAGCAGTATTATGAGTTTCCGTACTCGGAAGAGGGGCTCGTTCAGATTACGGATTTTTTGAATGAACAGGCGGAAACGCAGAAAGAACTCTGGAAGCTGTAAGGCAGGAGATGTTATAGGAGATGAAGGATGAGCGTAAAACGCAGACGCAGGAATAATCAAACGAAAATCATGTTTGTCATCGCTCTCATTAGCCTGGCGGTTGCGATTTACTGCGGTGTCACGATCATAAAGAATAACCGGACCCGTCCGGGAGGCACCGTCCCCCCGACGCAAACGGCCCAAAAGACGGAAACGACGCCGACTTCGACGGTTACGGACCCGTCCGGGGAACCGGTAACGCCTCCGACGGAGGAACCGACACCGACACCCGACCTGTCCTACGATATCCGGCTCTGCTTTGCGGGCGATATCAATTTTGAGGACGGCGGCATTCCGATGACCAAACTGCAAAAAGAGGGCAACGACCTCAGTAAATGCATTTCCCCGGAACTGCTTAAGATGATGAACGATGCCGACATCACCGTGATCAACAATGAATTTACCTATACGACACGGGGAAAGGCGACGGCAGGAAAAGCCTGGACGTTCCGCGCGAAACCGGCTACCGTTTCATTGCTTCACGAGATGGGCGTCGACATTGCGATCCTTGCCAACAACCATGCCTACGATTACGGCGAGGTTTCGCTGACCGATACGATGGAAACGTTAAAGAATGCGGGAATCGACTATGTCGGGGCAGGCTACAATCTGGAGGAAGCCAAAACCCCGGTTTATAAGACGGTGCAGGGAAAGACGATCGCATTTGTCGCGGCAAGCAGGGCTGAGAAGAACGTGAAGACGCCGATGGCAACGGATACGAAACCCGGAATCCTGCGCTGCTATAAGAAAGGCGAGGCGCCGGATTCGAACATCGACGAGGAGGCAATCTTTGTGGAGGCCATCCGCGAGGCAAGAAAGAATGCGGATTTCGTCATCGCGATCGTGCATTGGGGCGCGGATTATCAGGAAAAGCTGGAGCAGGTGCAGATCGATACCGCGAAGCTTTATCTGGATGCGGGCGCGGACGCAATCATCGGCGGGCATTCGCATAAGCCCGACCCGATCGATTTTTATAACGGCAAGCCGATCGTATACGGCTACAGCAACTTCTGGTTCAATGATAAGGACCTCGGTTCCATGCTGATCGAGCTTCGGCTGCACGGGGACGACAACACGGGCGAACAAAGCATCGACCTTTACTATACGCCGGCCCGTCAGAAAAATGTGACGACCACGATTCTTCTCGGTGCGGACCGGGAGAAGGAAGTCGCGAATATGCTGAAAATATCCGGCAATAAGATTCAGATTGCCGACGACGGACTGGTTACGCCGGCCGGAAAATGAAAACCAAACAGAAAAACAGCAGCCGTGTTCCGGCCGCAGACGTCAGGGAGATATCCTTTGGCGTCGTAGCCGGACAGGCTGCTTTTCTGTTGCTTTTTTTAGCTTTTTGATTACGTTTTCGGAATGTATATGTTGCCGCCTTGGGTGGCTTGCCGCATTCCCGGCAGATGTTTGGCCGGGGGCGTAAGGTTTTACTCCCACTGGCTCATGTACAGCTTGTAATAAGCGCCTTTTTGCGCCATCAGTTCTTCGTGCGTTCCCTGTTCGGCGATGTTTCCGCCGCCGATAACGAGGATGCGGTCGGCATTCTGGATCGTGGAAAGACGGTGTGCGATAACGAAGCAGGTTTTGTCCTTCATCAGCGTGCGCATGGCGGACTGGATCTGCCGCTCGGTACGCGTGTCAACGTTGGAGGTCGCCTCATCCAAGATCAGCATCCGCGCATCGTAGAGCATGGCGCGGGCAATGGTCAGAAGCTGTTTCTGGCCCTTTGAAATGTTGCCGCCGTCTTCCGTGATGACGGTTTCATAGCCGTTCGGGAGGCACATGATGTACTTGTGAATATGCGCCGCTTTAGCAGCAGCAATGACTTCCTCGCGGGTCGCGTCGTTCCGGCCGTAGGCGATGTTGTCATAAATGGTTCCGTGGAACACCCAGGTATCCTGCAGAACCATGGCATAAGCCTTTCGCAGGGATTTCATCGTGTAATCGCGGTGCTCCCGCCCGTCAACACGGATTTCGCCGCTTACAGGGTCGTAGAAACGCATCAGGAGGTTGATGATCGTTGTCTTTCCGGCACCGGTCGGACCGACGATCGCGATCAGCTTTCCGGCATCGGCTTTCAGATTGACACCGGACAGAATCGGCTTTTCGGGAACATAGGAAAAATGCACGTCCTTAAGTTCCACATTGCCGGCTACGTCCTGCAGTTGCGAAGCGTTTACGACGTCCGCGGTTTCCTCGGGTTCGTTCAGGAGCCGGAATACGCGCTCCGCCGCGGCAAGAGCGGACAGAATCTCGTTCGAGATGTTCGCGACCTCATTGATCGGGCCGGAAAATTTCCGGGAATAAAGGATGAACGAGGTAATCTGGCCGAGGCTTAAGACTTCCTTCATGTGAAGCAACGAACCGACGGTTGCGGACAGCGCAAGCGAGAGGTTTGTGAAAAATCCCACGGTAGGACCGATTTTTGCGGCCTCGTAATCCGCACGGTAGTAAGCATTGCAGGCATTGTCGTTATGCACGTCGAAATCGGTTAAGGACTGCTCCTCATGTGCATATGCCTGAATGGTTTTCTGGCCGGAGAACATTTCCTCGGAGAAGCCGTTCAGCGCACCGTACATGGCGGAACGGGCCGACATGAGCGGTCTTGTCTTTCGCATCATGCGCCTTGTGTACAGAATGTACAGCGGAATCATCACGACGATAATCCCTACTAACGGGGCGGAAACGCGCAGCATCATGATAAATGCGCCCGTTACGGTGATCAGCGAAGAGAGAATCTGTGTGATATCGGTCGAAAGCGAGTTGCTGATCACGTCGATATCATAGGAAACGCGGCTGATGATGTCGCCGGTCTGGTGCGTATCGAAATAGCCGACGGGCAGGCGCATCAGCTTGTTCATGACGTCGGAACGGAGTTTCTTTCCGACGGAGCGGCCGATGTTCATCATCAGAAACGACAGCAGATACGTAACAACGGACGAGCAGATGTACAGTATCAGCATGAGCGATGCATAGCGGAACACAAGGCGGAATGCAACGTGGTCCTGGCCGCCTTCCATAGCGGAAACGGCGAGACCGGCCAGTTCTGGTCCGATCAGCGACATGCCGTTCGCGAGAACGGACAGCAATACGCCGCCTAAGATGGCGAGCCGGTAGCGGCCCAGGTAGGAAAGAAGACGGAGGAGCGTTCCCTTCGTATCCTTCGGTTTATCGGTCTTACTGCTAAGCGGAGGCATTGCCGGCACCTCCCATCTGGGACTGATAAATATCCCGGTAGATTTCGCAGGATTCCATCAGCTCCTCATGCGTCCCGTAGCCGACGGCTTCGCCGGCCTCCATGACAAGAATTTTGGACATGTTCCGGACGGAGCTGACGCGCTGTGCGATCGTGATGCTTGTCGTATCGGAATGGTGCTCGCGGATGGCTTTTCGAAGCGCCGCGTCGGTTTTGTAATCGAGCGCGCTTGAAGCATCGTCCAAAAGCAGGATTTCCGGATTGCCGGCAAGGGCCCGGGCGATGATGACACGCTGCTTTTCGCCGCCGCTTAAGTTGGCGCCGGCTTTGGTCGCGCGGTAGTCAAGCCCTTCCTCGTGACTGTCAATGTAGGAAAGAATATTGGCATCCGCCAGTGCCGCGCGGACGGTTTCGTCGGAAATGTCGCGGCCAAAAGTCACATTTTCCCGGATCGTATCGGCGAAAACGGTGTCATTCTGGAAGACAACGCCCATCTTGCGGCGCAGGTCCTCCGGTTCGTAGGCCCGGACGTCGATTCCGTCCACCAGAATGCGTCCCCTTGTGACATCGTAAAAGCGCATTAAAAGATTGATCAGCGTGGTCTTGCCGCAGCCGGTGGCGCCGATGATGCCGAGGGACTCGCCGCGGTTGATATCAAAGGAGATGCCGGAAACGGCGCTCTCGCGGTCGGAGGATTCCACGGTTTCCTGCAGATGCGGGTAGCTGAAGCTGACGTTTTCAAAGCGGATGAACGGAACGGTCGCGTCGCGGTCCTGCTCAATCACTTCGGGACGGATCGCGCCGAGATCCAAAACATGTCCGATACGGTTCGCGGAAGCGCCTGCCTTCGTGTACATGATGAAGATCCGGTTCAGGCCGAGAACCGCGCCGAGAATAATGTTGAAGTATACAAGGAAAGTAATGATAACGCCCGATTTGATGCCGCCGCTGTTCACGCGGTAGGCGCCGAACAGGATTACAAGGACAAGTCCGATGTTTAAGAACAGGTTCATCAGCGGATTCGGCAGTGCCATCGTCGCGCCTGCCCGGAAGTCGGACCGTGCGAGAGCCTCGTTGGCCTCGTCGTAGCGGGCGGTTTCGTGTGCCTCGCGGGAGAGCGCCTTTACAACGCGGATACCGGTGATGTTCTCCCGGAGGATTCTGGTCACGCGGTCCACATTTTCCTGCACGCGGTTATAAAGCGGAACGCCGTGGCGGGATACAAACAGAACGACGCAGGCCATCAGCGGCACCATGCATAAAAGAACGAGGGACAGCTCCGCATCCAGGATGGCGGCAAGGATGACGCCGCCCAGCAGAAGGATCGGGGCGCGGATGCCCATTCGCTGGATCATGCCGATGAAGTTCTGGACGTTGTAACTGTCCGCGGTCATTCGCGAGATTAAGGACGGAAGCGTCACGCTGTCAAACTGGGAACCGGTCAGATTGGTCGTTACGGCAAATAAATCGTGCCGTAAATCTCTCGTGCACTGCCGCGCAACGGCCGATGCCCGCTGGTTCGCCTTAATGTTACAGAACCATACGAGA
This sequence comes from uncultured Lachnoclostridium sp., assembly GCA_946402335.1. Taxonomy (GTDB): domain Bacteria; phylum Bacillota; class Clostridia; order Lachnospirales; family Lachnospiraceae; genus ISDg. The sequence continues at coordinate 16,302 of CAMIWE010000022.1, forward strand.
AGGGCGCACAAAACCATCACTCCCCCGCACAGAAGCACTTGCGTGGCATCCTTTCGGGGAGCGATATCGTCGACCATGTATTTGAGCAGAAAAGGAATGAAAAGTTCGCCCATAGAGGCGCAGAATTTGATGGAGACGCTGAGAACGACCTGCCATTTGTAGCGCCTCAGGTAATGAAGGATTACGTTCATGTTTACCTCTTTATATGCCGTCGAAAAGCAGCGAACAACGGTGAAAAAACAGGAATCGACGGATTTTCTTTCAAATATTAGTATACATCTCGTATAGAATACCATTTTTCCTTGAAAAACTTCAATAGTTTTCTGCCTCTTTTATTGACGAAATCAGAAACGCGTGATATATTTTTTTCATAACCATAAAATGAAAGAACTGTAGGTATGTCATATCCAAGAAGAAAAATGGACATGGATCTCCTGATTTTGGAGAAAGCGTCCTGTGACAGAATGACAGAAGTCCAGAAAAAGAAAGATCCCACATGGGATTTTGACCGGTTTGAAGCACTCCATTACGGGTCGCTTGATGAGCCGGTGGAAAGCCGGTACGATTCCTATACGGTTCTCTCCGATGCATCGGAGGAACTGGACAAACTTGATGAGGAGAGACCGTTTCTTCTCCCCCTCGAGCGCGGAACCCATTATGTATGGGAATTGTTTCAGGAATTGCCGCGTGTCGGAAGCAGTAAATCGACGAGGCAGTTCTGGAACCGTCTTGCAAGGGCGATGTCGGACATCCCTCTTCCGCTTGAAGAGGACGAATTCATTGATGCATTCACAAAAGCCTCGCTGCCGCTGTTAAAGGATGCGACCGATCTCGGCGACCGGTTTTATCTTTCCGGACTGGATTACGGCGGGTGGAGCGGCGGAATCGTGTCCAAGGATTTTCTGGTTGACGGCCTTCAGATGTTGGTAAAAAAACTCAGCGGACCTTTATGTGACCGGTCCGGTGAGCCCAAAAAGAAACGGAAAGATGTATTGGAAGACGACCTTGCGGAAACGGAGGACGCTTCGGAGGAGGAACCGGCGGACGTAACACCGTCTGATGACTCCGCTACGGAGGAAAGTTCCGGGGAGACGCAGGGAAATAAAAACAAGGAGGATATGAAGGGGTATGTATCCGAACAAAAAGACTGAACAGACATGCAGACTGGTAACGATTGGAGGCGGCGTTTTGGTGCTGCTGTCCTTAATCTCGTTCTTCGCCTTAAAGGCAGGAAAGAAGGCCAACGGCTTCCCCGGGTTGCGTAAGTGGGTAGGATACGGCGGTCTTTGCTTTGCGGGCATTATGTTCATCGCCATTGGTATTTACGGCATCCGTGAACAGCTGCACGTATATTTTAGAAATGCATTTATCGGAATGGGTCTTTTCTTCTTCGTACAGATTCTTTCCTGCATTTCCTTCTATATGAACGTTAAGGACGGAATGAGCAGTATTGCCATGATGGCCAATATTTTCTTCTGCATCCTTGGTTTGATCTACTGCGTTTTCTTCTCGATGGATTTCGCGAAGAGATATGCAAACATGCGGTATGACCAGATGGTACTCGCCGTACTGGTGGCGCTTGGCGTGATCGCCGGCGTGCTTCTGTTCATCGGCTATAACGGAGGAGAGGCAACGACCAATCCGAACTTTATCGCCACTCTTGAAAAGAGCCTTTCCGCATTTGCCCGTGCAATCATATTTATTCTTCCCGCCGCTATGCTTTGGTTCTGCGACCGTCTGACCGAGCCCTTCACGGATAACGAAGTTGCCCAGGTTCGTGTAGCAGAGAGACAGGCTGTTAAACTTTCCGAAGCGCAGAGAATGACCGAGCAGTACAACAAGGAAAGCGAAGCAAAGGCTGCAGCCCGTAGAAGAAAAGAGCAGGAAGTTGTTGAAAGAGAAGCTGCCGCAAGACGTCGTCTTGAGGAAGAGAAGAAGGCCCGTATAGAGGCCGAGAAGCGTGCTGCCGAGCTGGAAGTGCAGAAGGCAAAGGAAAAGGCCGAGCGCGAAGCAAGAGAGGCCGAAGAGCAGGCGAAGAGAGCTGCAGAAGAAGAGGTTCGCAGACAGGAAGAGATCAAGCGCCAGCTCGAAGAAGCACAGAGAGCTGCCGAGGAAGCGCAGAGAAGAGCAGAGGAAGAGGCCAAGAGAGCCGCAGAAGCTGCAGAAGAGGCGCGCCGGAAGGCAGAAGAGGAAGTTCGGAAGGCTCAGGCCGCTCAGGAAGAGGCACGCCGCAGAGCAGAGCAGCTGCGTGAGAACGCTCTTCGTAAGGCGGAAACCCTTGAGGCCGACCAGGAAGAGATTCGTCGTAAGGCTGAGCAGATGCGTGAGAGTGCTCTTCGTAAAGCAGAAGCTGCTAAGGCTGAGGCTGCCAAGAAGGAAGAGGAAATCCGCAGAAAGCAGGCTGCAGAAGCTGCTGCCAAGGCTGAGCAGATTCGTATCGATGAAGAAGAAAAGGCTAAGAACGAAGAGCTTGAGCGCCGCAGAGCAGAGGTTGAGGCCCGTCGTAGAGAGAAGGAAGCACAGCGCAGACTGGAAGCTGAGCAGCGCAGACTGGAAGAGGAAGCTCTTGCCGCTATGACTCCCGAAGAGAGAAAGATCTACGAAGAAGAGAAAGCTCTCATGGAGCAGGAAGAAGCTCTCCGCAGACAGGATGAGGAAGCCAGAGCAGAAGCTCTCCGTGAGGTGGAAGCTTACCGCAGAGCCGAGGAAGAACTTCGTGCTTCCGCTGAGGAAGAGACCAGAAAGAAGATCGAAACCCTTCAGATGGCTCTTAACGCAGGCTTGATCACGAAGGAAGAATTCGAAGCAAGAAAGGCCAAGATTCTCAATTAATTATATACAGTAACATCGGACCCGTCGCGGATGATTGCGGCGGGTCTTTTTTATATTTTCGGAAAATGGGTTGACAAAGGCGGTGTAGCAGGTGTATATTAAGTGTACTATTAGAGATAGTACACCAAGAGAAACACATTGCCGAACAAGAAAGGCCTTATAAGAAAGCCAAGCGTTGATGCGAGGAAAAGCTATGATGATTGATAAACAGAGCAGGATACCGGTGTATGAACAGCTGGTGGAAGCTTTTAAAAAAGAGATTGTTCTCGGGATCCGCGAGCCGGACAGCATGATTCCGTCGGTGCGGAGCTTGTCGGTGGAACTCGGGATCAACCCGAATACCGTGCAGAAGGCATACCTGGAACTGGAACGAAGAGGCATTACGTATTCGGTGCCGGGGGTGGGCCGCTTTGTCGCAAGGGACGGAGCAGCCATTCTGAAGAAGGATCTCGGGGAAGCGGAGGAACTGCTTCAGAGGGCAGTGGAACTTATGAAGCGGGCCGACGTGCCGCTTTCGGAGATCACAAAAAGAGTACAGGACGCTTATAACAGCAAAGAATAATCTGATGCGGAGGAATCAACATGATAACGGTTAAAAACATCACGAAGACATTTGACGGAACGACGGCTCTTGCAAACCTCAGCTGCGAAATCCCGGACGGGCGGATTTACGGGCTGGTGGGAAGCAACGGAGCCGGAAAGAGCACACTTCTCCGCGTTATGACCGGGATATTCCGGCCCGACAGCGGTGAGGTGGATTTCGACGGGGAGCCGGTATATGACAACCCGGCGGTAAAGGAGCAGTTTGTCCTGGTTCCGGATGAGCTTTACTTCCTCCCGGGAGCCAATATGAAGCGGATGGCAAAGTTTTACCGGAATTTCTATCCGGACTTTTCGATGGAACGCTTCGAGCAGCTGACGGAGATGCTTAAACTGAATGCCGGCAAGCCGTTAAGCGGATTCAGTAAAGGAATGCGTCGTCAGGCAGCGACCGTTCTCGCTCTTGCGTGCCGCCCGAAGTATTATTTCTTCGATGAGACATTCGACGGACTCGACCAGATTATGCGCGATACCGTGAAAAAGCTGATTTATGAGGATATCTGTGAGCGTGGCGTGACGGCGGTTCTTACGAGCCATTCGCTCCGGGAGCTTGATAACACCTGTGATGAGCTGGCGCTTTTACATCAGGGAAAGCTCGTGTTCTCGCATGAGGTAGAGAACATTAAGACGGCGACGAAAAAGGTGCAGGTCGTATTTGCCGAAGATGTCAGCAAAGAAGAATTTACGAAGCTTTGCGACGGTCGTTGCAGGGCTGTCCGCTGCGAAGGGCGCGTAATAAATGCAATTCTCAGCGAAGGTGCGGAGGAGACGGAAGCAAAAATCCGGGAGAAGAACCCGGTGCTTTTGGAAATCCTTCCGTTGAGCCTTGAAGAAATCTTTACGTACGAGATGGAAGCGCTCGGGTACAGCTTCGACACGGACGGAAAGGAGGGGGCCGATGAAACTGACGATCAATAAATCCGTATATCGCGATTCGCTCCGGCGGACGAGGATGGTCCGCATTGTTTCGCTACTGGCAGGAATTGTGATTGCGATGTCGTCGACGGATTATCCGCACGGTGACGCTTATGTTTCCACCGGGTTGGCCCCGATGGGAACAGCGGCTGTGGGAATGCTGGTGTTTCTTTTTGCAGGGGAAATTGCAATCCATTACTACCGGCGCAGGAGAAAATGGGACTTTTTCAGAACTTTGCCGGCAAGCAGGGCAGAGTGGTATTGGTCTTCGCTTCTTGCGGAAATCACCAATATGGCGATTTATATTACGGTCACGGAGCTGACCGTTATTCCGGCAAGTTTCAGGGCGGAAAAGCGCCTTGAGGGCAATCTTATGCCCGGGAAACTTCGGATTTATCCGCCGGAACACATTCACAGGTGGATTCTGCTCTTCGTCATCGGACTGGTGTTTCTTGCGGTCCTGTCCGTTATTCGGGAACTGGCGCATACGGCGGCTTCTTATCTCGTGTTGTTGCTCGGTTTCATCGGCGGGTACTGGATGGTTCTTTCGTTGATCCCGAGAGCAGTCCGGTCGTATTCCGGAAACTTTGTCTCCGTTTATGCGTCTTTGTTTTACCGGATGAGACTTCTCCACCGGATTGTGCTGGCAACGGACGCCTATAATGCCCCGACAAAGAATCTGGAAACGGCGTATGATACCATTGCCATACTGGTCAATCTGCTTCTGGCAGTCCTCCTTCTGTTGCTCGGAAGACGGCTGACGAAACGATCCGAAACGGAGTATATCGGAGCGGAATACCGGAATAAGTCATTGTTCTATATACTCTGTGTTCTTATAAACCTGTTTCCGCTGTTGCTGATTTCCTATACGGCGATCCTCGGAAATGAATATACGGGGAACCTTTTAATGGTCCCGGTTTTAATCGTATTGATTGCATACTTCCTGCTGCGACTGTTTCGAGAGAAACTGAGTAAAAGAATTCTGGGCTGCATCGGTCTTTCGGTTCTGCTTGCAGGGGGAATTACGGCTGTAACACTTCTTTATGCTCGTCTCGGGAGAACCATCCCCGAAAGAGAAGATGTCATTGCAATGCGGTGCGAGCATTCATTCTACGGTATGGTCTCCGATGAAGAGATACTGGACAGATTCTATGCAGTACTTGAAAACGAGCATGATCATCCGGTCACGGAACGACATGAGTATCGTGAGATGAAAATCACTCTTTATACGAAATACGGATGCCGGGAGTTCTTTATTGACAGGGATATCACGGAAGTGACAAATGATATAAGAAGAGACGTACCGGGCGGTGTATTCTGCTCTTACGGAAAGAAACCGCTGATCAGTACGCAGTTTGACAGTTTCGAAGAATATGAGACATTTGCCGCACTGCTTCCCGACTGGTGCAGGAAGGAAGTTCCGGTATATTATGTAAATGCACTCGGCGGACTTTCAAAGAGCGGAAAGACAATCAATATCGGTGTCATCGATCTGTACAGAGCGCGGATACAGACACCCCTAATGATGCAGAACAGTTTCAGCCCGCAGAATGCGGTTTACTGCAGTTTTCCTCCTGATACCGAGGCGGCGGCATACTATCATGAGAAAGTCTGCCTCCCGCAAAAGCGGGCGAAGGAGAAAGCCGTCAGGGAGAATCCGACACAAAAAATTACGGTTGTTCTCAGAAAAGAGGAAGACACCTATAACAGCGAACGATATAAGGAAAGATGGTACTATACGGTGCTTTCTTTCACTGCAACGATTGAAAACGGGACGTTCCGGCAGAAATCCGGGCCCGGAACGGTAACCTTCCCGGAAGAGTATCTGAAGACGATGTATGATGTGATCTTCGGGCCGGAAGAGACGATTACAGCCGAAACGGAGACGGTAATGGTCACTGTCATGATTCGCGACGAGGAGGCTTACAGTTTCTTTGTTCCTGCGGAAAAGCTCAAGGAAATTCTGCAATATAGCGGAGACGAACGAACCGCAGAACAGAAAAGGCGTGAGGAAGAGTGGCAGAAAAGAACGGAAGAGCAACAGCAGGAGGGAGAAGGGACATGAAGAAACCGTTTTGGCAGAAGAACATTCTGAGGGACATGCTTGAACGGGATTATACGGTTTATCTCTTATGCCTGTTGTTCCTGTTACTGTGGGAAGCCGTGCAGTTTCTTGTTATTAAGGCGAAAGGAAACCCTTCGCTTATATACCGGGTCAAACTGTTCGGAAACACGAACGTCGGGTTGGCATTTGCCGTATTCGCGCCGTTTATCATTGTGTGGAAGTTGCTTTCACAGTATAATTCGCCGGAAAGCTCGGATGTGTTTTACAGTCTTCCGACGACAAGAAGGAGCATATTCGGCAGCGCATCGATGATAGCGGTGGCGTATCTTTCGGTATTTCTCCTTGCCGAAACCACGGTGATGTCCATCCTGTTCGCGTGCTCCAAAAATCTGGAAGTGGACGCGGGATACTTTCCGACCCGGATTGTCCTGATTGCGACAGTGTTCCTGATTTTTTACGGCCTGGCGATGATCTGCTTTTCGATTGCGTCGGGAGGATGGATGTATGCGTTGCTCTACGGCGGCTGGGGAATTGTCCTGATTTGCGCATATCAGGCCGTAAGGATGATACCCGTATGGCGATACCTGTTCCGAAATGACATCAAAGATATGATATGGTTCTCCGATATTGCCGGAGAGCCGCTCGCGAAGTTTTATTATGTGACGGAACATGTAATATACCTGTTCGGACCGGATCCCGAGCTTGCGGCGGAACCCGGGAAGACCGCGACTTATTTATGGCAGCTGATTCCGTGGTTTCTTCTTCTCGGATTCATCAGTCTGATCCTCGGAGGAATTGCCTTTACCCGCCGGAAAGCCGAACGCATCGAAGGAATGAACAAGAGCGGGAAGATGCACATTGCGCTTCAGGGGGCGGTGATCTGGGCAATGATGATGACGGTACTTCCTTCCTGGGAGACTTTTCAGACTTCTCTCAATTTCGTTAACTATGATTACAAATATGCATCCGGAATCGGTCAAATAATGTGTGAGACGACAGGCTTTCGAAACACGCACCTGTTATATAAGCTTTTCCCGGGGGATATGCTGATGATGATTTCCGTGGCATTTGCGACCGCGGTAATATGGGAAATGTTATACCGGAAGAATATCTTTCAATTCTGGAAGGCCTGGGCGGGGATGGCTCTCGGTATCGTACTGATCGGCCTGACGCAACTGTATGTAGTGCTGTAAAGTGTTTTGCCGGAAGGCTTCCGGATCAGGGAAAGTTTTTTAGTGAAGGGGAGAATTCAAAAACGGATGGGGCATTCCCATCCGTTTTTCTACAGAAATCTTACAAGATTGATGATCCCGGCGCCTGCTGCATAGACCAGAACGGTAAGGCATAACTTTCCGTATTCGGCAGCAGTTGCTTTGGCTTTGGGCGTTTCCGTGCGGTGCTTCTTCCAGTAATTCAGGTCGATAATGCATACGACGAAAAATACGAAGAAGGACAGCTGTACCCCAAGCAGCCGGTAGAAGGGGAATGTCAGCTGCAGCCCGCCGAAAACGCACTTTCCGAGGGCAAGCTTAATGCCCTGCGCAAAGAACCATCCGGTGGTCAGTCCGAGAATAAAATGCATCAGCAGAATCTTTTTTAAAGGCAGTTCGCGGAAGTACGGCATAATCAGTTCTCCTTTCCCGCATATTGCTTACAGTTTACCGATTTCACGCGGCAAATGCAAGGGAAACATTGACATTTTCCGAAAAAGAGGTATATAATTTCAATACCTATGCAATAATACACGAAAACAAGGGGTATGCTATGGACGAATTGAAAGAACTGGCAGCGCGAATCCGGGAACTGAGAGAAGTCTGCGGATATACGCAGGAGGAACTCGCGCGGGAGATTTATGTGGATCCCGATACCTATAAAAAATATGAAGAGTGCGCGGAAGACGTCCCGATCAGCGTGATTTATTCCATTGCGAAGAAGTTCCATGTGGATTTTTCGGAAATCATGACCGGAACCGGCGCGAAACTTCGGACCTATCAGGTCGTGCGGGCAGGCCAGGGGCAGCCGGCAGACCGTTATCCGGGATACCGTTTCCAGAATCTTGCGTTCCATTTTACCAATAAGATCATGCAGCCGTTTCTGGTTACGCTTGATCCGTCCGACAAGCCTGCTGCGCTTGTACAGCACGGCGGTGAGGAATTCAACCTTGTAATCGAGGGCAGTATTGTCGTCGTCTTCGACGATCAGGAGATCGTCCTTCATAAAGGTGACAGCATTTACTTCAACCCCACGCATCCGCACGGACAGAAGTGCTACGGCAACGAGCCCGGCACGTTCCTTACGATGATTGCGGAATAATAAGCGGAGCGGCCCGCGATTAAAGGAGACTTAAGAACATGTTAGAGAAATATCTTCCCCGTACCGAGTTCAGCTCGTACGAGGATTTTAAACAGAATTATAAAGTAATTGCGCCGGAATATTTCAATTTCGGCTTTGACATTGTTGACGGATGGGCGCAGGAAGAGCCTGACCTGAGAGCACTTTTGTGGTGCGACGACTTCGGAAACGAGAAGACGTTCACCTTTACCGATATCAGTAAGTTGAGCAACCGTGCGGCGAACTATTTTAAATCGCTCGGTCTGAAAAAAGGTGACGTGGTAATGTTGATCCTCCGCCGTCGCTGGGAGTATTGGATCTGTGCCGTAGCCCTTATCAAACTCGGCGTGATCGTAATCCCCGGAACGCTACAGCTTACGAAAAAGGATATTGCATACCGTGCCAATGCGGCCGACGTTAAGATGTTCGTCTGCGTAGACGATGAGTATGTTATGCAGCAGATGGAGCTCGCGGCTCCCGAGATGCCGGGCGTTAAGTACCGCGCGGTTGTTGACAATGTGGAGCGCGAGGGCTGGATCAACTTTAATAAGGAATTCATGCAGTTCCCAGATACCTTGGAGCGTCCTGCGGGCGATGCGGCGACCAAAGGTACCGATATCATGCAGATTTATTTCACTTCCGGTACGACCGGCATGCCGAAGATGGTTACGCACAATTACCATCATCCGCTCGGCCATATTGTAACCGCGAAGTACTGGCAGCAGGTACAGAAGGGCAAACTTCACATGAGTGTATCCGATTCCGGCTGGGCCAAGTTCGGCTGGGGTAAGATTTACGGCCAGTGGATCTGCGGCGCGACGATATTTGCCTATGATATGATCAAGTTCCATCCGGACAAGCTTCTTGAGAAGATGTCCCAGTATAAACTGACCACGTTCTGCGCACCGCCGACGATGTACCGTTTCATGCTTCAGGAGGACGTTTCGAAGTACGATCTTTCGAGTATCCGGAACTTCGCGACGGCCGGTGAACCGTTGAATCCGGAGGTATTCAACCGCTGGTACGCGCTTACGGGCGGCAAGATTCACAGCGGTTTCGGCCAGACCGAGGGTACCGTACTGTTTGCTGATTTCCCTTGGATCGAACCGATTCCGGGAGCGCTTGGAAAGGCATCACCGATTTATGACATTAAACTGATGATGGACGATCAGGAAGTGGAGAACGGCGCGGAAGGCGAGATCACGATCTGCGACGTTATCAACAACCACCCGATCGGACTGTTCATCGGCTATTATAAGGACAAAGAACAGACCGACGCCGCATTTGCCGGAGGAAATTACAACCTGAAGGATGTTGCTTGGCGCGACAATAACGGTTATGTATGGTTTGTGGGACGGCATGACGACGTTATCAAGTGTTCGGGCTACCGTATCGGACCGTTCGAGGTTGAGAGTGCTCTCATTGAGCATCCAGCAGTAGTCGAGTGCGCCATCACCGCAGCACCCGACCCGATCCGCGGACAGGTCGTAAAAGCAACCGTCGTTCTGGCAAAGGGGTATACGCCTTCGGACGAGCTGGTGAAGGAATTGCAGAATCATGTAAAGAAGGCCACGGCGCCTTATAAATATCCGCGAATCGTGGAGTTCGTGGACGAGCTGCCGAAGACACTCGGCGGCAAGATCAAGCGGGCACAGATCCGCAGGGAGGACGAAGAAAGAGGTAAAGCGTAAGGAAATAACCGGGGTTGCTGCCCGTTGCAGCAAAGAGGAGGATTTTTATGGGATCGATCATACGGTTTTATGACCCGCATAAGGAGAACGGTTATCTGAGCAACTGGTTCATTTCGCCGTTCACGTATGCAGGAAGGGAGTATTTTTCCTGTGAACAGTACCTGATGGAGCAGAAAGCGCTTACGTTCGGAGACGAAGAGATCGCCGAGAAGATTATGAAGTCCAGAAACCTCTCGGAGATTAAGCGGCTCGGAAAGCAGGTCGCACGCTATAATGAGAACTTGTGGAAGACAATCCGTCCGCAGGTAATGCGACGCGGTCTTCGGGCCAAATTCCAGCAGAATCCGGAACTTTTATTAAGTCTGCTCAGTACCGGAAACGCAATTCTCGCGGAATGCGCACCCCGTGATGCGATTTGGGGAATCGGACTCGCGATTGACGATCCGAGAAGCGAAGATACGAAGGAATGGCGCGGCCGTAACCTTCTCGGCCGTGCACTGATGAGAGTCCGGGAGGATCTTCGTGCCTGGAGCGCGGTTGCAGGGGAGAAAGTAACCGAATATGTTGACGCCATTGATCTGAAACAGCCGAAGCCGATCCGGAACCGCCGCCGCGGAAGAGGCGGGGACGATTATGAACCGACACCGCAGAAGGATGACGTTTCCATCTGGAGCATGCGGATTTATGAAGCATGCATGCTGCCGTATGTTTCCGAAATCGTATCCACCTGGCTTGAGGAAGTATTCTATGACGTACGTCACGGACATTCCTATGAAGACCTCGGAATTACAAACTATACCTTTGAAAGCTTAGAGCAAATGTTCCGGAATGAGCGGATCAACGGAATCCCGTTCGCCGGATTTTACGAGATGAAGCAGGATCTGTTTGACCTGATGCGTTATCAGGGCGGACTGCGGAATCCTGCCGCGGTTCTTGCAAGACCGAAGGACGAAGAGGAAGCCGAGGCCTTGGTTAAGCCGGTTGCGGCAACCGCTCCGATCAAGTCGGTAGTGGCAGCAGCGCCTGCCATTGAGCCGCTTGTTTCAAGACCCGCACCTGCGCCTGCACCGGTTCCTGCCGAGCCCGTAGCAGCCGCAAGACCTGCAGCGCCTGCACCTGCGCCGGTTCCTGCCAAGCCCGTAGCAGCCGCAAGACCTGTAGCGCCCGCACCTGCACCGGCCCCTGTTGAGCCCGTAGCGGCCGCAAGACCTGCAGCGCCTGCACCCGCGCCGGCTCCTGCCGAGCCCGTAGCAGCGCCGAGACCCGTGGCACCTGCACAAAAAGCAGCACCCGAGCCGGCAAGCACGAAGGCACCCGAGCCGATTGCCGATGAAGAAATGCAGGCAATCATTGCAAAGGCCAAGGCAGAGGAAGCAGCAGCAAAGGCCAGAGCGGAAGCCGCCCAGAAGGCTGCGCTTGCCGCAAAATACCGCGCCGAGCAGATGAAAGCAATGGCTCAGGCCGCTTTTGAGAAGGCACAGATCGATGCGGAGGCGAAGACCCGTCTTCAGGCAGCCGCAAAAGCAAGAAAGATTGCCAAGGCACAGGCAGAAGTCGAAAAAGTCAGAGAGAGTGCCGAGGAAAAGGTACGCCGGGTTGAGGAATTCACGAAGAGCGGCGCAAGAAGACAGGTTGCCGTTGTTCAGGGCCGTCTGATCGACCATCCCTGCGAGGCAATGGTTAACGTGACGACGACAACGCTCTCCATCGGTAAGGGCGTGGATGATGAATTCTATGAAAAGGGCGGTGCCGAGCTCAAACGTGCCTGCATGGCGGTGAAGGGCTGCGGTATCGGAAAAGCCGTTGCCACGATTGGCGGAGCGCTCCCGGCCAAATATGTTATTCATACGGCCTGCCCGCGGTTCAGCGGAGACGGTTCGGATAAGAAATATCTTGAGAAATGCTATATTGCAGTCATGGACCTGGCGATGGCCAACGGTTATCATGACGTTGCGCTGGCGCCGATCGGATCCGGCTATTTCAGCTATCCGCTTCGGGAATGCGCCATCGTAGCCAGCCAGACGGTAGACCGCTGGATGTTAAAACATGCGGATTATCCGCTGAAGCTCACATTTGTCTGCCCGGACCAACGGACGGAAGCAATGTTTTTGAGCATGAGAAAATAAGCTGTTAGGGGTAGCGGATGAGGTCAGAATTTGAAGAAACGATACGATACAGTCAGACGGATGGGAATCTCCGTCTGACTGTTCCCGCTTTATTGGACTTTTTTCAGGACGCGGCTACGTTCCAGGCGGAGGAAGCCGGTGTCGGGGTAAATGTCCTTAATTCGAAGGGACTCGGATGGTTTTTAGTGTCCTGGAACGTGGAAATTACGCGGATGCCGGAGCATGGCGAGAAAATCATCGCCGGCACGTTCCCGTACCGCTTTCACGGAAGGTTCGGAAACCGGAACTGTTACCTGAGGACACCCGGGGGCGATTATATTGCCAAAGCAGATAGTATATGGGCGATGATGGACAAGGTCCAGGGGCGGATTGTTCCGATTCCCGAGTTTGTGGGCGCCGCTTATGAAGTGGAGGAGCCTCTTTTGATGGATTATCAGGGCCGGAAGATTCTGATTCCCGACGGAATGGAGGCCGGCGAGCCGATTCCGGTTCTTGCGGAGCATATTGATTTTCACGGCCACGTCAACAACAGCCGTTATCTCGGCATGGTGCAGGACTTTATTCCGAAGGAAGGAATTTCCGGATTCCGAGTGGAGTATAAAGCCCAGACGCGACGCGGCGAGATTCTCGTCCCGTATCATTACGAGGACGATGAGCGGGTTATCATCTCGCTTCGCTGCGGTGACGAAGTTCGCACAAATATTGAGTTTCTGCGTCCTGCTTCCCGGAAAGCGTAACAGACGCGGGGCATTTGTCACATGATCAAAAAGAATACCGCAGCAGTCATTGAAGGATGACCGCTGCGGCGTTTTTATATTCATTCAGTTTCTTTGCTTTAAACAGCTGTTTGAGTTCTTTTTTGTGCTCCGGATACCGGTCCTGCAAATACGTCCAGATTTCTTTCAATTTGAACAGCGTCGGGATTTCGGTATAGGCGGCATGGTTCTGTTTCATGAGGTCGTCAAGCCACTCCCGGATGGCTTTGTTATCGGCCGGGGGCGCTCCGTGAATCTCTCCGATCAGTCCGGGATTTCGCAGGATCCCGCGTCCGATCATGACAGCCCGGATGTTCGGAAATTCCGTGACGATGCGCCGGTAATCCTCTGGCGTATTGATATCTCCGTTATAGACAAGAGGCATATTGGCGTTTTCATAGGCATAGGCAAATGCATCCATGCGGATCCCGGGGCGGTACATATCGGTTTTAAGCCGCGGGTGAACGATCAGCTCGGTAACCGGATACCGGTTATAGACGGCCAGGATTTCGGGCCAGAGGCTTTCGTCCTCGTACCCGATCCGCGTCTTTACGGAGATCGGAAGAGGACTCTTGTCCGCGATTTCCGCGAAAAATGAATCCAGCGCTTTCGGGTCCCGCAGGAACCCCGAACCGCGGCCTTTTGCGGTTACCGTTCCGGACGGGCAGCCGAGATTCAGATTGACGGAAGTATAGCCGTAGTCTTTCATCCGCTGCGCGATCTGCAGAAAATCCTCCGCCTTGTTGGAAAGAATCTGCGGGACGAGCGGCATTCCCTGATTGGCGTCGGGCCCGATGTCGCACAGTTCCTTTGTGTTAAAGCCGGTATTTCCGAAGAACGGCGTGAAAAACCGGTCGAATCCCGGAAAATGTGCCTGATAAACGTTTCGGAACAGCGATCCCGTAATCCCCTCTAACGGGGCCATGTACAATTCCATATCCCATTCCCGCGGAAAAACCTTCGCGCGGGACTCCTTTCCGGTACGTGACATTTGCCGTAAGGCTTCGTACCCGGTCGGACCGATTATAGCATGATGAAAAACGATTGCCAAGAGATTTTCCGGCCGGAGGAAAATGAACGGGGATTCGGGGAAAAGTTGCACAAAAAACAGGCTGATTTATTGTTAGCACTCTTTGTCTTCGAGTGCTAATTTTCTGTTGACAACCATCCTTTTTCGTGCTATAACAGATTGTGCAGCGGGAACATGCGATAATGTGATCCGCAACGAATCATAGAAGGCATCCGGAAAGACCGGAAACGGAAACGAATGCCGGAAACAGGAGGAATCATTATGAAGTTAAAACCTTTGGGTGACAAAGTCGTTTTGAAACAGAAGGCAGCTGAAGAGACTACCAAGTCCGGAATCATTCTTACCACTTCCGCACAGGAGAAGCCTCAGGAGGCAATCGTTGTTGCCGTCGGCCCCGGCGGAATGGTTGAGGGCAAGGAAGTAACGATGCTTGTTAAGGAAGGCGACGTTGTAATCTATTCCAAATATGCGGGAACGAATGTTAAGCTCGGCGATGAGGAATTCATCGTTGTAAAGCAGAATGATATTATTGCTCTTGTGGAAGAGTAAGAAAGAGGGAATGAATTATGGCAAAAGAACTGAAATATGATGTAGACGCCAGAAAGGCTCTGGAAGCCGGCGTCAACCAGCTTGCCGATACCGTTAAGGTTACGCTCGGACCGAAAGGCCGCAACGTTGTACTGGACAAAGGATACGGCGCTCCGCTGATTACGAACGACGGTGTTACGATTGCAAAGGAAATCGAGCTTGCAGACCCGTTTGAGAACATGGGCGCACAGCTTTTGAAGGAAGTTGCCACCAAGACGAACGACGTTGCCGGTGACGGTACCACGACGGCTACCGTACTTGCACAGGCAATGATCAACGAAGGCATGAAGAACCTTGCTGCAGGTGCAAACCCGATCGTTCTCCGTAAGGGTATGAAGAAGGCTACCGAGGCTGCGGTTGAGGCTTTGAAGGGAATGAGCTCTCCGGTATCCGGAAAGCAGCACATTGCCAAGGTTGCAACCATTTCCTCCGGCAGTGAGGAAGTCGGCGCACTGGTTGCCGATGCGATGGAAAAGGTTACCGACAACGGTGTTATCTCCATTGAGGAAGGCAAGTCCATGAAGACCGAGCTTGAGGTCGTTCAGGGTATGAAATTCGACAAAGGATACTGCTCCGCTTATATGGCAACCGATATGGATAAGATGGAAGCCCGTCTTACCAATCCGCTGATCCTTCTGACCGATAAGAAGATCAGCAACATTCAGGATATTCTCCCGATTCTTGAGGAAGTTGTCAAGAACGGACGTCAGCTTCTGATCATCGCCGAGGATGTAGAGGGAGAAGCACTTTCCACTCTGATCCTCAACAAACTCCGCGGAACCTTTACCGTTGTAGCGGTTAAGGCACCCGGTTACGGCGACCGCAGAAAAGA